>JAMPXH010000169.1 GCA_023701285.1 Candidatus Didemnitutus sp.
ACACCGCCTCTGCGGGGCCGATTTCCTGCACGGTCCCTCCTTCCAGCCAAATGGCACGGTCGCACAGCGCGGTGAGGTCGGAGGCGTTGTGGGTGACGAAGAGCAGCGTCCCGCGCCGGCAGAATTCCTTCAGGAAGCGCATGCATTTTTGCACGAAGAACACGTCGCCGACCGAGAGCGCCTCGTCGACGATGAGGATGTCGGCGTCGACGTGCGCGATCACGGCGAACGCGAGGCGCAGCGCCATGCCGGACGAATAGGTCTTCACCGGCTGCTCCATGAATTCGCCGATGTCGGCGAAAGCGGCGATCGCTTCAAAACGCCGATCGATCTCGGACTGGCTCAGCCCCAGGACGGTGCCGTTGAGGTAGACGTTCTCGCGACCGGTGAACTCCGGATTGAAGCCGCTGCCGAGTTCGAGGAGCGCGGCGACGCGGCCGCGGCACTGCGTGCGGCCATGGGTGGGCGTCAGCGTGCCGGAGATGATCTGCAACAAGGTCGACTTGCCCGAGCCGTTGCGGCCGATGATGCCGACGGTCTCTCCCCGCCGCAGGGTGAATGAGACATCGTTCAGCGCGAAGAAATCGCGGTAATAACCCGGGCCTGCCTCCGGCTTTACCCGGCGGCGGAGTGCCGGGGGCTGGAGCCAGCGCGGGAGAAGGTCGGCTGCCATGCGCAGCAGCGGATACTTGAGGCGCGCCGCCGGGTCGCGCCAGATGCGGTAAACCTTGGCGACGTGCGTCACCTCGATCGCAATGTCGCCCGGTGTAGGCGCGGAAGCTGAGGCGGGTGTATTCATCGAGCGGTCAGACGACGTCGGCGAACGACGGGCGCAGTTTGCGGAAGGTCCAGAAGCCTGTGCCGCAGATGAGCAGCGCGGCCACCCACGCGTAGGCGAGCGAAGAAAATGCCGGCGTGCTCTGCCAGAGCATGACGGCGCGGGCGGACTCGATGATGTGCACGAGAGGATTGAAGCGCAGGATCGACCACGCGAGCGGGCTCTTCTCCATCACCGTGCCGGCCGAGTAGAAAACGGCACTGCTGTAGAGCAGGATCAGCGTCACGACATTGGTCACCTGCCCGATGTCGCGCAGGAACACCCCCAGTGCCGACAGCAGCCAGGCGAGTCCGACCGCCATCAACACCAGTGGCAGCAGCACGATCGGCAGGAGGAGGTTCGTGGCATGGACGCCTGGTCCGAGAACCACGAAGGCGGCAAGAAACAGCAATAGCCCGACCCCGAAGCGGTAGAGCGCTGCCGTCACATGCGACAGCGGCAGCAGGTGCAGCGGGAAGACGACCTTCTTCACGTAATTCGGCTGGCCCACAATCAGCGACGGGGCCGCGCCGATGGTGTCTGCCAGCAGGCGGTAGGATGTCAGGCTCAGGAAAACGCCGAGCGCGTAGGTCGCGCGCGTTTCGCCGCTGCCGACGTGGTAGCTGCCGCGGAAGATCAGGCCGAACACCGTCACATACACCGTGAACTCCAGCAGCGGGCCCAACAACATCCACAGCGGACCGAGGTAACTGCCCTTGTGGCGCGTGGCGATGTCGCGCCGGGCGAGTTGCCACCAGAGCTCGGCCTGTTGGCGGAAATGCGGAGTCGGCGACATGGATGCGGGTGGGGGCGCGGGCGGCGGGCCCGCTCAGGCGAGGGATTTGAGCACGGCCAGCACCGGCGCGGCCTTTTCCTGCCAGCGCTGCAGCTTGTCGAAGCGCTGCATCAAGTGCGGTGAGCCCTGCGTCTTGGCGTGCTGCGCGAGCGCGGCTTTTTGCGCGGCCAGTTCCTCCAAGGTGGGGAACACCCGGGCGTTCAGGATCTGTTTGGCCAGCACGCCGAGGTCGGTCTGCATGCGGAAATATTCCTTCCGGCTCGCCGGTTGATGCGCGGGCCGGATCGCGCCGATCTCCTGCAACGTCTTCAAGCCCTGGCCGACGCCGCTGCGACTCATGTTCAGGCGCTCGGCGATGTCGTCCGCGCACAGCGGCGCCTCCGAGAGGAAGATCAGCCCGAAGATCTCGCCGATCGACCGCGAATACCCGAACAGCGCCGCCACCCGGATCCAGAAGGCGATGATGTCGCGCTCCAATTCGGCCGGGTCGACTGCGGCCGCTTCCCCCGCAGATTTGGGCTCGGATGCCATGATGGACGGAATTTCCAAGAAATTTTGGAAATATTGTCAATATTGCGCTCCCTGAGTTGACCCGGCAGCGTCGCTCGGCAAACGCTTTTCCCGAATGAATTTAGCCAACGCCCCGCAGCCTTCACCCGTTGTCCCGGGGCCAACCGCGGAGCCGGGGCCGGTCCGACTGGGCGTGACGGCGCTGTCGCAACGAGGCTTGTGGCGACGCGGTGCGCGCCGGCTCGCGCTCGTGAGTCTGGTCTGCGGGTGGGCGGTCCTCGCGACGGCGCAAGAGCAGCAGCCTGATCTGCTGCGTCTGCCGGAGCAGACCTTGCCCGGGTTGCGTGAAATCGTGGCCGACGCGCTCACGCGCGCGCCGGCGGCGGTGGACGCGGAGTTGAAATTGCTCGAAGCCGACGCGACGCGCTTGAGCGCGGCGGCGGCGGTGTTGCCGCGGGTCAGCGCGAATCTCGACGGTTACCTGCGCTACGAAGAGCGCCGCGACCGCGCGGGCTCGGAGGTGGGGTTCAAGTATTTCTACAACGTCGTGTTGGAGCAGCCGCTCTATCATTGGGGCGCGCTGGCCAACCAGAAGCGCATCGGCGAGATCCGGCGCGCGCTTGCGCAAGGCGAGGTGAGGGAGGCGCGCAACGCGCTCGTGCTCGAGATCCGCGCCCAATACGCGGAGCTCACGGTGCGGCGGCTCGAGCTCGCGGTGCTACGCGACGAGTTGGAGGCGGCGCGACGCGGCCTGCGCACGGCGGAGAGGAGCGCGACGGCGGGCGAGCTCGGCACGGAGCAGCTCGAATGGCAGCGGCTCGACGTGGCCCAGCGCGAGATCGAGCAGGAGCGCGCCGAGCGGCAGTTCGCCGCGGCGACCGAAGATTTTCTGCGGCTGACCGGTGGCGAGGCTGCCACGGTGGAAAAGCTGCCGAGCGACGTCGCGCTCGGCACCTTGCCGCCTTTGCCGGTTCCTCCTAGCGCGACCGGAGATGGTGCATCCGCCCCGGCCGCGTTGCAGGCGGCGCAGCAGGAGACGGAGGCGGCGCGGCTGGCTTACGCGGTCGAGCGCGTGCGCTTGCGGCCCAAGCTCAACCTCGCGGCGGGCACGTCGCTCGAGGAAGTGAATTACTCCGTCGACGTGGGTGAGCGCTACGGCGTGACGAACCATTACGTGGGCCTGCGGCTGCACTGGCCGATCTTCGACGGCTACCTGAGCCGCGCGGCCGTGCAGCAGGCGCGCGTGAAGCTGCGGCGCGCCGAGCGGGCCTACGACGAGGCGTGCGCTTTGCTCGTCCAGCGCCTGCGTCGCCAGCAGGAAGAATGCGACCGCGGTCGCCGCGAGCTGGCGATCGTCGAGGCGCGGTTGAATCTGTCCGCCGCCGCACTGACGCGCGCGCGCGAACAACACCGGCTCGGTCAACTCGCCGCCGAGGAACTCGCGCGCGTGGAGCGGGCGCACGAGCGCCAGCGCATCGGCGCGGTGCGGGCGCGGCTGGCCGTGCTGTTGCAGTCGGCCGAGTATGGTTTGCGGCACGCCGCGGCGACGGGCGTCGCGGCGCCGGTCATCGATTTCCCATGAGCAACTCAGCGTGGCGTTTTCTCGCGTTCGCAGCGCTCGCCCTGGCGGGCGTCGCCGGCGGTGCGTGGTGGTGGAGCAAGCCGACGGCCGTCGTGGTGCCCGTGCAACGCGGTCGCATCGTGGAGGTCGTGCCGGCCACGCTGAACGTGCGCGCGGAATACCTGCTGGAGTTGCGCAGCGAGGCGGGCGGACGCGTGCGCGGCAGCGCGCTGCGCGTCGGCGCGAGCCTGCGGGCGGGCGACGAGGCGCTGCAAGTCGACGATGCCGACCTACGGTTGCAAAGCGACGCGCTGGAACGCGACCTCGCCGCGGCGCGGCGGAAGCTCGAGGTGGGTTTCGCCGGCGAACTCGATCTGGCCACGGCGCGCGAGCAGCTGGCGAAGAGCGAGCGGTTGCTCGCGGACGGCGCCGTGGCGCCGGCGGACGTGGAGCAACAGCGGCGCACCGTGCGGCAGCTGGAGCAGCAGCTGGAGCTGAGCCGGCTCGAGCTGGACGGCCAGATCGCCGCGCTGGAGACGGCGTTGGCGGCGAAGCGGCGCGCGATCGCGCAGACGCGGCTGCTGGTGCCGGGCGACGGACAGGTGCTGGAGGTGCTGGCGCATCCTGGCGACCTGATCGAGCCGGGTGCGGTGGTGGCGCGCGTGCTGTCGGCTGCGCGCGTGGTTGAGGCGCGGGTGGCGGAGGAGAATTTCGCGGGCGTGCGCGTGGGCCAGGCGGCCAGCGTGCGCTTCCTCGGTTATGGTGCGGAGCAATTCACGGCGCGCGTGCAAGCGGTGTTGCCGGCGGCGGACCCGGAGACGCGGCGCTACACCGTGCACCTCGCGGTCGACATCGCGCCCGATCGGCTGGTGCCGGGGCTGAGCGGCGAGGCGGTGATCGTCGTGGGCACGCGGGAAAATGTGCTGACCGTGCCGCGCCGTGCGCTGGCCGGCGGGCAGGTGTTCGTGGTCGAGGCGGGTCGCGTGCAGGCGCGCGCGGTGGTGCCCGGCTACGCCAGCGTGAGCGAAGTGCAGCTCGTCGAGGGCGTGCAGGAGGGCGAGCTGGTGATCGTGGAGACACCGGAGACTTTCCGCGCCGGCGAGCGGGTGCGGACGCAGCAACGCTGACATGCCGGCGACGCTCAGAATCGCGCTGCGTTTCCTCACCGCCCGCGGGCGGGCGATGGCGATGAGCCTGACGGGTGTGGCGTGCGGCGTGGCGTTCTTCGTGCTCACGCAGGCGCAGACGGCGGGTTTCGAACGGTTTTTCATCGCGACGATCCTGGGCACGGACGGCGCGTTGCGGGTGGAGGACCGTGTGCAGGACACGTCGGTGAAGATCGCCGTGACGGTGGAGGGCGGCGGGCCGGCGGGCGAATACGAGGCGGAGAGCCGGCGCTACGTGTCGGGCATCGAGCACCCGGCGCGCGTGGTGCAGGCGCTGCGCGAATTCCCGGAGGTCACGGGCGTGTCGGTGGTGTTGCAGGGTGGCGCGATGGCGCGCAGCCGCACGAGCACGGACAGTGCGCGGGTGTTCGGCATCGCGCTGGACGATCACCTCGCGGTGTCGGCCTTGGGGCGGCAGATCGTGGCGGGCGATCTGGCGACTTTCCGGCAGAGTCCGACGGGCGTGCTGGTGGGCAGCGTGCTGGCCGGGCGGCTGGGCGTGGCTGTGGGCGATACGCTGCTATTGGAGAGCGCGGGGCAGGTGCGCCGGTATCAGGTGAGCGCGGTGTTCGAGACCGGGGTGGGCGAGATCGACCGGGCGCGGTTGCTGCTGCATCTGCCGGAGGCGCGCTCGCTGCTCAAGCGTCCGACGGGCGCCTCGTTCGTGCAGGTGAGCCTGCGCGATCCGGCGCAGGCGCCCGCGCAGGCGGCGCAGATGATGCGCGCGCTGGTGCACACGGTGTCGCCGTGGCAGGTGCGCGAGCGGACGTGGCTGGAGGTGTTCCGCGCGCTGCGTTACTCGTCGGCGGTGACGGTTTCGACGATCATCATCATTTCGGGGGTGGGGATGTTCAACACGCTCGCGATGCTGGTGATCGAGAAGACGCGCGAGATCGCGATCCTGCGCTCGATGGGTTACACGCGGGCGGACATCCTCGCGGTGTTCCTCTGGCTCGGCGGGCTGGTGCTGGTGGCGGGGGCGCTCCTCGGTTGCCTCGGCGGGGCGCTGGCGACGTGGGGCGTGTCGAATCTGCCGCTGCGCATCCGCGGGATCTTCTCGACCAATTCCTTCGTCGTGGCGTGGTCGGTCTGGCACT
>JAMPXH010000044.1 GCA_023701285.1 Candidatus Didemnitutus sp.
CGTGGGGCAGGGCGATCTCGTTGCCGAGGCAGGTGGTGTCGAGACGCTCGCGGGCCAGGAGCTCGTTGTAGAAATTCTGGAAATTGGCGACGTCGGGATGAGTCTCGAGCAGGCGCGCCACTTCATTGATCGCGGCGGTGCGCTTCGTGTTTTGCACCGCGAGCGTGATGCGGGAAGGGTCGAGCAGCTTCGAGAGTCGGGTGGCCATGCAGTGGAAACCCAACAGACTCCTCGCCCCCGGGATTGGCAAGGCCGGAGTGATTGTCCCGGGGTGCGAACTGACATCCATGGCCGTGTTCACACTGTTCATGCCGGCGGCGGCACGATTCGTCGCATCCGCGTGGCGCCCGCGAGGATTGTCCACTGCACTGCTGGGCGATGAAAGTCCTGTCCCTCCTGCTCTGCTCGCTGCTGATTTGCAGCAGTGTCGCTGCCGTGGAAAGCCAACTGCTGTCCTCGCTCCCAGAAGAACAATTCCGCGCGGCCGGCTTGCACAAGCTCACGCCGGCCGAACTGGCGACGCTCGAAGCGTTGATCGCCGACCGGAAGGCGGCGCCGGAAGTGGCGGTGCCGGCCAAGACCGGGCCCAAGTGGTTCCAGGCGATGGTGACGCTGAGCGAGGTGGCGGATCGGCCGGAGGCGGCCGAGGCCTTGGAGTCGCAGCTCGTGGGCGAGTTCAGCGGCTGGGAAGGGAAGTCGGTTTTCCGGCTGAAGAACGGTCAGATCTGGCAGCAGAACGATACGTCGACGCGCGCGGAGCGTCCGCGCATGGAGCCCAAGGTGCGGATCTTCCCCGGCCTGCTCGGGGCGTATTGGCTGGAGGTCGAAGGCATCAAGCAGCGGGTGAAGGTGAAGCCGATCAAGCTGCAGTGACCCCGCGGAGACCGGGCAATCCGGCTCCGGGAAAAGCAAAGGCGCGCCGCACGGGCGCGCCTTGATTTTTCAGGGAAGTCCAGGTGCCTCGGGAGGCACGCCTGGGCTCACGCGGTCGCCGGGGGCGTGGGCTCGGCGCTCGCGGCGGCTTCGCTCGCGGCCTCCTCTTCCTCGGATTCGACGACTTTGGCGATGGCGAGGAGCTTGTCGCCTTCCTCGAGGTTGACGAGGCGGACGCCCTTGGCGCCGCGGCCGGTCTCGCGGATCTCCTTCACGCGGGTGCGCACGCTCTGGCCCTTGGCGGTGAGGAGCATGACCTCGTCGGTGTCGCGGACGCTGAGCGCGCCGGCGACGGCGACGGAGCCGTCCTCAGGGAGGTCGATGGCGATGACGCCGGTGCCGCCGCGACGGATCATGCGGTAGTCCTCGAAGGGTGTGCGTTTGCCGACGCCGTCCTCGCGGGCGACGAGCAGGCGGGCCTCGTGGTCGCAGACTTCGATGGCTTGGAGGTAGTCGCCCTTCTTCTTGAACTTCATGCCGGTGACGCCGCCGGTGAAGCGGCCCTGCGGGCGGAGGCCGAGCTTCGGGCCGTCGGCTTCCTCGCCGTCGGCGGCGGGGGCGGCAGGCTCGGCGCCTTCCTCCAATTCAACCTCGGCGGCGCCTTCGAAGAAGCGCACGGCCTGGCCTTGATGGGAGACGAGGATGATCTCGTTGGCGCCGTTGGTGAGGACGCAGCCGATGATGTCGTCGCCTTCGGCGAGCTTCATGCCGCGGATGCCGCCTTCGCGGGTGGCGCTTTCATATTCGGCGAGGGCGGTCTTCTTGATGACGCCGTCCTTCGTGGCCATGACGACGTAGTGCTCGAGGGAGAATTCCTTCACGCAGAGCAGGGCGGCAAGTTTCTCGCCCTGCGAGAGGCGAAGGAAGGAGGCGACGGACTTGCCCTTGGCGGTGCGGGTGCCTTCGGGGATGTCGTAGACCTTCTTCGCGTGGCACTGGCCGGTGCTGGTGAAGAAGAGCACGTAGTCGTGCGTCGAGGCGGTGAAGAGGTTTTCGACGAAGTCGTCCTCGTAGGTCTCGGCGCCGATGACGCCCTTGCCGCCGCGCTTCTGGGAGCGGTATTCGGCGACGGGGGTGCGCTTGATGAAGCCGAGATGGGAAACGGTGATGACGGCGCCCTCGTTGGGAATGACGTCCTCCATGCGGAGCTCGCCCTCGGCGTCGATGATCTGGGTGAGGCGTGGCGTGGCGTATTTCTGGCGGAGGTCGAGCAGCTCCTTTTTGATCAAGGCGAGGAGCTTGTGCTCGTCGTCGAGGATGCCTTGGAGTTCCTCGATGAGGCGCATGAGTTCGAGGTATTCGGCCTCGATCTTGCCGCGTTCGAGACCGGTGAGCTGGTAGAGGCGGAGCTCGAGGATGGCGTTGGTCTGGATCTCGGAGAGCGGATACTTGGCCATCAGGCGCTGCTTGGCCTCCTCCTTGTCCTTCGACGCGCGGATGATCTTCACGAAGTCGTCGAGGTTATCGAGGGCGATGATGTAACCTTCGAGGATGTGGGCGCGGTCCTTGGCGCGGGCGAGGCGGAACTGGGTGCGGCGCGTGACGACCTCGCGGCGGTGGTCGACGTAGCACTCGATGAGTTCCTTGATGTTCATCTGCTTCGGCCGCTTCTTGTCGAGGGCGAGCAGGATGACGCCGAAGGAGGATTCGAGGGCGGTCTTCTGGTAGAGCTGGTTGATGATGACCTGCGATTGCTCGCCGCGCTTCAGCTCGATGACGATGCGGGTGTTCTCGTCGGACTCGTCGCGGAGGTCGCGGATGCCGTCGATCTCCTTTTCGCGCACGAGGTCGGCGATGCGGGTGACGAGGTTGGCGCGGTTGACGTTGTAGGGGATCTCGGTGATGACGATCTGCTCGCCGCCGCCCTTGAGTTCCTCGGTGTGGGCTTTGCCGCGGGTGCGGACGATGCCGCGGCCGGTGGTGAGGTAGGACTTGATGCCGGCGCGGCCGTTGATGAAGCCGCCGGTGGGGAAATCGGGGCCGGGGATGTAGGTGCAGAGCTCGTCGACGGAGATGCCGGGGCGGTCGATGACGGCGCAGGTGGCATCGATGATCTCGCCGAGGTTGTGCGGCGGGATGTTGGTCGTCATGCCGACGGCGATGCCGGTCGAGCCGTTCATCAGCAGGTTCGGCAGGGCGGCAGGGAGGACGGTGGGCTCGGTGGTCGACTCCTTGTAGTTCGGCGCGAAGTCGACGGTCTCCTCCTCGATGTCCTTGAGGAGTTCCTCGGAGATGTCCTTGAGCCGGCACTCGGTGTAGCGGTAGGCGGCGGGTGGGTCGCCGTCGACGGAGCCGAAGTTGCCCTGCGGGTCGATGAGCGGATAGCGCATGACCCAGGTCTGGGCGAGGCGGGCGAGGGTGTCGTAGACGGAGGAGTCGCCGTGCGGGTGATAGTTCTTGAGCACCTCACCGACGACGCCGGCGCACTTGTCGAAGGGGCGGTTGTGGAGGAGGCCTTCGCGCAGCATCGCGTAGAGGATGCGGCGTTGCACCGGCTTCAGGCCGTCGCGGGCGTCGGGGAGCGCGCGGCTGATGATGACCGACATCGAATAATCGATGTAGGCCGTCTGCATGATGTCGGTGATGTTGGCGGTCGAAAGTTTTTCGTTCGCGGTATACACGGAGGAAAGGGTCAGAGGTGATGGGTCAGGGGTGCGGGGTGAATTCGGTTCGGGCCCATGACCCATAACCCTTCACCCATAACCTGAATTTTAGACGTCGAGGTTCTGGACGTTGAGGGCGTTGTCTTCGATGAACTGGCGGCGGGGCGGGACTTCGTCGCCCATCAGGAGGGTGAAGAGGGCGTCGGCCTTCGCGGCGTCGTTGATGTTCACCTTGAGGAGGCGGCGCTTCTCCGGGTCCATCGTGGTCTCGAAGAGCTGCTCGGGGTTCATTTCGCCGAGACCCTTGTAGCGCTGGATGCTGAGGCCCTTGCGGCCGTTGGCGCGGATCTGGGCGACGATTTCCAGGGGGGAGAAAAGCTCGGTCTTGGTCTCGTTCTTGGCGCCGGCGTTCTCGGTGAAGAGATAGCGGGGCGTCTCGGAGGGCGAGAAACGGGTGTCGACGCCGGCCTTGGCGAGCGACTTGAGGAGCTTGGTGATTTCCGTGGCCTCGAAGATCTCGTGCACGGTGACGCGGCGCTGCGGGCCCGCGGCCGCGTCGGCGGCGGGAGTGGCATCGGCGTCGAGGCCCAGCTCGGTGAGGAAGGCAGCGCGCTCCTTGTCGGTGCGGAGGAAGCGGTGCGACTCCTTGTTGCCTTCGCGGATGCGGGCGATGTAGCGCGGCAGTTCGTGGGTGGCGGGGTCGTGCTGGTCGAGGTATTCGCCGAGGCCGGCGCCGTGACGCGTGATGCCGTGACCGAGTTTTTCGAGGGCGGCGAGCATCTCGACGATGGGGTCGATCTGCGTGGGCGCGAAGACCTGCTGGTCGGAGGTGCGGGTGAGGAGGATGTCCTCGGAGCCGAGTTCGAGGAGGATGCGGTTGAGCTGCTCGTCGTTGTCGACGTATTGCTCGCGCTTCTTGCGCTTGATTTTGTAGAGCGGCGGCTGGGCGATGTAGACGTAGCCGCGCTCGATGATGCCCTTCATCTGGCGGTAGAGGAAGGTCAGGATGAGCGTGCGGATGTGCGAGCCGTCGACGTCGGCGTCGGTCATGATGACGACCTTGTGGTAGCGGGTCTTGTCGGCGTTGAAGGCCGAGTCGTCCTCGCCGGTGCCGATGCCCGTGCCGATGGCGGTGATGAGGGTGCGGATTTCCTCGTTGGAGAGGACTTTGTCGAGCTGTGCCTTCTCGGAATTGATCAACTTGCCGCGGAGCGGGAGGATGGCCTGGTAACGGCGGTCGCGGCCCTGTTTGGCCGAGCCGCCGGCCGAGTTACCCTCGACGATGTAGAGTTCGCACAGGGCGGGGTCGCGCTCGGAGCAGTCGGCGAGTTTGCCCGGGAGGCTGCCGCCGGCGAGGGCGCCCTTGCGGATGGTCTCGCGGGCCTTGCGGGCGGCCTCGCGGGCGCGGGCGGCCATGAGGGACTTCTCGATGATGCGCTTGGCGATGCTCGGCGTCTGTTCGAAGGCGAACATCAGGCCTTCGTAGGTGGCGGAGCCGACGATGCTCTCCACTTCGGGCGAGAGCAGCTTCACCTTGGTCTGCGACTCGAATTTCGGGTCGCTGTGCTTGATCGCGATGACGGCAGCGAGACCTTCGCGGACGTCGTCACCGGTGATCTGCGGGTCCTTTTCCTTGAGAAGATTGTTGGCCTTGGCGAACTGGTTGATCGCGCGGGTGAGGGCGGAGCGGAAGCCGGAGAGGTGTGTGCCGCCGTCTGGGTTGTGGATCGTGTTGGTGTAGCAGAGGACAAGGTCGTTGTAAGAGTCGTTGTATTGGAAGACGACCTCGAGGTGGACCTCGGCCTTCTTCTCGTCGATGGTGGTCTCGACCTCCTTGGCGATGCGGACGGGCTGGGCGTGCAGCGCGGTCTTGCCGGAGTTGATCTGCTTTACGAACTCGACGACGCCGTCCTTGTAGTAATAGCGCTCGGGCTTGGGTTCGGCGGGGCGCTCGTCGATGAACACGATCTCAAGGCCGGAGTTGAGGAAGGCGAGTTCGCGCAGGCGCTGGGCGATGCGGTCGGCCTTGAAGACGGTGGTTTCCTTGAAGATCTCCGCGTCGGGCTTGAACGTGATGAGCGTGCCCGTGCCCTTGGCCTTGCCGATGACCTCGAGCTTTTTGGTGGTCTTGCCGCGCTCGAAGGTCATGTGGTGCACTTGGCCGTTGCGCGAGACCTCGACCTCGAACCACTCGGAGACGGCGTTGACGCACTTGGCGCCGACGCCGTGGGTGCCGCCGGAGAACTTGTAGCCGCCCTGGCCGTATTTGCCGCCGGAGTGGAGCGTGGTGAGCACCATCTCGACGCCGGGGATCTTGTATTGCGGGTGGATGTCGACCGGGATGCCGCGGCCGTCGTCGCGGATGGAGATGGAGCCGTCGACGTGAATGGTGACGTCGATGCGTTTGCAATGGCCGGCGAGGTGCTCGTCGACGGAGTTGTCCAGGACCTCGGAAACGCAGTGGTGGAGGGCGCGTTCGTCGGTGCCGCCGATATACATGCCGGGCTTTTTCCGGACCGCTTCAAGGCCCTCGAGTTTGCCCAGTTGGGAAGCGTCGTAGGTGGCGCCGATGGCAGGATTTTTCGGAGTGGAGGAGGCTTCGTCGGGAGCGGACATTCAGGTGAAAATGGGTATGAGAAAATGTCAGGGAGAACGGGCCGGCGGACAATAGATTTCTTCACGAAATCGCGACTATTTTGGACCGATTTTAATCCTTGCCTTTCATGTAATTGCACATCGGAAAGTCGGATGTTTTCCGGGCGGCGGGAAAGGCACCGGGCAAGGGGCACTCCGGGGTGTTCCGGGCTGCTGTTTCGAGCTTAAAAATACGCATGGATTGCGCGCGCGGGAGGTTTCGTTTGACGGTGGGCGCGTGGCGCGGGCAGTGTCGCGCCATGGCCGTCGTCGATCTGACCAAGCTGAGGGAGTTGCAGGAGCGCGATATGCATCGTCTGGGGCTCGAGCAGCAGCTGGCCGCGGTGCCGCGTGAAATCGCCGCCGTGGAGGCCAGGATCGCCTCCGAACGGCAGGCGATCGAAACGGCCAAGACCGAATGGCACGGCCTCGAGGCGAAGAAGAAAACGCTCGAAAACGAGATCAAGACGGCCGAGGCGAAGGTCGCGAAATACAAGACCCAGCAGCTCGAGGTGCGGAAGAACGACGAGTATCGCGCGCTCACGCACGAGATCGAGACCACCGAGGGCGTGATCGGCGGCTACGAGGAGGAGGAGCTGCAGATCATGTATGCCATCGACGAGGCGAAGCAGCGCTTCGCGGCGGCGGAGGCGGTGCTCAAGACGAACATTTCCGGCCACGAGGCGAAGATCAAAGCCTGGCGCGACAAGGAGACGCAACTGCGAGCGGAGCACGCGGCGGCGGTGACGGCGACCGACACGGCGCGCGCCGCGGTGCCGGAACCGCAGGTGCGGCTCTACGACCGGGTGGCGAAAAAACCCGGCCTGCCCGCGTGCGTGGCCGTGCAGGGCGGACGCTGCGGCGGCTGCCACATGAAGGTCTCGTCGAACATCGAATTCGAGGCGCGCCGGTCCGAAAATATTGTCACTTGCGACCAGTGCGGTCGCATCGTTTACTGGCAGTTCTAGTTTCGGGGCCAGACCTTCGCTCCGAGTTCTTTGAACCAGGAGAGGAAAGTCCGGACACCATCGGGCAGGATTCCGCGTGAAAGCGCGGGCGCGGCGTTTCAAGGCGCCGTGACGGACAGTGTCACAGAGAACAAACCGCCCCGTTCGACTCGCCGCAAGGCGGGCTCGCTCAGGGCAAGGGTGAAAAGGTGGGGTAAGAGCCCACCGCGCGCGCCAGCAATGGCCGCGGCACGAAAAACCCAATCCGGTGCAAGGCAACATAGGCGGCTGGGCGGCCCGTCCGATAGCCGCGGGTATGCCGCATTCGCCTGGGCTCCGACTCTGTCGGAGACTCCGGCGAACGAGTCCGCCGTCAGGCGGGCGCGAGAGAAATGAAGGTCACGGCGCGCCTCGGTGCGCCGACAGAATCCGGCTTACGGCGTCGAAACTAGTTCATCATCCACCATGCGGGGCGTCCGGCCGAGAGGCGGGGCGCCCCGCGCCATTTTCACGCCCCGGCCAACTTTACTTATTACGTAAGGTTGGCCGCGGGCGATTCACGCTGGGCGCGTCTCCCTCTTCGCGCTGATCACCTGCGTCGATCCCGCGTCCGGGGCCGAGCTGAACTTTACGTATTACGTAAAGATGCCTCGGAGCTGCGGAGGGAAGTGGGGCGGGGTGGTGTGCGCGGAGCGAAGAGCGGAAGCGGGATACCGGACGTGCCGTGCGTGCCGGACGTGCCGTGCGTGCCGGGCGTGCCGTGCGTGCCGGGCGTGCCGGACGTGTTGTGCGTGTCGGACGTGCGGGCGAGGCGGGCGTGAGTGGACGCCGGCAGGAGCACGCTGACACGGCGCTCCGGCGCAGGTGTGTCGCTGACGCGAGCGGGCGTGGCCGTGCCGCGATCAGAAGTTGAGCGCGGTGGCGTAGGTGGCGCGGCTGGCCGCGGTGGTCAACTCGTTCCAACGCGAGACGCGGTAGGGGTTGCTGCCGCCGAAATTGCCGAGCGATTCGTCGTAGTGGAAGCTGGCGTTGCCGACGATGGTGATGTTGTTCGCCACGATCGAGCCGAGGGCCTCGCCACCGCCGCGGATGAAGACGTTGGCGGAGGGCGCGTAGACGACGGCGCTCAGCGCGCCGTTGCCGGTGATGTCGATCGTCTGGCTGGTCGTATTGGTGCCGTAGATCTGGAACTTGGCGGGCTGCTGGGCCTCGAAGAGCGTCGGGCCGGCCGCCACGGAACTCGGGGTGCCGTTGGCGGCGCCCTGGCCCTTGATGTCGACATCGCCGTTCACGTAGAGAGCGAGCTCCGAGCCGGTGTTGATCTGGATCGAGCCGGACCCGCCGCCGATGGAGATGCTGCCGGTGACGGTGATGACGACTTTGGCATTATCCTTGATCGTGAGCACCTTGTTGGAGCCGCCGATGCTGGTGGCGGTGTAGTAATAGATGCCGTCCACAGCGACGTCGCCGGCCTCCGGCAGGGCCTTGGTGCCGACGCTGCCGAGCGATTCCCCACCGATGGACGGGGGCGACACGGGGTCGAAGTTGGCGGAGAAATCGGTGGAGACGCGGTCGGGGTCGACATCGGGGTCGGCCCAGCCGGTCTTGTCCTTGGCGGCGGAGTCTTCGCCGAGGACGGAGCCCGTGGAGCCGACGACCACACTGGAACCGCCGGTGGCGGCGTAGCCCCAGATGTCGGCATTTTTCACCAGCACGGCGTCGACGGAGACGGAGATGCTGCCGACGGAGCCGTTGTCGTTGCGCACGGCGGCAGAGTAGGGGACGACGTCGGTGGGATCGCCGTCGTTGTCGGGGTCGGAGTTCCAGCTGTCGACCTTGGTGGTGGTGCCGTTGAAGACGATGGAGTTCTTGGCGACGAGTCCATTGGAGAACTTGGAGGTCTTGGTGAGGGAGACCTCGACCCATTTCTCGAGCGGGGCGCTGGCGGCGCCACCGAGCGTGATGGTGGAGCGGGCGACGATCGTGGGGGCGCTGGAGATGCCGGCGTAGTTGGCGACGTAGACGCGGATTGCGCCGCGGGCATTCTGATCGAAACGGAGGAACGGGTCTGAGTCCGGGGTCCACTTGCGGTAGGCGTTTGCGCCGGAGATCTTCCAGCCGTCGGCCTCCCAGTCGTAGTCCTCGTCGGCGATCCGCTTGTTGATGGAATACATCGCCTCCTCGAGGCCGTTCTCGGCGAGATTCATGGCGGCGTTGTTGAAGAGGGCGCGGTTGGACACCGTGAGACTGGTGCGGCCGAGCTGCAGGTAGCTGGCGAGGGAGATGCCGATGATGGCGCACATCAGCAGGGTGACGATGAGCGCCGAGCCGCGGATGCGGATGCGCGGGTCGCCGGCGCGGAGAAGAAGGGAGGGGACGGGCGTGGACATGGCGGGCTCAGGCGGTGATGCGTTTGTTGCGCAGGACGAATCGGGCGGAGAGCACGAGGTTGGTGGCGCGCGCGACGGTGCGGGTGGTGCGGCTGGCCTCGAGGGAGATCTGCAGCTGCTTGGTGGATTTGCCGGCGGCGGCGCGGACGGTGGCGCTGGGGCTGGCGTATTCGATCGCCTTGATCTGGTTGCCGTTGATGTCGTAGGCGCGGAAGAAGGGCGTGCAGGTGGTGTCGGTCTCCGAGGTGCGGGCGACAGGGGCGACGACGCCGCTGAGGAGCACGACGCCGTTGCGGGTGAAGCGCTCGCTGGCGTAGCGGTAGGTGACGTTGGTCGCGTCGACCACGAGGGTGAGTTCGTTGTTGCTGGTCCAGGTGATCGAGCTGGCCTGCCGGGTGTCCTGCGCGAAGAGTTCGAGCGCCTTGCGGGCCTGCGACTCCATGTCGTTGTAATTTTGGAGATTCGCGCCGCTGCGGCCGAGGAAGAGGAACGTGGTCATCACGCCCGTGAGGATGAAGCCGACGAGGCCCGCGCTGATGAGCACCTCGACCAGCGTGAAGCCGCGCCGCGGGCGCGCCGCCAGCGTGTCAAGTGAGCGGGGAAGCGGAGGTGTAATAGTAGTCATAGAGTCCGTTTTTGACGTAGCGGGAGCGGAAGCTGCGGGTGTGCGAACGACCGTCGGAGGAATTCCACGTGACGGAGAGCGTGATGTTGTAGACGTCGCTGGGGCGGTCGGGGTCGGCCTCGACGCGGCGGTAGATGGTGTATTTGCCGGCGATGTCGGGGTTGGCGGAGAAGAAGGTCGCGCCGTCGAATTTGTCCTCGGCAGGCAGGGCCTGGACGGCGGACCAGCTCATCATGCGGATGCGCTCGATCTCGCTCTGCAGGATCTGGGAGGCGAGCGTGGTGCCGCGCGCGACGTCGATCGCGCGGTAGCCCTGTTGCATCGCGACGATGGAGGTGGCGATGCCCATCGCGAGGATGGCGGCGGACATGGCCGTCTCGAAGATGGTGAAGCCGCGCCGCTGGCGGAGGCGTGAGGCGGGGGAGAGCGCGGGGCGTTCCGAGGTTTGCACCGTCGGAGCCTAGCGGGTGCAGCGCCTTCGGGGAACGGCTGCACGCCTGAGAAAAAGAGCCCTGCCGGTTAGGGCTGTTTGGCTCCCTTGGCGGGGGTGCGGCTCTCGGCGTAGAGGACGGCGGCCTGCGAGCGGCGGCTGATCTGCAGTTTCTCGAAGATGTTGCTGAGGTAATTCTTCACCGTCTTGTCGCTCAGGTTCATCTGTTCCGCGATTTCCTTGTTGGTCTTGCCTTCGGCGACGAGGGCGAGGACGCGGCGCTCCTGGGCGGAGAGCTGCGCGAGCTTGTCCTGCTCGCTCTGCGGGGCGCCGTGGCGCACGAGGTTGAGCACGCGCGTGGTGACGGCGGGATCGAGGATGAATTTGCCGGCGGCCACGTCGATGATGGCCTGCCAGAGGCCCTGGGCGTTGATCTCCTTGAGCAGGTAGCCGTGCGCGCCGCTGCTCATCGCTTCGTAGACGAGGTTGTCGTCGATGACTGAGGTGAGGATGAGCACGCGCGTCTCGGGAAGCTTGGCGAGGATCTGGCGGCAGGCTTCGAAGCCGGTGCCGTCGGGCAGGCGGATGTCGAGGAGCACGACCTGGGGTTTCAGGCGCAGCGTCTCGGCGATGGCGCTCGCGACGGAGTGGGCTTCGCCCACGACGCGGAGTTGGGTGGTCTGGCCGCGGACGCCGAGCAGGGTCTTGAGTCCGGTGCGGACGAGCTCGCTGTCGTCGACCAAGAGCAGGGTGATCGCATCAGTCGCTGTGAGAGTCATGGAACGGAATGAGTTTGGTTAAAGCGAATCGAGATGCCAGTTCCTTTTCCCGGGGAGGAGTCGATCGTGAGCGTGGCGCCGATCTCGGCGGCGCGGGACGCGAGGTTGGCGAGGCCGCTGCCGCCGCTGGCGCGGGCGGCGACGGGGTCGAAGCCGCGCCCGTCGTCGCGGATCTGGAGCGCCGGAGCGCCCTGCAGGGTCTCGAAAACGATGTCGATGCCGCGGGCTTCGCCGTGGCGCAGCGCGTTGCTGACGCACTCCCGCACCATTTGCAGCGCGTGCACTTCCTCGCGGGCGCTGAGCGGGGCGGTGGCGGCATCGGTGTGCAACCGCAGTTGCACGGGATGGAGGGCTTGGAGCGTTTGGATGAGGGAGCGCAATGCCTGCACGAAGTCGGGTCGCTCCGACTCTTCGGGTTCGAGGCCCTGGATGAAACTGCGCACCTCGCGGATCGTCTGGTTCAGGCTGGTCTGCGCGGCGACGAGACGGCGGTCGGCGGTGTCGGGGTCGTGGCGCAGCAAGGCGCGGATGCCCTCAAGGCCGAGGCCGGCGGCGTAGATGGACTGGATGACGCCGTCGTGCAGGTCGCGGGCGAGGCGCGAGCGCAGGTCGGCGGCGCTGCGCAGCTCCGCCTGGCTCTGGCGCAGGGCTTCCTCCGTGCGACGGCGCACCTCGACCTCGCGTTCGAGGGTCTGGCGCTGCGCGAAGGAGTTTTCCACCAGCTGCGCGAGCCGGCCGAACTCGTCGCGCGCGAACCGCAGTTGCGCGAGCGGCGAGGGGCTGGCGGTCTCAAGGCTGCGCTCGAGCTGGCGCAGCGGTTGCACGATCCAGCGCGAGACGCCGATGATGGCGAAGAACAGCATCGAGACGCCGAAGAGCAGGAAGAGCGCGGTCTCGGTCGCGTTCTCCCGGTCCAGCAGGCCGGTCATCTGCGCGAGGTGGCGCACATGCAGCTGGGCCACGGCTGCGCCCTGCCAGTCGAGCAGCGGGCGGTGGAGCACGATGCCTTGCGTGCCGGCGTCGACATGGCCCGGCGGGTGGAGCTCGATGTCGCTTTCGAGCACGCCTTGCAGCGTGGTCTGGTGCTCCGGCCCCCAGAGACGCGCGACGAGCAGCCAGCCGCGTGGCTCGCTGGTGCGCTCGGTGTCGTGCGAGGGTTGGATTGGCGCCGTCCGGAATTCGAGCAGGCCCGACCCCGTGCGCAGGAAAAAATGCGAAAAACGCTGTGCGCGCAAGTGGGCGAGGAAGTCGGCGTTGCCCGCCATCGGCAGCTTGGCGTAGTCGGCGTAGATGTCGCGCACGGTCCCGTAGATCTGCGTGCCGTCGGTGCGCAGCACCCAGGCGCCGTGGGCGTTGAAGTTCGCCAAGCTGGCCTGGAGGTTGACCTCGGCCCACTTCGGGTCGCGCGAGGCGAGGAAGTCCACCATCTCGGACCAGAGCGAATAGTCCGCCGCGAAGCTCTGCAGCGACAGCCCGGTCAGTTTCAGGAGCCGGTCGAGGAGCTCGCTGCGCTCCTTCTCGATCTCCGCGAGCATGCGCTGGTTCTCCCGTTCGTGGGTGCTGCGCAGCAGCCATAGACTGACCGCAAACACCACGACGAGCAGGCCGAGCAGGGCGATGAGTCGATTCTGGATTCTCACGGGGCTGCCTCAGGGATAGGCGGGCTGTTGCCGGGCATCAACCCATCTTAGCGCTCCCTTTCGGGGGAGCCTTCCCGGGGGAGAAAGCGCTTGACTCACCTCACTGATTTTGGGTCCTTCAGCGTTTCCTAAATTTAAACCGCCATGGCCAACACCAAGTCCGCTATCAAAGCCGCGCGCAAATCCGCCCGTAACGCCGCGCGCAACAAGACCGTCAAGACCCGCCTGAAGACGCTGGCTAAGGCCGTCGCCGCCGCCACCAAGGCCAACGATGCGGAGAAGTCCCGCTCGGCCGCCATCGCTTACAGCTCCGCCCTCGATAAGGCCGTCAAGAGCAACGTCATCCACCGGAACGTCGCCTCCCGCCACAAGTCGCAGGTCGCGAAGCTCGTGTTCGCCAAGAAGTAACCGCCGCGGCGCCATCGCGCTGCCCGCCGACCCCGCCCGCTGCGCGTGCGGGGTTTTTCGTGTCCGGATGCCGCCGTGCATCCGATTGGTGCCCGTGAGTCGAAACGGAGCCTCGGCTCGCCCGCCGTGCTGGCCCCGGGCGGAAACTCCCGAGTTCCCGGAGAAAATTTATCCTCTGTCGGCTGCCGTTGCCCGGTCTCCGCTCACCAGCCGGCGAATTTGCCGCTGTGCGCCGCGCGGGCGGACTCGGTCGTCAACTCGCGCCAGCGCTCGACCCCGAATGGCATGTCGGTGTCGAGCTCGCCGAGCGCTTCGTCGTAATGGAAGGCGGCGTTGCCGGTGAGCGTGATGTTGCGGGCGACGATGGAGCCCATGACGTCGCCGTTGCCGTTGATCTTCACGTCGGCGTTGGGCGCGTAGAGGGCGGCCTTCAGCGCACCGTTGCCGGCGATCTGGAAGCTCTGGCCTGCGACGCTCGTGTTGGTGCCGTAGATCTGGCAGGTGGCGGGGCGCGCGTTGGGGTTGGCGAGGCCGTTGCCGCCGATCGCCACATCGCCCTCCACGTAAAGCGTGAGGCTCGAGTCCGGAGCGAGGATGATGCCCGCCTGACCGGCCACGTCGATGGCCTTGCCGCCCGAGCCGGTGGTGAGCACGAGGGTGACGTCGCCGTAGATCGTGAGCGTCTGCTTGCCGCTGAGGGAGATCGCGGCGCAACGCCACTTGGTGGCGAGGCCGGGCGTGCCGAGGGTGCTGCCGAGGCTCGCCAATACGGTGCCGTCGACCGGGGTGTTGAGGGTGGGGAAGCTGGCGGTGAAATCCGTGGCGATGCGCGCCGCGTCGATCCGCACGCCGGGGGGCGTGCTGGCGCCGGTGATGGAGCCGTTGTTGCCGACGTCGGGCTGGGCGCCGCCGGTGTAGACGTAGCCGTAGATGTCGGCGTTGTTGACGAGCATGGCGTTGGTCGCGACCGAGACGCTGGCCACGCTGCCGCCATCGGAGCGTGCAGCTGCGCTGTAAGGGACCGGGGCGGTGGCGGGATCGCGGTCGGGATCGGAGTGCCAGCTGTCGACCGAGGCGTTGTTGCCGGCGAACGTGACGGCCTCCTTCGCGAGGAGCGCCGCGCTGAAACGCGACCGGCGGCGGAGCGAAACCTCGATCATGCGCGTGACGGGTCCGGTGCCGGGCGATTCGACGGTCGCGAGCGCGACGATGCCCGGGCGCGCGTTGCCGGTGGGTTGATGGTTGTCGACGTAGACCTGCACGCGCCCGGTCGCGCTGCCGAGGGCGAAGCCGTCGAAAGTCCGGCGCGCGCCGGGCAGCAACGTGGTCCAGCCCGACCACGCGTCGGCTTGGCCGGCGTGGGCGCGATTGAAGGACCACAGCGCCTCCTCCGCGCCGGTCTCGGCGAGATTGAAGGCGGCGGCGTGCTGGAAGCTGCGCTGCGCCAGGCGCGCGGAGTTCACGTTCAGGTTGAGGTAACTGGCCAGGCCGAGCGCGAGCAGCGCCATCACGAGCAACGCGACGATGAGCACGGCGCCGCGTTCGCGCGGCGGGGCGGCGGCGCGGAGCGGGCGGCGGAGAGGCGTGGCGGGTCGCTGCATCGGGTCAGCCGCCACCGCGCTTGTTGCGCAGCAGGTGGCGGGTGGAGGTGGCTTGTTGCGTGGCCGCGGCCGAGCCCCGGCCCGGGCGCTCGACGCGGAAGGTGACTTGGAGCAGCTGCGTCTCGAGGTCGTTCGCGGCGTTTTCCTGGCCACCGTTGGCGGGCTCGCGCTTGAAGCGCTGGAAAGCGAAATCGGAGGCGACACCGCGCACGAGCGCGCGGCGCGGGAGCGGCGAATCGGCGGGGCCGGCGACACGGTAGAAGCTCCGGTAGGTGGCGCTGCCCGCGTCGGTGTCGTAACCGTAGGTGACTTGCGCCGAAGGGCTGCCGGCGGGCAGCAGGAGCGTGACGCATTGGGCGCTGTGCCAGCGGATGTCCGCGGCGGCGCGGGCGTCCTGCGCAAAGGTGTCGAGGGCGCGGCGCGTCTCGCTTTCCACTTCGCTGTAATTGCTCGCGCGCAGTCCGGTGCGACCGATGAAGAGGAAGGTCGAGAGCACCGCCGTGAGGATGAAGCCGCTGATCGCCGCGGAGACGAGGATCTCCACGAGCGTGAAGCCGGCGGCGGGCGCGGGGCGGTCAGCGGTTGGTCGTGAAATAATCATGGAGTCCGGTGCGGGCGTAGCGGCTGACGAGGAGCGCGCGGTGCGGGCGGCCGTCGAAGCCGTGCCACTCGGTGGTGAGCGTGATCTCCTTCATGCCCGCCTTCGGCGAGGTGATCGTGCGTGTGCAGGTGAAGCCTCCGGCGGGGCCGCCGCCGGCGCTCTCGACGGCGACCGGCTGGCTGCCGGCGGCCTGGAGCGATTCGAGTTGGTCCCAGTTCTTCAGGCGGAGGCGCTCCATCTCCGTCTGCATGAGCTGCGTGGCGCGGGCGAGGTGGCGGGCGCGGTCGAGCGCCTGCATGCCCTGTTGCATGGCGGCCAGCGCGGAGACGATGCCGAAGACGAGCACGAGCGAGGCGATCATGACCTCGACGAGCGTGAAGGCGCGATGGGCGGTGCGACGGTTCATGCGGGCGCCTCCACGAGGGGGATGAGGAGGGCGATCGTCGTGCCGCGGCCCTCGGCCGCATCGATGCGCAGGCTCGCGCCCATCTCGCGGGCGCGCGTGGTGAGGTTCACGAGGCCGCGGCCGGTGCCCATGCGCTGCATCGGGTCGAAGCCGCGGCCGTTGTCGCTCACCTCGAGGAGCGCGTGGTCGCCGTCCTGCTCGCGCAGGCGGATCTCGATGCGCGTGGCGCCGCCGTGGCGGATGGCGTTGCTCAGGCTCTCGCGCACGATCTGGAGCGCGTGGATCTCGCAGACGTTGGTGAGCCGGGCGGAGGCGGACTCGGAGAACGCGAGCGCGAACTCCACCGGCCAGAGCTCGTGCATGGTCGCGGTCAGCGCGCGCACGGCGTCGGTGAAGTGTTGGCGCCGGCCGGTGGTGTCGGGCTCGAGGTCGTTGATGTAGCTGCGGACCTGCCGGATGGTTTCGTTGAGATTCTGCAGGCAGTGCCGGAGCCGGCCTTCGGTGCCGAAGGGGTCCGTGCTCATCTGCGCCCGCGCGGATTCGAGGCCGAGCCCGGCGGCGTAGATCGATTGGATGACGTGGTCGTGCAGGTCGCGTGCGAGCCGGGCGCGCAGCTCGACGGCGTGTTGCAACTGCTCCCGGCTCGCGCGCAACTCCGCCTCGGTGCGGCGTCGCTCCTCGACCTCGCGGTGCAACGCGGCGCGGTCGGCGAAGGCCGATTGCACCAGCGCGGCGACGCGGGCGAACTCGTCGCGCGGGGCGAGCAGCGGCTCCACCAGCGCGGGGGCGCGTTGCTCGAGGGAGGCGCCGATGACTTGGAGGGGGCGCAGGACCCAGCCCTGCACGGCGAGCCCGAAGGCGGTCAGCAGCAACAACGCGAACGCACCGAGCAACAGAGCCGGCCAAGGGCCGTCGGGGAGCGGTCCGCCCAAGCCGGGGAAAGGCTGGCTGAGCTCGAGCGCGCGCAAGGGGCGTCCGTCGAAGTCGCGCAACTCCGTCGTCCACACCACGCGATCCGCCGTCGGCGACGCGATGCGGTCGGGCGCGATGAGGCGCGCGTCGGCGGCGGCGAGGGCGGAGAGCCAGTCGAGCAAGGCGTTGTTCCAGGCGCGGCCGGTCAGCAGCCAGCCGGCGGGTGCGCCATCGTTGCCGGCGATGGGCGTGGCGTGGATTTGCCACAGGCAGACGGGGGTCTCGGCGAAGCCGTCGCCCGGCGGCCGATGCAGCGCCGCGGCCGCGAGCTCCGCGGGCGCGGGCAGGCGGGGCAGCGCGGTCGTCTCGTCGCGCGCAGCATGGTGCAGCAGGGTGCCGTCGGCGCGCAGCACCCACAGCGCTTCCAGATGCCGGTCGAGCAGGGCCGGATCGAGATTCTGCCGCGCCCACTCGCGATCAGGCTTGGCGAGAAACGCGCGCAGCGCCGGCAGGGTGGCATGGTCCCGGGCGAATTCCACCACGGGGCGGTTTGCGACCGTGACCCAGCGGGCGAGGTGTTGCCGGGTTTGTTCCCGCCATTCGGCCTCGGCTTGCGCGAGTTGCCCGTGCCGGGCCCGCTGCAACAGCCAGAAGGCACCGCCCAACGCCACGAACGAGGCGCCCAGCAGGGCGAGAAAACGCCAGCGCACGCTCCGCGACAGGATACTCATCGCGGGTATCCGTTGCCTGGACCAATCGGGCCTAGCCCGTGGCGAGTTATGACTGGTCGCGCCTCCACTTATTTCCAGAAACGCCCAATGCTTGCGGCGATGCGATGAGATTTACCCGCTAGGGCCTTTAGGCCCATGTCGGAAGACTTGGGTGGGGAAAAATGGTCGGGGGCGGCGCGCCGAGAGAACGGGTTTGCGGCGCGCGCGCGAGTCGTGGTTGATGGCGGCGGACATGGTCGAAGCGCGCGAGCTGCATCTGATGCGGGAGTGGGACGTCGCCTGGCGCGACGTCGTGCGCCCGTGGCTGGCTGCGCCCGCGCAGCTGCGGCGCGACTACGTGATCGTGCCGTCGCGCGGCCAGGCGCACGCGCTGAAGCTGCGGTGCGTGCGCGAGGGCGTGCCGTTGCTCGGCGTCGAGTTCCTCACCGCCGGGCTCGCGCGCCGCAAGCTGGAGAGCATCGCCGCGCCCGCGCGCCGCGCGCTGGGCCGCGAGCTGCTGTTGCTCAACCTGCGCGCTCTCATCGCCGCGCGGATCGCGCCGCTCACGTCCGCCGATGCCGCGTGGGGTTTCTGGAAAAGCCTGCAAAGCGATCCCGAGCGCGCGCTCGACGATTTCGACCAGCTGCTCCACGCCGGCTTCACCGCGGACGATTTCCCGCTCGCGCCGCTGCGCGATGTGTTCAGCGCGCTGACGGAGCGCGTGCGTGCGCTGGGCTACGAATTGGCGCCGTTGCAACATCGCGAGGCCGGCCGGCTCGGAGCCGGGACGGACGCGCCCGTCGGCGAGCGCGTGCTGATCTACGGTTTCGGCGCGGAGCACTGGCCGGAATTTTTCCCGCTCGCCGCGCTCGCGCGGCGCAGCCGCGACGTCACCGTCGTGCTGCCCGAGCCGGAATTCCGCGGTCGCGCCGGCTCCGATGAGGCTTGGGCCGAGGCGTGGTCGCACCTGCTCGGCGTGGAGGCGGAGCTGGGTTTGCCGGACGATCCGCCGGCCGCCGGCGTCGCGATCGCCGAGCTGTGGCAACGTCCTCCCGCGGAGGCGCCCGCCGGCCTGCGCGTGGTCGTGGGCGCCACCCGCGCGGCCGAGATGGAACTCGTCGCGCGCGAGATCGCGCGCCTCCGCGCGGCCGGGGCGGACAACATCGCGGTGGTCTTCCCGCGGGCCGACGCGGCGCACCTGCGGCTCGCGCGCCTGCTGGCGGAACGCGGCGTGCCGTTCAACGACCTGCTCGATACCGCCGCGCCCGCGCCGGTCGACACGCAGTTGCAGCGCGCCCTGCTGCGTTTTCACGCGCGCGGCGCGCGGATCGAGGAGTTGCTCGAGTTGTGGCCGCTGTTGCACACGCTGAGCTTCACCGCGCTCGCGCCGGCGGGCGTGCGCGATGTCTGCGAACGCCTTTTCGACGAGCGGCAGACGCATGCGCTCGCGTCACTCCAAGAGCGGCTCGCGGCGGGCACGCGCCCGGAGTGGAAGGAGGTCGCGCGCATCGTGGCGCTGTTGCTGCCGTCGTGGCCCGCCGAGCTAACGTTGGCGGAGGCGCTGGAGCGTTTCGCGCGGCTGTGCGCCCATTTCCATGCGGAGTTGCCTGAGACCTGGCCGGCGCTGGCGGACTACGCCGCGCGCGATCCGGCCCGGCTCGCCGCGCCGATCGTGTTCGCCGCGCTGGAGAGTTTTCTGCCAGAGCAGGCGCCTGCCACCGGCGTGGCCGGGCGCGGACAATTCGCACCGGTGACGCTCACCACCTGGCGCCGCGCCGCGGCGCTGGCGTGGTCGCACGTCATTTTCGTCGAGAGCAACGCCGGCGTCTGGCCGCGCCGCATCGAGTCGAGCTGCTGGCTGACTGACGAGCACCGCGCGGCGCTGAATGCGCGGAAAATCTTCCCCGTCGGCCTCGCCACGGGCGACGAGCGCGCTGCTGCGGAGCGGAGCGGTTGCGCCGCCGTGGCGCGCAACGCGCGGGCGGGCGTCGTTTTCTCCGCGGCGCTGTTCGACGAGGAGGAGCCCGAGCTCAAGCTGGCGCCCAACGCCTGGCTCGAACGCGTGCTGCTCGCGTTGCATCCCGGTGGCGACGTCGAGGCGGAGTTCGCGCGGCGCGCGGTCGCGCACGAGCCGGGGTTGCCCGACACCGCGCGGCAGGCGCAGGCGGCATGGCTCGGAGTCTGGCAGCGGCGGCGCGACCCGGCGGCGCCGTTCGACGGGCATTTTCTCTGCGGCGATCCGGCCGTGACGCGTCCGACGCGACTCGCGGCGCGCCTGATCGAGCGCGGCGTGCGGGACCCGGCGGAGCTTTGGTTCGAAGCCGTGCTCGGCGTGCGGCGGACGGCGTGGGAGCCGCTCGTGCGGGCGCGCAAGAAGTCGCTCGGCCAGATCGCGCACCGCCTGCTGGCCGCGGCGTGGCAGGGTCCGGTGGTCGCGGATCGGTTCATGGAGACGCCGTCGGCCGAAGTCGCGGCCGCGCAGCTTGAGCGGGCGTTGGAAGAGTTGCGCGGCGTGTGGCCGCGCGACCGTTACTGGGATTCGTTCCACGCGGAGCTCGGCGAGGTGTGCCGCGCGTTGCTGGCCAAGGTTGCCGCGTTGCCGTCGCGTCCCTACGTGCTGACCGAGTGGGCGCTGCCCGCGGGCACGGTGCTCCCGCTCGAGAACGGTGAACCGCTCGGGCTGGCCGGACGCATGGACCTCGTGCTCCTCGACCGCCCGGAGTGGGGCGGTGCGACGGTGGACATTGTGGATTTCAAGACCGGCACCGATGCGCGGCTCAGCGCGGCGGCGATGGCGCGCGGCGCGTCGTTGCAGCTCGGTGTCTATCTCGCGGCCGTCGCCACGCTCGGCGCGACGCAGGGGAGCGTGTGGATGGTGAAACCCGACACCGGCGACGCCGGCCGCGTGAAGATGGAGGAACTGCCGGTCGCGCTCGGTGCGCTGGGGCAGCTCGCGCGCCATCTCGCGACGGGCCGCTACGGCGCGCGCACGCCGGACCGCACGGAATTTTCGCACGGTTACGCCTGGCCGATCGCGTGCACGCCGGTGCGCGCGGCGGTGCTGGAGGCCAAATTCGCGGCCACCTTCGGGCTGCCCGCGGCGGAAGCGGAGGAAGGAGGCGGCGATGACTGAGCCGTTGACCGATCACGCGGCGCGCGAGCGTTTCCGCCGCGAGTGGCAGCGCAACTTCGCCGTGAGCGCCAACGCCGGCGCGGGCAAGACGACGGCCATCTCCGAGCGGCTCGCCGAGATCGCGCTCGCGTCCGGCGGGGCGGAACTGCTGCCGCGCACCGCGGTCGTCACGTTCACGAAGAAGGCCGCCGCGCAGATCGGGCAACGCGCGCGCGCGGTGCTGGTGCGGCGCCTCGCGGAGGAGCGGCGCGCGGACCACGCGCCGCTCGATCACCTCGAACGCGCGTTCTTCGGCACGATCCACAGTTTCTGCCTGCTGCTCGCGCAACGCCACGGACAGGCGCTCGGGCTCAACCTCAACCCCGCGGTCGTGGCCGACGACGACGACGCGTTGTGGGACGAGTTTCTCGAGCAGGACGCGATGGAGTTCCACGCGCTCGCGCCGGAGCAGGTCGACGCCTTCCTGCGGCACGCGCCGCTCGATGCGATTTTCGCGCTGGCGCGCCGGCTCGATGCCGCCGCGGCGCACCGGCTGGTGGCGGCGCGGCCCGCCGGGCCGCCGCCCGAACCCGCCGCGCCGGCGCTGGCCCGTCTGCTCGCGGCGACGTCGAAAGGGAAAGGCGCGGTCGCGTTGCAGGCCAACCAGGAGTGCGCGCAGGAGTGGTGGCGGCGTTTCCGCGCGGAGCGCGGCTATCTTCCGATCCCGAAGCCGCAGGGCAAGGCGGCGGGGGTGGTGGAGTTGTTCGCGGAGTTCTTCGCGCCGGTGAAAGCCTGGCTGGCGGACGCGGGCGCGGCGCTCGCGGGCGAGCTGGCGCTGCGTTACCGCGAGTGGCGCTTCGAGCGCGGTGTGCAGACCTACGCCGACCAGGTGGAGGCGGCGCTCGCGGTGCTGCACGAACCGGCGACGCTGGAGCGCATCCGCGCCGAGGGCTGGCGCGTGATCCTCGACGAGGCGCAGGACACCGATCCGCAGCAGTTCGCGGTGTTGGTGGAGGTGACGCGGCCGCCCGGCGCGGAGCTCGGCACGTGGCCGCAGGCGGGCGGACCGGCGCCGCGCGCGGGGCATTTCTGCCTCGTCGGCGACGGCCAGCAGGGCATCTACGGCTCGCGGGCGGACATCCGGAATTTCCAGCGGCACCTCGAGGCCTTCGCGAGCGGCGACGGCGGCGAGTTGTTGAAATTCGAGGTCACCTTCCGTGCGCCGGAGGCGGTCATCGGCCTGCTCAACGCCACGCTGCCTGATGCGTTCGGCGCGGGGCGCGAGCACAATCTCGGGTTGCCGCCCGCGCCCGGTGCACCCGAGCCGCTGTTGCAGGTGCCCTACGAGCCGCTCGCGGCCGGGCCGAAGAACGTCCGCGGCGCGGTCGTCGTGCTGCCGCTGGTGGCGCCCGGCGGCAAACTGGGGGTCGATGCGCAACTGGCGGCGGAGGCGCGGCAGGTGGCGGCCTTCCTGCGTGTGCACGGACCGGGCGGCGTGGGGGCGCGCGCGTGGGGCGAGGTCTGCGTGCTCGCGCCGCGCAACGACTGGCTGCTGACCGCGCGCAAGGAGTTCGAGGCGGCCGGGCTGAAGACCTCGCTGCAGATGCGGAAGAACCGCAACGGCGACAACCCCGCCTACGCATGGATCACGGCGTTGCTCGCGGCGGTGTGCGATCCGGAGAACACCTTCGAGTGGGTGGGCGTGCTGCGGGAAATCTTCACGGTGAGCGATGCCGAGATCGCGGCGGAGTTGCGCCGTGCCGCACCGCCGCGGTTCCAGTGGGACACGCCGGAGGAGCACGCGCCCGCCGTGAGCGCGGCGCTGGAGTGCTTGCGGCCGTTCGTCACGCGCGTGGACGAGGAGGGCGCGCCCTTGGAGCGGTTCGCGACGGATCTGGTCCGGGCCACCGCGCTGGCGGACAAGCTGCGCTTGATCGATCCGAGCGGAGGCTTGAACGGCGAGCTCGAGCGGTTGCTCGCGCACGCGGCGACGCTGGGGCTCGAGGGTGCGGGGCCGCGCGCGTGGTTGCGCGAGTTGCTGGCGGCGATCGACGACGGCCGGCCGGCGGGCAAGGCGAGCCCGGATGCGATCAACCTGCTGACGTCGCACTCGGCGAAGGGCCTCGAGTGGGGCGTCGTGATTCCGCTCGGACTCTGGCGTCCGATCGGCAAGCGCGACGACACGGGCCTGCGGATGCTGCCGGATGCGGCGGGGCGGGCGCGGGTTTATTTCGACAGCGACAGCCTGCCGGAGGAGACGAAGGCAGCCCGCGAACGCGAGCGCCGGCGCGAATTGGTGCGCCTGCTCTACGTCACGCTCACGCGTCCGCGGCGCACGCTCGTGTTGCCGTGGGGGGCGAATTTCGCGGAGCCGAAGGACGCGAGTTTTCTCGCGCTGTGGGGCGCGGATCTCGCGGGCCTGCCGCGGTTGGGTGAGATCGAGTTGGAGTTGCCGGTGGCGGACGCTCCGGCCGCGGGCGCGACGGAGGGCGGCGCGGAGTCGGCGGCGGACGGAGCGGCGGGCGGAGGTGACGGCGCCGGCCGTCCCGTGCCGCGCCGCGTGTTGCCGCACCAACTGTCGCATCAGCCCGACGCAGTGCGGACGGCGCGCCACGAATCCTCCTCCGACGAACCGGTCGCGCGCTCGACCGTGGACCCGTTGGAATACGGCACCTGGTGGCATGGCACGCTCGAGTTCCTGCCGTGGGGCGGGGCGGAGACGGAACTGGCCGCCTACCTGGCGACGGCGGAGGCCACCGCGCAGGCGGCGGGCTTCGGCGACCGGGCGCGGGCGGAGTTGGCGCGCCTGCGGAGCTCCGAGGCGTGGCGCGAGTTGCAGGATGCGCGTTGGCGGCGGTTGGCGGAGTTGAGCGTGGTCGCGCCGCTGGAGGATCATGCCTGGGTGGACGGCGTGATCGATCTGGTGGCGCACGACGAGGCGCGCGACGAGTTGCTGGTGGTGGATTGGAAAACCAACCTCCGCCGCCGCGGCGAGAGCGACGAGGCGCTGCTCGCACGGCTGCGGACGGAATACGAGCCCCAGCTCGAGGCCTACCGGCGTTGCCTGGCGCAGTTTTTCCCGGGGGCGCAGGTGCAGCTGGCGCTGTATGCGACGGATGCCGGGGTGTGGTGCCGCTGGTAAATCCGCGCTCCGAAGCCCGACGGGAAAATGCTTTACAGGGCCGAAAACAAGCCGCACTTTGCCCGGCTAACCTACACCTTTTCACCATGGGAAATCTCAAGAAGAAGCGCCGTCTCAAGATGTCGAAGCACAAGCGCCGCAAGCGCCTGAAGGCAAATCGGCATAAGAAGCGCACGTGGCAGAAGTAAGCGTCCGCCACGCTTTTCCCTGAGGTCTTTTCCGACCGCTTTCCGAACCCGCCGCTCACCGCGGCGGGTTTTTTAGTGCCTGCAAGTCAGCCGGTAAAATAACTAGTAATCCTTACGTCCATTCAGCTTATCGGGGTTTTGCACTTGTATCACCCGGGGGTAGCACCTATCCCCATGAACCACTCGCCGGACCACGCGACCGATTGATCCGGGCGAGGCGGACCGACACCTCTCAAGCACCCCTCACGCATGCTCTTCGGTAAAAAGACGAAAGGCTTTTGCATCGATTTCGGCGATCAAGCCGTGCTGGTTGCCCGCCTGTCGCAGGAAAATCCGCCGCTGGTGATCGAGGAGTTGAAGGAATTTGCCCCGGCCGACACCGCCGGCCTCCAGGCCTACCTGAAGGAATCCGAGGGGCGCGGTCCCACCGGCTACGCCCACTCGCGGGTCGGCCTCTATCCGGCCAAACGCGTCGTGCGCCGCCACACGATGGACCTCAAGCGCGTGAAGGACCCCACCTATTTCAACGAGGTCCTCTCGCAACAGTTCCGCGTCGAGGCCGAGCGCTACACCACGCTGATCCTCAATCCGGAAGACGGCGCCGAGTTCGACCCCGCCAAGGGCACGCAGAAGGAGGCGCTGTTCTGCGGCATGCCGGCCGACGACATCATCCAGTGGCAGGACAAGCTGCTCGAGTCCGGCATCTACCCCGAGCGCCTGGAGCTCGGCACCGTCGCCACGCTGGGCGCGCTGGTGAGCTACCAGAAGTTCAAGCAGACCAAGGCGCCGCTGCTCCTCCTCGAGATGGGAGAGGACGCCACCCAATGCTTCATCCTCGGCGCCGATGGCGTCGACATCTCCCGACCCATCGCCAGCGGCATCGCCGCGATGATCCCCGTCGTGCAGAAGGAGCTCGGCCTGAAGGACGAGGAGTCGGCCAAAAAGCTCTTCTATTCGAACACCTTCGATTTCACGAGCATGGGCACCACGCTCATCAAGAAGCTGCTCAAGGAGCTCCAGTCCTCGATCGGCTTCTACGAGGTGCAGACCGGCCAGTCCATCGGCCAGGTGCTCTGCACCCAGCTCCCGCCCAACCTCAGCTGGCTGGGCGCCTCGCTCGCCGGCGCCCTCGGCGTCTCCACCGCCAAGCTCGAACTCGCCCCCTGGGCCGAGTCGCTCGGCCTCACGCTCGGCTCCGGCGTCACCCTCGCCGCCCCGGAAGAGCGCTGGATCGGACTCTTCGGCCTGATGGCCTCCTACAACCATGGCTCTGCAGTTCCAACTGAGCAAAAAGCGTGACGCCGCGCCGGCGACCGCGCCGGTGTGGCATCCGAACTTCCGCAACTTCGAGCGGCTGCCCGACACGAGCGCCGTCCGAAAGACCTTTTTCGTCAACGCCACCGCCGTGCTCATCGCCGTCGTGCTCGCGGGCTGGGTGGGTTGGAACGAATACCAGACCCGCAACTACGCCCAGCTCGAGGCTGCGGCGCAGGCCGACATCGACCGCAACAAGAAGCAGCACGACGAGGCGCTGAAACTCACCAAGGACTTCACCGACGAGGAGAAAAAATTCGCCGAGGCCGCCGCGTTCGTCCGCGCGCCGCTCGCACCCTCCGAATTCCTGCTCCTCCTCGGCTCCAGCCTGCCCGCCGACATCCAGCTCGAATACGTCGACCTCCGCAGCGTCGAGACCGCCAACCCCGTCTGCACGCTCCGCGGCTACGCCGCCGGTTCGAAGGATCAGGCCAGCGGCGCCGCCTCCGCCTACGTCGAGACGCTCCGCACCGTGCCGCGCTTCGCGCAGGTGTTCGAGTCCGTCAACCTCACCACGCTCAACTCCGACACGCGCACCGGCATGCTGATCTTCGAGATCGTCCTGAAGTTCAAAACCGATGGAAAGGGGACGAAGAAATGACCGGCGCCGACCTCACCGCCCTTTTCAAGAAGCACCCGATCGCCTGCGTGGCCGGCCTCGTCTGCGTCGCCTGCGGCGTCGCCATGTATTTCCGCAGCGGAGCCCTCGGCGAGGCGCAGGCCCGCTTCGAGGAGAAGGATGGCGAGGCGAAGAAAATCGCCGCCAACGTCCGCTCCGCCGCCGGGCTGGCCGAGCAGACCGAGGAGATGAAGGAAGCCGGCCGGCAATTCGAGTCCCGCCTGGTGCGCGCCGGGCAGCTCGCCAGCAACCTCCAGTTCTTCTACCGCCTCGAGGCCGAGACCGGCGTCAAGCTGCTCGACGTGCGCCAGAACCCCATCCCCGCGCCCCGCGCCGGCGGTCCGCGCCCCACCTACGCCCCGGTGCCCTTCGGCATGAGCGTGCAGGGCACCTACCCGCAGGTCCTCGCCTTCATCCGCCGCATCGAGAGCGGCCCGCACTTCGCGCGCTTCACCAACGTCACCTTCACCAAGTCCACGGCGGAGAAGGACGTCACCGACCACATGAACGTCTCCATCGCGGTCGAACTGCTCGGCACCCCATGAACCCTGCCCGCCTCCTGCTCCTCGCGCTTGTCGTGGCGGTCCCGGCCTTCGCCGCCAACGTCCCGCCCGTCATCGCGCCGCCCAAGCGCGCCGAGGCGCTCGCCACCGCGCAGTCGCTCCTCGCCGCCCGCGACCCCGCGTTGCCCGCGGATGCGCACAACCCGTTTTTCTCCTCCGCCTTCGCCGCCACCGCCGGCGTGACCGGACCGGCCGTGAGCGATGCCGCCGCGGACGGCGCCGCTCCCGCCACCGGCGAGGCCCGGCCCGGCGGCCCGCGCTCCGGCCGCGATCTGCTCGCCGCCATGGCCAACGCCCTCAAGCCCTCCGGCTACATCGTGATGGGCGGCCAAGCCTCGCTCTCCTTCGGTCAAAAGCGGGTCAAAGCCGGCGGCACGCTGACAATTACCTTTGAAGGCGCCGACTACACTCTAGACGTCGTCTCCATCGACCGCACCCATTTCACCGTTCGCCTCGGCAACGAGACCTACACCCGGCCCATCAAATGAGGACCACCATGAGCACACGCCCGCTTGCCTCCACCCTCGCCGCCCTGGCGCTCGCCGCCGCCGCGCTGGCCCAGTCCGAGCCGCCCGCCGCTCCCGCCGTCACCGTCGAGGGCTCCGCGCCCACCGAAAGCACCGCCACGCGCGACCGCGACACCCTCTCCGTCGACTTCCCCGACGAGGACATCCGCACCATCCTGCGCAACGTCGCCGATCTCTTCGAGCTGAACCTCGTCATCCCCGACACCCTCACCGGCAAGACCTCGATCAAGCTCCGCGACGTCACGTGGCGCCAGATCTTCCAAGTCGTCCTCTCGCCCGCCGGCTACACCTACATCGAGGAGGGCAACATCGTGAAGGTCATCAGCAACGAGTCGCTCACCGCCGAGCCCGTCACGACCGAAGTCTTCATCATCAACAACGCCAAGGCCGTCGACATCAAGCCATCCATCGAGGGCCTCATCGACACGACCCTCGGCGGCAAGATTCTCGTCAACGACCGCTCGAACGCCCTCGTCATCACCGAGCGTCCGACGCGTATGACGCCCATCCGCCAGATCATCGAACGCCTGGACAAGGCCACCGCCCAGGTGATGATCGAGTCGAAGTTTGTGGAAGTCACCGATCGAGACATCCGCGACCTTGGCGTTAACTGGACGAGCCTCGCGAGCTACCAAGTCGGCGCGCAGCCCACGGATTTGCTCGTCGTGCACAACTCCCGCGCTGGTGTGGCCCAAGGCGGCGGCACCAACATTCCGCGCAACGGCGACAATGCCTTGATCACCCAAGTCACCGATGCCTCGACGAC
>JAMPXH010000045.1 GCA_023701285.1 Candidatus Didemnitutus sp.
AAGGTGAAGGGCGTGCCGCCGCCGAAGCCCACGAAATTCCTCTCGATCGAGCAGATCGTGGCGGTCATGCCGATCCAGCCGCCGTTCCTCTTTCTCCACGAGGCCTCGGTCAGCGCGCATGGCGCGAGCGGCAAATACCGCATCAGTGGCCAGGAGTTTTTCCTGCAGGGTCACTTCAAGGATAACCCCGTGCTGCCCGCCTCCATCATGCTCGAGGCGCTCGGCCAGCTCGGCGTGCTCTTCCTGCTCGAAGGCCAGATCGCCGAGCCGGGCAAGACCGTCGATCCGAAGATGATCTTCTTCACCTCGTGCGAAGGCGTGCGCTGCCACCGCGTCTGCCGTCCCGGCGACGTCCTCACGCTCACGATGAAGCCGAAGCGCCTGAAGCTCCCGCTCGCCACCTTCGAGGGTCAGATCCGCGTCGGTCAGGAGAAGGCCGCCATCGCGGAGGAGATCACGCTGACCTTTGCCTTCGCGGAGTCGGTGGCGCCGGCGGAACAGCCCGCCCCCGCGGCGGAGCCCGCGACCGTTCCCGAGAACGCGCAGCCTGCCACGGCGGCTTCGGCCTGAGCCCCGCCGGAGACGGCCTTTGACCACCCGGCGCAAAACGATTTGAGTGCGCGCGATGCCGACCTGCGTCGACGAACGGCGCGGAAGGCCCAGCATCATGGCAAAAGTTTACATCACCGGCGTCGGATTCATCACCAGCATCGGCAACGACCGCGCCGCGGTCACGGCCAGCCTGCGCGAGTTGCGGCACGGCATCGTGGCCTATCCGCCGTTCCAGAAACCCGAGGTGCCGGTCAAGGTGGCCGCGCCCGTGCCGGATTTCCAGATGGATTCCACGGACGCGGAGGACTGGACCTTCCCGGCGCGCTACACCATCCGGCGCGAACTCCTCCGCGGCATGGCGCCCCACGGCGTTTACGCCTATTGCGCGATGCAGCAGGCCGTCGAGGACGCGAAACTTTCCGAGGCGGACTATTCCAACCCGCACACCGGCCTCTACGCCGCTTCGGGCGGTTCGCCGTTCCTGCTCGGCCACTACCTCGACCGCATGCGCAAGCTCGGCGTCATGCGCTGCCAGCCGCTCGGCGTGGTCGCCTCGATCGCCGGCACGGTGAACTTCAACCTCGTCGCGCACTTCAAGATCAAGGGCGCCTCGACCGGGTTTTCGTCCGCCTGCGCGTCGTCCGCGCACGCGCTGGGCTTCGCGTGCGATGAGATCGCGCTCGGCCGCCAGCAACGCATGTTCGTGGTCGGCGCCGAGGACGGGAACGTCGAGAGCATCATGCCCTTCGCCGGCATGCGCGCGCTGTCGGTGCAGACGGACCCGGCGCTGGCGTCGCGTCCATTCGACGCCGCGCGCGATGGCTTTGTCGGCACCGGCGGCGCCACCGTGCTCGTCCTGGAAAGCGAGGCCGAGGTCCAGCGCCGCGGCGTGCAGCCCTATTGCGAGGTCGCCGGCTGGGGCCAGGCCTCCGACGGGCACAACGTCGCCATCTCGCATCCGGAAGGCGAAGGCCTGCGCGTCGCGATGGAAAACGCGCTGCGTGCGGCGGATCTCGCGCCGGAGCAGGTCGATTACGTCAATGCCCACGCCACCTCCACGCCCATCGGCGATCTCTCGGAGGTGAAGGCATTGAAACGCATCTTCGCCGCCTCGCCCACGCGGCCGGCGGTCAGCAGCACCAAGGCGCTCACCGGCCACGGCCTGTCGCTCGCGGGTGCGATGGAGGCCGGCTTCTGCGCCGTGGCGATCCGCGACGGTTTCATGCCCGGCTCGGCGCACATCACGCGGCTCGATCCCGCCTGCGAGGGCCTCAACATCATCCGGGCCACGCTGCCGAACCAGCCGCAGGTGGTGTTGAGCAACAGCAGCGGCTTCGGCGGCGCCAACGTGGCGCTGCTCTTCCGGCGCGCGTGAGGTCCGCATGAGCGAAACTTTGGCGCGACGTTTTCCCCGGGCCTTCGTCACCGGTGCCAGCACCGGTCTCGGCGCCGCCTTCACGCGCCTGCTGCTGGCCGAGGGCGTGCAGGTGTGGGGCACTTCGCGCAGCGCGGCACGCCTGCCCGAGCATCCGCTGTTCCGGCCCGTCGAACTTGAACTGGCCGATGCCGTCGCCGCGGAGCGCACGCTGATCGCGCTGGACCGCGAGACCGGCGGCTTCGACCTCGTGATCAACAATGCCGGCTTCGGCGCGTTCGGGGATTTTGTCGCGACGGATTTCTCCGTGTGGCAGCGGCAGATGGAGATCATGCTCGTGCACACGGCGCGGCTGAGTCACGCGGCGCTGCGCGGCATGCGCGCACGCGGCCGCGGCACGCTGGTGAACATCTCGTCGCTCGCGGCCGAGTTCCCGCTGCCTTACCAGAGCGCCTACAACGTCGTGAAGGCCGGCCTCTCCGCGCTGAACGAGAGCCTGATGTTCGAGACCGCGGGCACGGGCGTGGTGGTGATCGATTTCCGGCCCGGCGACTACCGCACGGAGTTCGAGGGCGCGATGGTGCGCCCGGCTGCGTTCGCCGATGCGCGGCAGGCGCGCGTCTGGGAAGCCTTCGGCCGGCTCATGCGCGACGGCCCGCCGCCGGAGCACGCCGCCGCCGCGCTGCGCCGCGCGCTCCGGCGCAACCGCAGCGGCACGGTGCGCACCGGCCGCCTGTTCCAAGCCGTGGTGGCCCCGTTCCTCGCGCGTTTCAGCCCGCTCGCGCTGCGGCGCCGCATCATCGCGCGTTACTTCGACCTCTGATGGCCCGCGTCCGCATCCTCGTCCTCAGCTCCTCGACCGGCGCCGGCCACGATGCCCGGGCGCAGGCCTTCGCGGAGTGGTGCCACGAACTCTACCGCCACGACGTGGAGGTGCGCATCGAGCAGATGCTCGAGCGCTCCTCGCGGCTCTACCGCTGGGGCGTCGATTTCTACAACTGGATCCAGCAGCGCTCGCCGTGGCTGCACAAGGTCTACTTCACGGGCGTGGAGTTGCTCAGCCTGATCAATCGCAGCTCGGTGCACCTCGGGCGCGATTATTACGAGAAGGTGCTGCGCAGCTACCGTCCGCACCTCGTGTTCAGCGTGCACGACTGCCTCAACCGCGGCTACTTCCAGGTCGCGCGCGAGGTGCTGGGTGACGACCACGTGCGCTGCGCCACGTATTGCGGCGAGTTCTCCGGCGGTTTCGGCTACAGCGTCAATTGGATCGAGCCCACGGCCGATCTGCACATCTCGCGCACGGCCGTCGCGCGCGACTATGCCGTGGAGCAGGGCATGCCGCGGGCGCAGACGCGGGTGCGCGGCCACTTCATGCGCCCCCGCGCCCATCGCGAGGAACTCACGCCCGAGGCCGCCCGCGATTATCTGGAAAACGAACTCGGGTTGGTTTCGGGGCGATTCACTTTCTTCCTCGCGACCGGCGGCAACGGCGCGAACAACCACCTCGACCTGCTCCCGCGGCTGCTGCCCCACGCCGACCGGGCGCAGGCCATCGTCATCTGCGGCCGCAACCGCGAGGCCTACAACGAGGTCGTGCACTGGCGCAACCAGCACCCCGAGCTCGCCTGCTTCGTCGACGGCTACTCGGAGGAGATGCACCTGCTGCTCCAGGTCAGCCAGGCCATCGTCACGCGCGGCGGCACCACGACCTGCGCCAAGGCGCTGCATTTCCGCTGCCCGATCATCTTCAACACCTGCGGCGGCATCATGCCCCAGGAAAGTTTGACCGTGAAATTCTTCCGCGACAGCGGCGGGGTGGAACAGATCGCCAACGCCGACGACTTCGGCGCTATCGTGGAGCGCTGGCTTGCGGACCGGAGCGACTACGAGCGCCTGCGCGCGAACTTCCTTTCCCTGCGCTACGAGGAGGACCCGACGCTCGTGATCCGCGAACTCGTCGACCTCGCGCAGGCGGCCGCGGGCACGCAGTTGCAGGCACGGCCTTTCCAAGCGCTGCCTCCGCGGGTCTCCGCGGCTCCGTTTCCGCGCTCGTCGTGAATTTGCAGTCGTTTCGCGCCGCCCGGCGCTTTTGATGGTGTGCGCGTGGACCGCCGGCCCTTCACCCTCGCCCTCCTGTTCACGACGTTCCCCAAGACGTCGGAGGCCTTCCTGCAACGCGACGTCGCGGCGCTGCGGGCGCAGGGCGTGCGGCTGCAGATCTACTCGCTGTGGGGCGGCGGCGGCGAGTTCGAGGGCCTGCCGGTGCGGCGCTTCAATCTCTGGCGGCTCGTGCCGCTGTTCCTCGTCACCATCCCGTGGAACTGCCTGCGCCGGTCGCGCGTCGTGCGCGACCTGTGCGAGGGCGTCTGCCAGCGCCGGCCGCCGTCGTGGCTGAATTTCTGGGAAAACATGCTCGGGGCGGGCTTCGCGGGCTGCTGCTACCGCGAGTTCCGGCGCGATCCGCCCGATCTCGTGCACGCGGCGTGGGGCGGCGCGCCGGCGACGGCGGGCTGGCTGCTCTGGCGCATCCTCGGGTTGCGCTACAGCATGGGCGCGCACGCCTACGATCTCTTCGAACACGGCGGCGACTGGTGGCTGATGGAAAAGGTGCGGCACGCGCGCTTCGTGCACGCCTCGACCGAGATGGCGCGCACGACACTGATCGAACGCGGCGCCGAGGCGGGGAAAATCCACGTCATCCGGCGCGGCCTGTCCGCGTTCCCGCCGCTCAAACCGCTGCGGCCGGCGCGCCGTCCGTTGCGCCTCGTGTGCGTGGCGCGGCTCGTCGCGAAGAAAGGCCTGCCGCAGCAACTGCGCATCCTCGCGGCGGCGCGCGCGGCGGGGATCGAGCTCGAGGCGCGTTTCGTCGGCGACGGTCCGTTGCGCGACGAGCTCAGCCGCACGGCGCAGGCGTTGGGACTCGGCGAGCAGGTGAGCTTTCTCGGCTACGTGACGCCGGCGGAGGTCTGGCGCGAGCTCGCTTGGGCCGATGTGCTGCTGCACACCGGCATCGTCGCGCCGAGCGGCGACCGCGATGGGTTGCCCAATGCGATCCCGGAGGCGATGGCGGCGGGCGTGCTCGTGGTCAGTTCGCCGGTGGCGGGAACGGTCGAGGCCGTGCGGCCGGAGGAGACGGGCTTGCTGGCCGACGTGGACGCGCCCGCGCAGTGGGTGGACGCGCTGCGGCGGCTGGCGGACGACGATGCGCTGGCGGAGCGGTTGCGCACCGGGGCGCGGCGCTGGGTGGAGGCGAACTACGACGCCACGCGCAACACGGCGGAGCTGGCGCGGCGCTTCGCGGAGGCGGCCCGATGATTTATTTCGACGTGACCAAGACGGGCGAGGCGACGCATCGCTCGGGGCTCACCCGGGTGAGCGCACGCCTGCTGGCGGAGCTCGGCGACGCCGCGGTGCCCGTGACGTGGAGCGGCTGGCGCCGCCGCTTCGTCGCGGCCGACGGACGCCGGCTCGCGGTGCAGCCGGACGACTGGTGGTTCACGGTGGAGCTTTTCAGCGCGGCGGAGCGCCGCGGTTTCGCCGACTTCGTGGCGCGGCCGCCGTGCCGGTTGGCGGCGATGTTTCACGACGCGATCCCGCTGCGCTTCCCGGCCATCACCTGGCCGCAGAGCGTGAAGCGTCACCCGGATTACATGACGCTGCTGGCGGGCTTCGACCGCGTGGAGGCGATCTCGGAAGCGAGCCGGGGCGAACTGGCCGCGTTCTGGCAGGAGCACGCGCTGCCGGTGCGCGCGCAGCTCGGCACGATCGCGCTCGGGGCGGATTTCGACCGCGCCCCGCGGGCGGTGGCGGCGGAGCACGCTTCCGCGCGGCCGGCGCTGCTCTGCGTGGGGATCGTCGAGCCGCGCAAGAATCAAGGGCTGCTGCTGGACGCGGCGGAGGCGCTGTGGCGCGCAGGCGTGGATTTCGACCTGCACGTGGTCGGGCGCGTGAACCCGCATTTCGGCGCGCCGATCGAGCGACGTTTGCGCGAGACGGCGCGGGCCGAGCCGCGGTTGGTCTGGCACGGCGCGGCGGACGATGCGGTGTTGCAGCGGCTTTATCGCGAGGTCACCGCCGTGGCGTTTCCGACGCTCGCCGAAGGCTGCGGGCTGCCGCTGCTCGAGGCCCTGTGGCGCGGCACGCCCTGCGTGTGCAGCGACCTGCCGGTGTTGCGGGAAAATGCGGACGGAGGCGGCTGCGTCACGGCGCGGGTGAACGACGTCGGCGATTGGTGCGACCAGTTGCGGCGCGTGCTGACGGACCCGACCGCGGGGCGGCGTTTGCGCGCGGAGGCGGCGGCGCGGCCGCTGCCGACTTGGGCGGAGACGGCGCAGGTGTTGCGCGCCCGGCTGGTCTGAGCGCGGCGGCTCAGAGCTGCTTCACCGCGTAGGCCATGGCCTCGGCGATGCGCTCGAAATCCTCGTCGCTGTGGCGCGCGGAAATGGCGGTGCGGATGAGATCCTTGCCCGGCGGCACGGCGGGCGCGATCGACATGACGGTGAACACGCCCTTCTTGAGGAGCGCCTGCCAGAAGCGGTAGACGGCTTCCTTCGAGCCGAGCACGATCGGCACGGCTGGCGTCTCGCTGCCCCAGGTGTCGAGGCCGAGCCCGTGGAGCAGCTCGCGATAGCGGCGCGTGTTGCGCCAGAGACGGTCGAGATGCTCCGGCTCGCTTTGCAGGAGGTCGAGGGAGGTGGAGGCCACGGCGGCCATGGCCGGGCTGAGCGCGGCGCTGAAGATGGTCTGCTTGGAGTTCGTGCGCAGATACTCGATGAGGTCGCGCGAGCCGGCGACGAAACCGCCGGTGGCGGCGAGCGATTTCGACATCGAGCCACAGACGAGGTCGACCTGTGCGTTCACGCCGAAGTGATCCGCAGTGCCGCGGCCCTGGCGTCCGAGCACGCCGAGGCCGTGCGCATCGTCGAGCACGAGGAAGCTGCCGCTCTCCTCCGCGAGCTTGGCAATCTCGGGCAGCTGGCAGATGTGCCCTTCCATCGAATAGACGCCCTCGACGACCATGAGCTTGGGCGTCTTGGCGGGGATGGTCTGCAACACCTCGCGCAGGTCGGCGGGGTTGTTGTGGCTGAAGCGCTCGACGGTGGCCATCGAGAGGCGCACGCCGTCCCAGAGGCAGGAATGGATGTTCTTGTCGGCGACGATGACGTCGCCTTTCTGTGCGAAGCTGGCCACGGCGGAGCAGCAGGAAATGTAGCCGGCGACGCTGACGTGGCAGGCCTCGCGGTCGAGGAAGGCGGCGAGTTTTTCCTCCAGCTCGGTGTGGTAGCCGCGCGAGCCGTTCGAGATGCGGGCGCCGGTGGTGCTCGTGCCCCAGCGGCGGGTGGCGGTGGCGACGGACTCGATGACCTGGGGATGGAAGGAGAGGCCGAGGTAATCGTTGCTCGAGAGCATGACCATCTCGCGGCCGTCGAGGGTGATCCGCGTGCCCTGCTGGGCTTCCATCGCGTGGTAGTAGGGCTTGTATTTCAGGCGCAGCTTCGTCGCGTAATCATCCTGCGCGCGGGCGACGATGGCTTTCGGTTGCTTCGAGAAGAGGGAAAGCATTCAGGCGGTGGATTGAGGGGAGGCGAAGGGGCTTAGCAACCGCAAAGCCCGTCGCGGCGGGCGTGCTCAGAATTTGATGTGGGTGCGGAGGCGGGCGCGCAGCGGCTCGCAGGGGCGGTTCGTCGCGACCCACGCGAGGGCGAGCAGGAGTTTGGAGCCGTTGTAGCGCCACGGGCGGCGCCAGTAGGTGGCGAGGTAGGCGCGGCCGCGCAGGCGGAGCGGGAGCCGGTCCTGGGGCCAGCCCCAGCGCGCGTGGTAGAGGCGGCGGTTCGCCTCCTCGTGCGCGAAGCGTCCGGCGGAACCGCTGACGTGATGCAGCACGACGCTGCGGTTTGCCACGCAGTGGCGGTAACCCGCGCGACCGAGGCGCAGGCAGAGGTCGATGTCCTCATAACCGTTGCGGAAGGCCGCGTCGAAACCGCCGTGGGCGAGGAAGAGCTCGCGGCGGATCGCGCAGCAGGCGGCGGTGACGGCGCGATAGGAGGAGGCGGGCCGGCGCGCGTGCCAGGGGCGCGGCGTGCGGTCGTGGAAAGGGCGGCGCAGGGTGTCGAACTTCACGCCGCGGTGATCGAGCGTGCGGTCACGGACCGTGAGCTGCAGGTTGCCGACGAAGCCGAGCTGCGGATCGGGGGCGCTGACGAGCGCGAACATCGGCTCGAACCAGCCGGGCAGGAGGACGAGGTCGTTGTTGAGGAAGAAGAGAAGGTCCGCGCGGGCGGCGCAGGCGGCGGCGTTGTTCCCGGCGGCGAAGCCGACGTTGCGTTCCGCGAGGATGACGCGGACGCGCGGGTCGGACGCGGCGAGCTGGCGCAGCCAGTCGCGCGTGCCGTCGGTGCTGCCGTCGTCGTGGAAGACGATCTCCCACGCGAGATCGCGGGGCAGCGTGGCGGTGAGCGAGGTCCACATCGCCTGCGTCAATGGCAGGTGATTGTGGAGCGACGTGATGAACCCGACGCGCATCCGGGCTCAGCGCAGGAGCGTGGCGAGGTATTCGCCGTAGGAGGATTTGCCGTGGCGGGCGACGTTGGCCTCCAAGCGGGCGCGGTCGATCCAGCCGCGCTTGTAGGCGATCTCCTCGAGGCAGGCGAGTTTCAGGCCGGTGCGTTTCTCGAGCACGTGGACGAAGGTGCCGGCGTCGAGCAGCGAGTCGTGCGTGCCGGTGTCGAGCCAGGCGGTGCCGCGGCCGAAGAGCTCCACGTGAAGGCGGCCGCGTTCGAGGTAGAGGCGGTTGAGGTCGGTGATTTCCAGTTCGCCGCGGGCGGAGGGGCGCAGGCTGCGCGCGAGCGCGACGACGTCGCGATCGTAGAAATAGAGCCCGGGCACGGCGTAGTTGGACTTCGGCTGGCGGGGTTTTTCCTCGATGGAGAGCACGCGGCCGTCAGGGGCGAACTCGACGACACCGTAGGCGGTGGGGTTGGCGACGTGGTAGCCGAAGATGGTGGCGCCTTCGGTGCGCGCGCCGGCGGTGGCGAGAGTCTCGATGAATTCGTTGCCGTAGAAAAGATTGTCGCCGAGCACGAGCGCGGAGGGCTCGTCGCCGGTGAGGAAGCCGGTGTCGGCGGCGATGTGGAAGGCTTGGGCGAGGCCCTCGGGGCGGGGCTGCGCGGCGTAGCTGAAGCGCACGCCGAAATGCGCGCCGTCCTCGAGCAGGCGCTGGAAGAGCGGCAGATCCTGCGGCGTGGAGATGACGAGGATGTCCCGGATGCCGGCCAGCATGAGCACGGACAGCGGGTAATAGATCATCGGTTTGTCGTAGACCGGCATCAGCTGCTTGCTGGCGGCGATGGTCAGCGGGTAAAGGCGCGTGCCGGAACCGCCGGCGAGGATGAGGCCTTTGCGCGGAGGCGCGCCGGGCGAAGGGCGATGGGCGATGGGCGATGGGCTAGACACGGGGAGAGCGGGCTTTGATAAGAGCGCCGAGTTGCCGGGCGATGGAAACGGAAGACTCGAGAAGCGGTTTGACGGTGGCATCAGGCAGGGCGCCGACAGCCGAGGCAATTTCCAATTGAGTGCGCAACTCAGCGAGCGAGCCCTTCGCGATGTAGAGATGCCGCACACAGTCCTTGTCGGTATCGCGTTCGTCGCCTTCGGCGATGTTCGAGGGAACGCTGACTGCCGCGCGTCGCATCTGCTCGCGCAGACCGTAGTCACGCAGCGGTTCCGTGGCGCGATACACCGAAACAGCCAGGGCCTTGGCTTCATGCCACACCCGCAAGTCGTGAAATCCGGTGCCCATCGCCTGATGCCTTTCGCCTTTGGCCACGCCTCAGCGGGCGGCGCCCAGTCTCTCGAGCTTGTAGCTCCCGTCGAGGATCGACTGCCACCAAGGTTGGTGGTCGAGATACCACTGGACGGTCGAGCGGAAGCCGGAGGTGTGGTCCTGCCGCGGGGTCCAGCCGAGCTCGCGTTTGATCTTCGTGGCGTCGATGGCGTAGCGGAGGTCGTGGCCGGGGCGGTCGGCGACGAAGGTGATGAGCGATTCGTAGCGGGTGCCGTCGGCGCGGGGGCGGAGTTCGTCGAGGATCGAGCAGAGCAGGCGCACGAGGTCGAGGTTCCGGCGCTCGTTGTTGCCGCCGATGTTGTAGGTCTCGCCCGTGCGGCCGCGGGTGAGCACGGCGTGGAGCGCCTCGGCGTGGTCGCCGACGTAGAGCCAGTCGCGGATGTTCTCGCCTTGGCCGTAAACCGGGATCGGGTCGCCGCGCAGGGCCTTCAGGATGACGACGGGGATGAGTTTCTCGGGGAACTGGTAGGGACCGTAGTTGTTGGAGCAGTTCGTCACCAGGACGGGCAGGCCGTAGGTGTCGGCCCAGGCGCGGGCGAGGTGATCGGACGCTGCTTTGCTGGCGGAGTAGGGCGAGTGTGGATCGTAGGCGGTGGTCTCGGTGAACAGCCCGGTGGGCCCGAGCGAGCCGTAGACCTCGTCGGTGGAGACGTGGAGGAAACGGAAGCGCTCGCGTGCGGGGCCGATGAGCTTCTCGAAGTGCCCGCGCGCAGCTTGGAGGAGCGTGAAGGTGCCGACGACGTTCGTTTGGATGAACGCGCCGGGGCCGTCGATCGAGCGGTCGACGTGGCTCTCGGCGGCGAGGTGCATGACCGCGTCGGGCTGGAACTCGGCGAAGAGCCGCGCCAGCGCGGCGGCGTCGCCGATGTCGGCCTGCGCGAAACGGTAGCGCGGATGAGCGGCGACGTCGTCGAGCGAGTGACGGTTGCCCGCGTAGGTGAGCTTGTCGACGTTGAGGACGGCGTGCTCCGTGGTGGTGAGGAGCAGCCGGACGAGGTTGCTGCCGATGAAGCCGCAGCCGCCCGTCACTAGGATATTCATGCGGAGAAGACCCGGGTTGGGGTTGGAGGTTGCAAAGGGGGGCGTCAGGCGGCGCGGCGCCAGTGGCGCAGCGCCTGCTCGATGGCGGCGTGGACCTCGGTGAGGGCGATGCCGGCGGCGAGGAGCTTGGAGCAATCCATCACGCAGTTGGAGCGCGGGGTCTTGGCGGCCCGGGTCATGAACTCGGCCTCGTCGCGGAAGAAGCGGAAGGGCTTGTCGAGCACGCCGGTGCGGCGCACGAGCTCGACGATCTCGCGCGTGGTGATGTGGCCGGGGTTGGTGACGTTGTAGGTGCCGAAGGGCACGCGGCGCTCCCAGCAGGCGAAGCTGGCGGCGGCGAACTCGTCGAGCTGGCAGATGGAGTTGGTCGCCTCGAGCAGCGTGTCGTAGCGCATGATCTTCGTGAGGTAATTGCGCGGGTGGTCGACCTCGTTGAAGGGGATGCGCAGTCGCCAGACGTAGACGTCGGGCTGGCCGGCGAGCACTTCCTCGCCGAGGGCCTTGGTGCCGGAGTAGAAGCTGCAGTTGTCGGTGCGGAAGGAGAAGTTCGGCACGTCGGTCTCGCGAAAACCCGACCCGTCGGGGCGGGCGCCGGTGTAGATGCAGCCGGAGGAGACGTGGCCCCAGGGCACGCCGGCGGCGGCGCAGGCGCGGGCGATGCGGCCGGGGAGGACGGCGTTGCCGAAGAGGCACTCGTCCTTGTGCAATTCGCAGGCGTCGACGTTGGGTTTGCCGGTGTAGCCGGCGGCGTTGATGAGGAAATCCGGCTGCTCGGCGCGGAGCAGGGCGGTGAGCGCGGCCTCGTCGGTGTAGTCGAACTCCGCGCGCCGGAGGTTGCGGAACGGCACACCTTTGCGCTGGAGCAGCGCCTGATAGGCGTTGCCCACGTAACCGGAGCCTCCGAGCAGGAAAATCATGCCGCACCTTGGCCCCGGCGCGCGAGGGAGGTCAACCCAGGTTTGGAGGCCGGGGGGATGGCCTTTCGGCCAGACGGAGAGGAGGCGGGCGCGATCAGGGATTCAACTCGACGCGCACGCGCAGGAAACGGCGGGCGGCCTCGCTCAACGGCACCGGATCGCGGAAGGTCACGGTCTCGTATCCGTCCGTGGCGGAAGACTGCGGCGCGCCGTGCAACACGGCGGCGTCGGGCCAGTTGCCGGCGGAGAGATCGCCGGCCGCCTCGGGCAGGTAGAGCAGGCCGGAGTCGTCGGTGCGGCGCTCGAAGGTCAGGCCGAGGTGTTCCACGCCGGTGTGGAGCACGGTCGTGGCGGACGTGAGTTCTCCGGCGTCGGCGAGCATGGCGCGGCGGTTGAAGGCGTATTCCTGCAGGTTGGTGAGTCCGTCGCCGTCGGGGTCGGCGTCCCAAGCGGTGGTGACGCCGTTGGCGAGCGCGGCGGGGTCGAAGTTGCGGAAACGCCAGTCGTCGCGCGGATCGTCCTTGAGCGTGACCTCGACGCTGCCCGGACCGGTGATGAGGTAGGCGGGCTGGGTCGGGTCGGACTCGGTGAGTGCGATGCGGGCGACGTCGAATTTCTCGGAGGTGGAGGTGGCGAAGCTGTTGGTGAAGCTGAGGCGCATCGCCGCGAGCGTGCGGTCGGACGCGATGGTGCCGGAGCCGATCGAGGTGAAGCCGCCGCTCGTGCCGCGGCGGTAGCTGATCGTGTAGGTCTTCGCCACCGGATCGACGGCGACCACGAAGGTGTAGAACTCCGTGGTGGTGACGCTGGTGGTGATCTCGACCGCCGGGATGGCGGTGCCGCCGGTGCCGAGCGCATCGCCGGCGAGCGTCATGCCGGTGGCGGTGCGCGTGAGCACGGCCTGCGCGGTGACGGTGGTGTTGGCACCGGTGGTGAAACCGAACCGGATGACCTCGAACGAAGTGCCCGTGAGCGACCAGCCGGCCGACTCGAGGATGTAATATTGCGTGGCGGTGGGATTGGGGTTGGGCAGGAGGGCCCAGGAGCTCGTGGCGCCGGTCGAGCCGCGTTTCACGCGCAGCACGCCGCCGGTGGTGGAGGTGGCGTCGAAAGTCTCGGTCCACATCGCGCCGCCCTCGACGGAATTCGCCGCGGCCGTGAGCAGCGTGCCGGAGGCGTCGCTGAACTCCCATTCCTGCGACGGGCCCGGAGGCGGGCGGAGCGAGAGCGCGACGCCTTCGTCGCCTTCGGGCAGCGCGTCCGCGAGCGGCGTGAGCGCGAGGTCGTAGTGGTCGGCGTCGGCGGGGATCGTGACGCTCGCGGGCAAAGGGACGAAGTCGACGCCGGAGACGGCGGAGGCCTCGCCGACAGGCTCGGTGCCGAGGTGGACGACGAGCGGGAAATCGAGCGGGCCCTCGCGCTCGATGCGCAGCAACGCGGGCGCGAGGCCGCGTTCGTGCGCGGTGTCCTGCAGGGCGACGAGGCGCACGGTCGGGTCCTGCGTGGTGGTGGCTTCGAACTTGAACGAGTCCACGGCAACATGCCCGGTGGTGCCGGCGTTGCGCACGCGTGCGTAGCCTTCGCTGCCCGCCTTGAAGGAGAAGGTGCCGAGGTAATTCCAGAGCCCGCCGTTCTGCGTCTGGTCGAGCGTGAAGGTGTTCACGCCGGCCTCGTGCCCGATGTCGACCGGCACGGCGGTGGAACGGTTCGAAGACTGCGTGTAGCGCGCATAGACGCGGTAGAGGCCGGCGGCGGGCAGGTTGGGGCGGAAGGTGGCGGTCTTGTCGCCCTTGCCGGTGTTGTTGTCCGTGAGGTAGTCGCCGGCGAAGAAGCCGTTGGCGGAGTTGAGCGAGACCCAGCTGCCGGTGAGTTCGACGCCGCTCGGGTCGGTGTTGTCGACGATGACGTAGGGCGCGGGCGCGACGGTGGCGTTGAAATCGAGGCCGGTGACGGTCGCGGTGATGTCGGCTGGATTGGTGAAGGCGGGGGCGAAGACGTAGCCTTCCTTGCGGGCGGCGAGCGTGTAGCTGCCGGTGGCGAGGTTGGGGAGCGTGTAATAGCCGGCGCTGTCGGTGCGCGTGCCGCGATAGGAGCTGCCGGTGAGGCCGTTGAAGACGCGCACGCCCTCGACGGGCAGGCCGTTCGCGAGGACGCGGCCGGAGGCGGTGAAGGTGCTGGGCGAGCCGACGCGCACGACGCAACGTGCGCTGGCGGTGCCGCCCTTGTTGTCGGTGGCGACGACGCGGACGACGTAGTGGCCGGTGACGTTCCAGGATTTGTTCGCGACGGGCTGGTTGCCGCCGACGGTGCCGTCGCCGAATTCCCACGCGTAGCGGACCGTGTCGCCGTCGGGGTCGCTGGCGGTGGCGGTGAGCGTGAGCGGCGCGTTGAGGGCGAGCGTGGCGGTGGCGGCGTCGAGCGCGACCGTGGGCGGGCGGTTGCCGGTGAAGTTGCCGATGTCGACGGCGACGTCGACATACTCGGCGGGCGCGGTGCCGCCGAGGCCGGTGATGGTGAACCACGCGCCGGAGTCGGGGCTGCCGAACATGCGGCCCTCGGTGAGGGCGGCGTCGACCTTGTCGCTGTTATCCGCGGAGGAGCTGTCGGAGTGTGGGCCGTCGTTCGAGAACGGCGTCATGTCGACGAGCAGCGTGCCGCCGGAGGCGTTGGTGGGGCGGCCCCAGAGCACCTCGGCGCCGGCGCCGAAATTGTTCGTCGTGGGGGCGAATTGCTTGCGGTGCGAGAGCCAGAAGTGCGCGCGGGTGGCCTCGCCGGCGGGGATGCGGAGCGAGCGCACGCCGCTGGTGGCGTCGCGGTGATCGTGGCGGTAGAGGCGGTAGGTGCCGCTTTGGAGGATGATCGGCGAATCGGTGGCGGGCATCCAGTCGAGCAGCTGTTTCTCGCGGGCGGAGAAGTGGTAGGCGGTGGTCGAGCCGGAGGCGCCCATCATGTGGTAGCGGTGACCGTATTCCTGCGTGGGGCTGTTCTCGGGCGCGGAGGCGTAGGTGTCGCGGCTGAGCGGGCTCTCGCCGGAGGTGTAGTTGTAGTTGGCGTGGTAGAGACCGAAGTTGTGGCCGAACTCGTGGGCGGTGACGCGGAGGGCGAAGTCGCCGTTGAGGTGCGAGTAGGCTCCGCCGATGGCGGCGCGGCCGGCCCAAGTCATGGAGGAGAGTTTCTTGGTCGCGACGGTGTGGAAGGTGAAGTTGGCGCTGTCGTAACCGGCCGCGAGCGCGGCGGCGCGGGCGTCGGCGAGCAACACGGTCCAAGACTGGCCGTTGTAGTAGGCCTCGTCGTTGGGCAGCACGATCAGCGGCGTGAAGGTCGTGGCGAGACTCGTCTTCCCGTAGGAATTGTCGCGGTAGAACGTGTCGACGACGGCTTGGTTGGCCTCGGCCGTGGCTAGGGTGAGCGGCTCGACCGCGGGGTTGTCGGCGAAGGCGACGCGGATGTAGAGCATGGTCTTGGCGCCTTCGCTCCACGGCGATTCGGCGCTGTCGCCGTCGGGGCCGGGCGTGAGCTCCCAGGCTTCCTGTGCGGCGATGAGGTCGGCGTATTCCTCCTCGCCGGCGGCGACGGCCACGCGGCCGCCGATCTGGTAGGTGATGGCGCCGCCGGCGTCGGTGGCGAGACGGCGGATGCCGCTGTCGGCGAGGGCGGCTTGATCGTCGATCGCGATGCCGAGCACGGGCAGGTTGCGCTTGGTGGAGACGGCGAGGCGCTGGCCGTAAGTGTAGGCGGTGTAGCGGACGTCGCCGACGGTGAGCGTGCGGGTGATCGTGTCCTGATGCGGTTGCGCGTGGTCGGCGCCGTCGGGCAGTCCGCAGGAAATGTCGACCGCGAGATCGCCGGTCGCGGCGAGCGGTTGCTCGAGTTGCGCGGCGATGCCGGCGGGGAGCGCCGCGCGCAGCTCCGGGTCGAGGGCGAGGCGCAGCGCGAGCTCCGGGTCGAGCGCGAGCAACGCCTTCAAGGCGCTGCGGCGCTCGCGGGCGATCTCCTCGCCGCGCGCCAGCAGGTCGGTGCGGGTGGCGGTGTCCGCATCGGCGTAGGCGCGGAGCCAGTCGGCGAAATCGACGAACGACTGCGCCAGCGCCGCGGCATCGGCGTGGCCGAGGCGGGCGGCGATCGCCGGATCCTCGGCGGCGCGGTTGCGCGTGTCGGCTGAAGCGAGGCGCGCCTGCAACTCGCTCGGGAGCACGAGTGGTGGGCGGACGGCCGCGGGTGTCGGGGCGCGGGCGGACAAGGCGGTGGGATCGGGCTGACGCGAGCACGCGGCGGCCAGGAGCAGCAGCGCACAGGCGAGGCTGCGTTGCGTGAAGGAGACGAAGCGCATGGAGTGTCGGCGGGGCGGCAAGGGCACTTGGCCTCAGTCTAGCAGTGCCGGTCGGACCGGCCTAGGGCGGAGACTACGCCACGGGCATGTCGGCAATCCCGTGGGCCGATGGGTCAGGTGCGGCACGATGCGGCGGGAAGGGTGGAGTCGTGCGCGGTGTCACGCGGGTGAGCGGCGAGGGGTGTGGCGTCGGGCAGTTTTGAGGCTGACTTTGCGCGTGGGGAAGGGTGCGCTGCGGGCATGGGCGAGGTGTTGCACCTTTCGAAATATCCGGCGGGCGCGGGCGGCATGGACAATGTCCTGCGGCTGCACGCGGCGGCGGGGGAGCGGACGTGCGCTCTGCTCACGCGGCCCGACGCGCCGGTGGATGCAACGTCGGGCCGTGGCGTGCTCGGGCCGGTCGCATCGGTGCACGCGCCGCGCGCGTGGTTGCGCCGGCGGTGGGCGCGGCAGCGTCCGGCCGCGGTCGCGGAGGCCGTGCTCTATTACAACTGCTGGGGCGTGGAAGGTCTCGCCGCGGCGGACGGCGCGGCGCGGCGGGTGGCTTATCTGCACAACCTTTTTCCGGACATGCCGCGCTTCGTGCGGCACTACGCGCCGTGGTTCGACGGATTTCTTTGCGTGAGCCCGGCGATGCAGGCGGCGGTGCAGGCCGCGTTACCAGCCGAAGTCCGTTCGCGCTGCCATGCGGTGACTTTGCCGGTCGATGGGCGCTTCTACACCGGGACCGAAGCCGAGCCGTTGCGCGCGCCGATCCTCGGCTGGTGCGGACGCATCGCGCGGGCGCAGAAACGCGTCGATCGTTTCCCGGCGTTGCTCGCGGCGTTGGATCGCACCGGGCGCGATTACCGGATCGAGATTGTGGGCGATGGTCCCGATCATGCCTGGCTCGCGGAGGCGTTGCGCGGTCATCCGCGTGTGACGTTGCACAGTTGGGAAAACCCGGAGCAACTCGCCGCGCGGATGCGGCGCTGGCGCTACGCGGTGACGCTCAGCGATTATGAAGGTCAGTCGCTCGCGCTGCTCGAGGCGATGGCGGCGGGCTGCCTGCCGCTCTACCCGGATTTTCATGGTGGCGCGGAGCTGCCCCCGGCGCTGGCGGACGCCTGTCTCTACCGGCGCGGTGATATGGATGACTTGGCTGCGCACTGGCGGCGGCTCGAACAGGCAGGGGCCGGGATGCGGGCGGAGATGCAGCGCGCGTTGCGCGCGCAGGCGGAGAAACACCGGCCGGAAAATTATCTGGCGAGTGTGCGCGCTGCGCTGGCTGATCTGGCCGCGCAGCCGGCCCGCGTCGTCGCACCGCCGGCCGCCGGGGCGGCGGAATGGTTGCCCGTGTGGTGTTACAACCGGTTCTACCGGCGTCTGACGGGCACGCGGTAGTCAGCGCGCTTCGCCGAGGATTGCGGCCCGGCGCGCGGCAGCCCATGCGGAGTCGCCGTGGCGCAGCCGCGCGAGACGCAGGAGCGCGTCGGCGAGCTTGGCGCCGTTGAAACGCCAGGGTTGGTGCAGGTGGCGCCGGAGATAATTGCGCGGCCAGTCTTCGCGTCCCCACGCCGCGGTGTCGCTGCCCCAGCGGGTGAGGAAGAGCCGGAGATTTTCGCGGTCGCGATCCTTGCGGCCGGGACTCGAGCTGACGTGATGCCACACGCGGCTGCGATGATCGACCCAGTGGCGCAGGCCACGCCGGCCCAGGGCGAGGCAGAAGTCGACGTCTTCGCCGCCGTTCCGGTAGGCCTCGTCGAAACCGCCGTGGTCGAGGAATGTCTCACGCCGCACGAGCCAGCAGGCGGCGGAGACCGCGCGGACGAAGCGGCCGTCGCCGGACAGGCGCGGCGGGCGGTTCTTGGCGAAATGATCCGGCAGGCCGGCGAGGTCGAAGACGATGCCCGCGTGGTCGATGCGCCCGGTGGCCGGCTGGAGGTGGACGTTGCCCACGACGCCGATGCGGGGAGTGGCGACGAGCCGCTCCGCCAGCGGCGCGAACCAGCCGGGCGTGAGCACGAGGTCGTTGTTCAGCAGCGCGAGCACGGTGCCGTGCGCGGCGCGGGCGCCGCGGTTGTTGCTCGCGGCGAAGCCGAGGTTGCGCTCGTTGAGGAGCACGCGGTGCCGCGGCGCCGGCAGCGTGCGCAACCACTCGCGCGTGCCGTCGGTGCTGCCGTCGTCGACCCAGACGATCTCCCACGGCTCCGGCGGCGCGTGGCGCTCGAGGCTCGCGAGGAACGGCTGCGTGCGATCGAGGCGGTTGTAGAGGGCGACGACGACGGAGATCATGGCTGACGCGCGCGCTGGAGGCGCACGATTTCGATCAACGGCCGGCCAGCCACATCGTCGAGCACCCGGATGGTTTCGAAGCGATGCCCTTGGGCGTTGGCGGCGGCGCGCAGTCCGGCCTTGGCCGCCGGGAAATTTTCGCGCCCATCGGAGCGCCACACGAAATAAGTGTCGCGCGAGGGGTCGAGGGAGGACAGGACGCCGTGGGCCGACTCCACTGCAATAAGTTTGGGCCAGCGGTCATTCAACGAAACGCGCCCGGCGGTGAGTGCGATCAATTGGTTGCCCATGCCCCAGTCCGCGATGACGAAATGCGCCTTCGGATGCTCGGCGGCAAAGTCCGCGACGGCGGAGTTCGCCGGGTCCCAGTTGGCATTGCGGGGAACATGGAAGCCGGCGATGCAGCGGAGATTCACGTCGATCATCGCGCCGGCGGCGAACAGCGCGACGCCGGCAACCGCGGTCCGGCTGAGGAGCGTGGCGGCCAGCGTGGTCCATGCCGGGATGCAGGCGGCGATGAAGGGGGCGAGAAGCAACGCCGGGAGGCCGGCGATCACGGCGGCATGATGCGGTCCGGTGGCGGATTTCGTGACGATGAACATGCCCGTGGTGCCGAGCGCGAAGATCGCCATCATCCCCCAGGCGCGCAGCGACGGGCGGTGGGCTGCTCGCGTCGCACCGACGAGCGCCACGGCGACCAGCCCGGCATAAGCGGGCCAGATGAACCGGCCGAATTGCCGGCCATCGCCGGCAATGAAGTCGAACGGCCCTCCGCCGAGCAGCGTGAGTCGCAGCAGGTGCAAGGCTTCCAGCCATCGTCCGCCCCATGTCGCCGGCGATCCGCCCTCGGCCATGCGCAGCGACAAGGCCACGGCGCGGACGGTGGCGACGACCAGCACCACCGCGGCCAGCGCCAGCAACGCTTGCGCGTGCCGGCGGTGCCGCTGGTGCAGTTCGCGCAGGCGTCCGGGTGCGACGACGAGCAAGGCACCGAGCGCACCGTAGGCCAGCCAGAGGAAGTTCAGCTTGTCGAAAATGCCGGCGCCGAGTGCACCGAAGGCGAGCCACAGCCACCGGGGCTGCTTCGTCTGCCACCAGCCGGCCAGACCGAGCAGAAGCAGGCCGCGACAGAGGAACATGATCGCGTTCGGACCCCAATCCAGCCGGCTGTGCATCAGCAGCGTGGGGTCGAAAAACATCAACCCGGCGGCCACGAGCGCCGCCGGCGTGCCGAACAGCCGCCGCGCCGCCTCGACCGTCGCCGCGACGCCGCCCAGCGCGAGCAGCAGCGCCGGGAGGCGGATCGTCCATTCGTTCACGCCGAACAGCGCGAAGATCGGCGCGTAGATCCACGCCTTCAGCGCGCCGATGTAAGGCATGAGCAGCACGGGCAGCCCGAAAAACTTCGCCGTGATGAACCCGCCCTGATGTTGGCCGAGGGCGGCATCGACGAAGAGAACCTCGTCGTAATAAAGACCGGGCACGCCGATTTCCCAGGCCCCGACACCCAGCGCACCGAGGGCGAGGATGATGACAGCGATGGACACGAGCCCAGCGGACCGCGTGCGCCACGTCCGGACGGGCGCATGGATGGCCGGGACGGAGGCAGACGGGTTACTCATCGGCGCGGCTCCGGCTGAGACGGAGAACGACTCCCGGAGCGAGGGGATCGGCGGGCAGAAAAACGCGCCATTCGGTGCCGTCGATGCGCGGCAGGCGAGCGATCAGGGATTCCGCTTCGGCCTGAGTGAGCGCGATGGCGTAGATGGGCTGGTGCTTTTGCCATGCTGCTTGCACGAGCCGAGCAGCCGAGTGTCCGTCGTAATGCCAGCGAGGCGTGCCCTGGTAGTCGTGGCGCTCGTCAACCGGCGCCGCCGCATAGCCGGCAGGCAGCAGTGCGTTCAGATAGACCGGGCTCAGATCAGACAATACCACGCCCGGTGCGACTTCCGGGGCGTGGAGAAAACGCGTGAGAATGCGCTCGTTCCAGCCCGGATACCGTTTGGTGGGCCAGCGGAGCGCGTGCAGCGACTGCGTCGTGAACCGAAGGTCAGGGTAACCTGCGATGGAAGGGACGCCGACAACGGACAGCGCGACGAGCGCGGCGACGACGACATTTTTCGCGCGTGCGAAGCGGGCTCCCAGCGTCGGCGGCCGGGCCCAATCCTCGATCAACCCACTCATCGCCAGCGGTGCCAGCGCCAGCAGCGGGAAGTAGAGCCGCACATCCAGAAAAAAGTAGGTCAAGGCGCCGATGCTGAAGACGCCGACCGCCAGACCGCCGCAAAGCAGAAGGCGGCTTGGGCGCAGACGCAGGGCTCCGAGCACCGCCAGCACGATGAATGTCGGGAGAAAATACGCGCCGCCGCCGGAGAGATTGGCCGAGCGGAATCCGCTCCACGTCAGCGTGAACTCCTGCCAGAGCAGCCGCAGGTTGGGCGCTACGAATTGCAGGTTGAACGTGCGTCCGGCACCGGTGGCGCCGGGCACCCAGAAGTGATATCCCGTTTCAAGCGGATGCCCGAAGGTGGCGAAGTTCAGGATGAAGGTCGGCAACGTGCAGACCAGGTAAACGGCGAGGCAGGCCGCACAGCGCGCGAACCAGCCAGCCCACGAGCCGGTGCGCGGCAGCAGAGCCATGGCCAGCAGCACCGGAGCGAAAAAGATCAGTTGCAGCCGGATATTCAACGCGAGCCCGAGCAACGCGGCCGCCAGAAAGATCGGCCCGCTGCGGTTCGTCCGCAGGCCACCCGCAATCAGCAGGAAGGCAAACACCACGAAAACGGCGCCGCTCAAGTCGCTGTGCGTCGAACGGGCGAGCGCGGTGAAGGCCGGAATCGTCGCGAGGAGCAAAACCACGAAACCCGCCGACCCAGACCGACCGTTCCGGTGCAGCCACGCGAAGACGACGACGAGCAGCAGGAGGCCGAGTGTCTGATTGGTGCGAACGGGCGCGGCGAGCGCCTGTGCCTCCGGCAACGCCGCCAGCCACGGCAGCATCAACACCGGAAAGCCCACGGGATAGCGTGATGGCAGGATCTCATCTCCGATGCGGATTTCCGCGGCGCCGGTGGAGAGGAGCGAACGGGCGAGGGCGAAATATTCCACCGCGTCGGGGCGCGGATCGAGATTGGTCAGCTCGGTGCGCATCGGATCCACGCGCAGCACGGAGCCGGCGTAGAAGAGCAGCGCGACCACAAACGCAGTCCACGATCCGGCCACCAGCCAACGCCGTGCCGGGCTGACGGCGCAGGCGGACGGGTTGGCGGGCGCAGAATTGGAGACTTGGGGGCTCATGCTTCGTGGGCGGGCAGCAAGTGCGCGACAAACCCGCCGAGACTTTCGAACACCGGCAGCGCGTGCGCGTGCGCGATCCCGGCGGCCGTCGGGCTGAACAGATCCGATCGCACCGCGGCCACCCGGATGTGCGCCTGCAACCCCGCGTGCCAGTCGCTCTCGTTGTCGCCGACCATCCAGCATTGCGCTGGATCGAGGCGATACGCGGCCATCATCTCGAGGATGTAGCGCGGCGACGGCTTGCGATAGACCGGCGGTTCGTCGGGGTGCTCGGTGGCGATGCAGACCCCTGCGAACGCTTCCACTCCGAGATTCAGCAAGGCGAACATCCGGGCATTGACGCGTTCGACCTCGTCGAGCGTGAAGTAGCCGCGGGCGACGCCGGATTGATTGGTGAGCAGGAACAACCGATAGCCAGCGGCGCGAGCGGCGTGCAGTGCGTCCGCAGCGCCGGGAGTGAGCTCGACGTCCTCGGGCCGGTGCAGATACGGCACATGGCGGATGATCGTGCCGTCGCGGTCGAGAAAAAGGGCCTTGGCCATCGGAGGGGGCGATTCAGCGGTGGGCGAGATCGGTCTGCGCGCGGGCGAGATCTTCCGGCACACCGATGTCGATGAAGTAGGCGTCAGAGGCGAGTCCGCGCACGCGCCGCTCCGCCACCCAGCGAGGGAAAAGCTCGCGCTCGAGGGAAAACGGACCGGACGGAGCGTCGGCGTCGAACGCGGCACGGTCGAGGCGGTAAACGCCGCCGTTGATGAGGCCGGGCCCGGTGCGTCCCTTTTCCACGAGTGCGGTCACGCGGTCGCCATCGAGCGTCACGCAGCCGTAGCGCGCCGTGTCCGGCACGGGGCGGAGCGTCAGCGCGAGGGCAATGCCGGGTCCGCCCAAGGCGTCGAGGGCGGCGAGGTCCGTCGGGAAATAGGTGTCGCCGTTCAGCACGAACGCGGCGCGGGCATCGATCCGGGCGAACGCTTGCCGCACGGCGCCGCCGGTGCCGAGCGGCTCGGTCTCGGGCGAGTGGACGATGGCCATGCCGCGATACTGCGTGCCGAAGAGCGGAGGGAACTGCTCGCTCAGATAGCCGGTGGCGAACACGACACGGCGCACGCCCTGGGCGACAAGGTGGTCGAGCACATGGAAGAGGAACGGCCGCCCGGCGACGGGCAGGAGCGGTTTCGGCACGCGCTCGGTCGCGGCGCCGAGCCGGGTGCCGCGACCGCCCGTGAGGACGATCGCCGTGTCAGCCCCGTGGTTTTTCGAAGAGTCCATAATGGGCGAAACCGAGTTTGGACCAAAGACCGTAGCTGCCCAGTTCTTCATCCTGCCGGGCGGCGGCTTTGGCGAGGAGCACTTCCTCCAGATACGGCGTGCGGATGACGCCCGCCTCGCAGGTGGCGAAGCCGGCGCGTTCGAACAGTCCGGTCAGCTCCGGACCGCGGAGCGCGCGGGTGTGCGTGTGGTCGTCGAAGAAATTGATCGTCGTGGTCGGCAGCTGCGCGCGGAGGAAGAATTCGCGCGGCGGAAACCGGCAGGATGCTTCCGTGGGCGTTTCGATATAGACGCGTCCACCCGGCTGGAGCACGCGGTGGATTTCGCGGGCGAAGTGTTCCTGATCGCGCAGGTGCTCGATCACGTGGGACGAAAGCGCGGCGGAGAAAAACCCGTCCGGATAGGGGAGACGCACACCGTCGAAGTCCAGGACATGGAACGCGGCGTAGCGCGCAGCGTATTCGCCTCGCTGCAAATCGCAGCCGTGCAGCTCGAGGTCGGGGCGGGCAGGGGCCTGCCACTGTTTCCAGACGGCGAGGCCGCCGCTGCCGGCGCCCAGATCGAGGAGCCGGGCGGCGCGCGGCGCCATTTTCAGGAAACGGAAGCGGGGATGATGGTGCCAGTAGAGCGCGATGAGCTCGTCGCGGCTGAGGCTCGGCTCGTCGTCGCCGATGTGCAGCGGTCCGGGCAGTTGCGGGTGTTCGATGGTTCGCATGGATCAGTGGCTGTGGGGTGGACGCACGGTCCAGGTCTCGACGCCGGTCTCGGTGAACTGAAAACGCTGGAGCGCACCCGGAAAGGCGGCGAGGGCGTGGGTCACCTCCTCGCGCCGGCACGGATCGATCATGAACATGATGAAGCCGCCGCCGCCGGCGCCGGAGACCTTGCCGGAGAGCGCGCCGGCCGCGTGGGCGGCGGCGAAGACCGCCTCGATCGAGGCGTTGCTGATCGCGTGCGCCATGGCCTTTTTCGAGAGCCAGGAGCGGCCGAGCACCTGGGCGAAGGAGATCAGGTCGCCGCGGAGCAGATCCTCCTTCATCTGGATCGCCTCGGCCTTCAGACGGTGCATTGCGTTGACCGAGTCGGCGGACTTGGCATGCACGTTGCGGATCTGTTCCGAGATGATCGTGGCGGAATCGCGCGACACGCCCGTATAGTAGAGCAGCAGGCTGGATTGGAGTTCGTTGCGCGTCGAGGCGCGGATGCGCAGCGGGTTCACGATCACGCGATCGCCCGCGTGGAATTCCATGAAATTGAAGCCGCCGAACGCCGCCGCATATTGGTCCTGCTTGCCGCCGGCGAGCTGGAGTTCGAGCCGCTCGATCTCGAAGGCGGTGTGCGCGAGTTCATATTCGCCGAGGGGAAGTTTCAACCATTCGGCGAAGGCGCCGAGGATCGCGACCGTCATGGTCGAGGACGTGCCGAGGCCCGAGCCGGCGGGCGCGTCGGAGTAGGTGACGAGCCGGCAGGGCAGCGGGCGGCCGCCATTGAACTGACGGACGACGCGATTGTAGACCGCCTTGTGCAGCGGGAGCGCTCCATCGAGCGGGAGCTCGGCGACCGCCGCCGCGGCAAACGTCTCGTGGCGGTCGGTCGCGGCGAAGTGCACGCGGCCGTCCTGCGCCGGGATCAACGAGCAGTAGGAATGGAGGTTGATGGTGGCGTTCAGCACGCGGCCGCCGAACTCATCGCTGTAGGGCGAGACGTCGGTGCCGCCGCCGGCGAGACCGAGGCGGAGCGGGGCGCGGGAGCGATGAATGGTGCTCATGAAGCGGGCAGTTCGACATGTTCGCTGAACACGCGGTGCAGCGCGGCCGGGGAGTAATGGCGCTCGATCACGCCCGGGCCGGCATCCGCGAGCGCCAGGAGTTGTCCGGGCGAGTCTACCAGGGCGACCAAGCTCGCGGCGAAATCCTCGGCGGGCACGACGCGCAGGCATGTTTCCGCCTCGGGAATGCCTTCCGCGCCGACGGGCGTGGTGAGCACGGGCATGCCGTGCCACAGCGCCTCGATGACCTTGCCCTTGATGCCGCCGCCGACACGCAACGGCACGATGACGAGGCGATGCGAGCGATACAGCGCGTGCAGGCGCTCGTCGGAAACATAGCCGGTCACATCCACCAACGGACCGGCCAGGGAGCAAATTTCCGGTGGGGGATGCGCGCCGGCGATGGTGAGCTTCAACGTGGGCAGCTGCGCGGCTACTTGCGGCCACACTTCGCGCGCGAACCACATCATGGCGTCGACGTTCGGCAGATGCCGGAAGCCGCCGACGAAGAGCACGCCCGCGCGTGCGGCCAGGTGATCGCGGTAGCGCACCGGCGAAGTGGAGTGAAACACGTAGGGCGGCAGGGTGCGGGCGACGAGCTGCGGATGCTCGCGGGCGAGGATGCGGATTTCCTCGTGCGAGGGATAATAGACCACGTCGGCCTGCGCGAAGACCTGTTGTTCCATTTTCAGCCAGCGCGCGGCCTCTTCGCCTGCCTTGCGTTCTCCGGTGAGCCGGAATTGGTGTGCGAGGGTGCGCGAGAGCAGATCGTGGCCGTAGAAGAGGAGCTTGGCCCGGGTGTGCCGGCGCACGGCGTCGAGGTAGCGGAGGGAGACGTTCGCGCGGCTGAGCAGCACGTAGTCGAGCTGCGCGCCGTGCTGTGCGAGCCAGTGGCTCCAGTTCTCTTGGAACCACGGTCCATGCAGCACCTCCACGCCGCGCTGCTGCAGCTCGGTCAGATAGGGTTCCTCGCCGGCGAAATTGTCGCCGAGGAATTTCACGGAGAATCCGGCCGCGAGGAAGAATTCGACGTAGGCGAAGATGGTGCGCGAGCCCGCATCGCGGTCGAACTGCGGCAGGTAGTGGTCGATGAAGAGAATGACCTTGCGGCGCAGGCTGCGCTCGCGCGCCCGGAAGAGGTCGCGCTCGGGGGCGGCACCTTGCTCGCGCTGCAGGGTCTCGTGCCAGCGTGCGACGAGCTTGGCGTTGTTGACGACTTGGTAGCGCTTCACGCCCTGCGCGGTGTCGGTGCCGTTGCTGCGGCCTTCGTGGTGCACGACGATGGCGCGCGGCTGGTAGTAAACCTCGCGACCGGCGGCGCGGACTTGGAAGGCGAGATCCGAGTCCTCGCAGTAGGCCGGCACGTAGCGCTGGTCGAAGCCGCCGAGCCGCGCGAACAACTCGCGGGGCAGGATGATGCAGGCGCCGGAGCAATAGTCGGTGCGGCGGACGTAGTTGTATTCCGGCTTTTCCGGCTCGTCGTCGCGCCCGTAGTTCCAGCCCGTGCCGTCGCGCCAGATGATGCCGCCAGCCTCCTGCAGGGAACCGTCGGGGTAAACGAGCTTGGCACCGACGAGCCCGGCGTCCGGGTGGCGGGCGAAAGTCCCGAGCAAGGCGGCGAGCCAGCCGGGGGTGACTTCGGTGTCGTTGTTGAGGAACAGGACGAACTCGCCGCGGGCGAGTTGGGCGCCGGCGTTGCAGCTGCGCACGAAGCCGAGGTTGGAGTCGTTGCGGTGCACGCGCAGGTGCGGCACGCGGGCGAGTTGGGCGATCTCCGGCTCGGGTGAGCAGTCGTCCATCACGATGACCTCGTAGTCGCCGTCGGTGTTCTCCGCGATGCTGTCGAGGCAGCGCAGCGTGTAGGCGGTCTGGTTGTAGACGGGGACGATGATGGAGACGCGCGGACTCGGGCAGGGGCGGAGGCGGATGGATTCGGGGGCGGGCGGCGGTTGGAGCCTGGTGGAATGGGGACGCCAGCGCTTGCCGCACCAGGCGAGACGGTAGCCGAGGGGGATCACGATGCGGTTGGCGAGTTCCGCGAAGAGGCGCACGAATTTCAGGCCGGGCTTCGAGCGGAAGTGGAGATGGAAACGAGGGCGTCCGTCCTTGCCGGATTTGAGTTCCGCTTCGACGCGACGCTGGCCGACGAGGGCGAAGACCGCGCGCGGGGCGCGTCCGTCGACATCGTTGATCCGGCCTTCGATGGAAATCCACGGGCCGCATGGCATGACGGGCGTGCCCACGGGATGATCGATCTGCCAGGTGACGTGACGAAGGCGCTGCGGACAGGGTTGAGGGAGCAGGCGGCCGAGCAGCCATTCGCCGAGGAGATTCAACCGATGCCGCCCGTCCTTGAGCACGTTGGCGACGCTGGGTCGGTGGAGGTGGAGGGATTTTTCCAAATAGGCGCGATCCTGCAGCAGCCGGGCGATGCGCGGATCGGATTGGGTTTCGGAAAGGGAAAAGGACGGATCAGCGGGCATCGGCCGGGGCGGGTGGTTGGATCGTGGTTTCGATGTCGAGCATGGGCAGACCGACAAGGCCGCGTTCGGGACGGTTGGTGAGTGACTCGATGACCAGGGCCTCGTGCAGCCAGTCGAGCTGCACGTGGTGATCCTGGTCCCCGCTCGCGAGGGCCGGCGCCACGACGTAGGGACCGTAGGGGAGCAGCGGCATCTGGAAGCGGAAGCGTGCCTCCACGCTGCCGCCGGCGGGCACGACGAGTTCGCGCCCGAGATTCGTGAGATAGGTATTGTCGCCGAAGACGTATTGGCCCTGCCGGTTCTTCAGATAGAAACCGAGGATGGGCCGCGGAATCTCCCGGGTCGCCTCCGCGCGGATGCACAGCACCACCTCCTCGCCGCCTTTGAAGGACGCCAGTCGCTCGCCGCCCGGGTCCTCCACGCGCACATCCACGATCCGCGCCCCGCCGGCACCGTAGCGCGGCTTGTCCGGATCGAAGGCGAAGGGGCGGAACTCGCTCTTGAACGCGGTCGCGTCGAGGAAGCCCGTGCGCCAGTCGTGCACGGGCTTCGCTGCCGGCAGCTCCGGCGGCGGC
>JAMPXH010000046.1 GCA_023701285.1 Candidatus Didemnitutus sp.
TCAGCTTCGTCGAACGGCTTCGATCCCCGCAATCGCGGTGGTCATTCTTCTGGCTCGCCTGTCCGCCTGATCAAGCGTGCCGATACGGTAACACTCACGTTGACGATTAGTTCAGACCATAAAAAACCGGACGAACGGATCAAGGCCCTGCAAGAGGCGTTGCGCTTGCTAAGGGAGAAGGCCGCTCAAAAGAAGGATGTTTTCGTGCGCACGGGATACATCGAGTTGCCGTTGGCCACCGGCTATCGCCTGTTCTCTTCAGCCAAAACCTCCGATGAGGTCTCAAGCTTCGACGTAACGTTTGTGGCAAAGCTTGCAGCAACCGACACCTTCTTCGAGCGGACTGCCTATTTGAACCGCTTTATCGACGAGGTTCAATTCGGACGTGACATCAAAGCCCTCTACGTCTCAACAGGCATCGCACTGGTAGATCCGGATCAGTATCGCGGAGAGATTCTGCGACAGATCGGAGAAGATTATCGGAAAATTAAAGAAATCTTCGGGCCTGCCATCGAGGTGGACATCAAGGGACTCGATCAACGCGTGCAGGTTCGACAGCTCAACGACACCAATTTGGAACTGAGCTTGCCCTATCAGATGATCCTGCGCACGAAATCCTGATAAACTCATCCTCCTCATGAAAGTCATCACCGCTCCCCAAGCCCCCGCTGCCATCGGTCCTTATTCGCACGCGATCCACGCCGGTCCCTTCGTGTTTTGCTCCGGCCAGACGCCGCTCGATCCGACCACCGGCAAGCTCGTCGAAGGCGACATCGAGCCGCAAACCCATCAGGTCTTCGCCAACATCCGCGCCGTCCTCGGCGCCGCCGGCCTCACGCTCCAGGACGTCGCCAAGTCCACCGTCTATCTCAAGGACATGGCCGACTTCGCCAAGATGAACGCCATCTACGAGGCCGCCTTCGCCCCGCACAAACCCGCCCGCACCACCATCCAGGCCGGCAAGCTCCCGCTCGATTGCCGCGTCGAGATCGAGGTCATCGCCTGCAAGCCCTGACCGCGTGCGCGCACCCACCCGCCTCCGCCTCCTGTCGCTCGCCCTCGCCGCCGCCTTGCCGGCTGCGGCCTGGGTTTCCGCCGCTGACGACCTCGCCGCGACCGCACCCGATCCCACCGAGCTGCGCTTCAAGGCCCTCGTCGTCAGCTTCGAGAACGACAAGTTCTTCGCCGGCTCCGATCGCCATTACACGCAGGGCGCGCGCGTCACCTTCCTCTACGACGGCGGCCCGCAGAACACGCTCACCCTCGCGGCCCAGCGCACCCTCGAACAGGTCAACCGGCTCATTCCCTTCGGTGCCAAGCCCAAGCTCGATCGCGGCAAGCTCGCCGTCTCGCTCGGACAGGACATCTTCACGCCTGAGGACACCGACACCGCTGCGCTCAACCCCAGCGACCGTCCCTACGCCGGCTGGCTCTACGCCGCCGCCGGCTTTCACGCCATCGAAGGCGACACCAGCTACGTCGCCGAGTTCAGCCTCGGCGTCGTCGGCCCCTCCGCCCTCGGCGAACAGTTCCAGAACGGCTGGCACGACGTCATCAACGTCCCCCACGCCCAAGGCTGGGACAACCAACTCCGCGACGAGCCCGGCCTGAACCTCGCCTTCGAACTGCGCCGGAAATTATTCAAGTCGTCCTGGTTCGATGTCATCCCGCGCGCCGGCGTCGTGCTCGGCAACGTCCACACCCACGCCTCCCTCGGCGCCTCCGTGCGCATTGGCCCGAACCTTCCCGCCGACTTCGGTCACGACCTCATCCGCGCCGGCAGCGGCGCCGTGGATGCGCCCGCCGCGTTCTCCGCCTACGCCTTCGCCGCCGCCGACCTGCGCCTCGTCGCCCGCAACATCTTCCTCGACGGCAACACCTGGAGCGACAGCCACTCCGTGCGCAAACGCCCCGTCGTCGCCGACCTCAACGCCGGCCTCGCGCTGAACTGGCCCTCGTTCCGCCTCATCTACACGCAGAACTACCGCACCAAGGATTTCTACGGGCAGCGCAAACGCGACGTCTTCGGCTCCCTCTCCTTCGCCCTGCTCTTCTAGTTCCGCGCCTACCTCATGTCCTCCCTCGCCGACACCTATTTCTCCCGCGCCACCGCGCTCCTCCAACGCGCACGCGACACCAACGCCGCCACCCTGACCAAGCTCGGCGAAGTCGTCGGCCGCGCCATCGCCGCCGGCGGCGTCATGCACACCTTCGGCAGCGGCCACAGCGAGGTCATCGCCCGCGAGATCATCGGCCGCGCCGGCGGCCTCGTCTGCATCACCGGCCTCTACGATCCCACCGGCGGCTTCATCGAGAACCTCGTCGGCTACGGCACGAAGCTCGTCGAACGCTACGACCGCCAATACCAGCTCCGCCCCGGCGAGGTCTTCCTCGTCATCTCCAACTCCGGCAAGAATTCCTCCCCCATCGAAGTCGCGCTCCACGCCAAGGCCCGCGGCCTCACCGTCGTCGCCCTCACCTCCGTCGCCATGGCGCAACAGGTCGGCACCGTGCATCCCGGCGGCAAGAAGCTCCACGAGATCGCCGACTACACGCTCGATAACTGCGGCAGCCTCGGCGACGCGCTCATCGACACCGGCGACGGCGTCATGGGCGGCCCGACTTCGACCGTCGTCGGCGCGATGCTGCTCAACCTCCTCTCGCTCGAGACCATCGCCTGGCTCCGCGCGCACGGCCACACCCCGCCGATCCTCCGCAGCCAGAACCTGCCCGGCGCGATCGAGTTCAACCGCGAGCTCGGCCAGCGCTACGCCGGCCGTCTCAGCCGCCAGCTGGCCTGAGCCGGACTCATGCCGTTGGACGCCACTCCCGACTGATGCGCTCCTGACCATGGGGTGGTCGCCGCTGTCCCAGCGGCGACAGGCGTCGGTAGGGACACCGACGCCCACCTCCTGCATGATCCCGGCTGAGTCGTCCGCGAGGGTCCGCCGATTTTGAATCGTCGGGCCGCCCTTTCGTGTCTTTCGTCGGCACCGTGGGCTCCACCTACCTCATCGGCGTCGACGGCGGCGGCACGAAGACAGAATTGATCCTCGTCGACTCCGCCTCCGGAGAGATCGTCGCGCGCCACGTCGCGCCCGGCTGCAACCCGAGCCACGCCGGCCCGGAAAAAGCGGGCGCCCTGCTCGTCGCCGCGCTCGGCGCGCTGATCGACCCAGCGAAAGTCGCGGACGCCAAGGCGAAGATCGCCGCCACGCATCTCTACCTGGCGGGCAGCCCGGTTTTCTGGCGCGAGTTCGCCGCCACGCTGCGCGATCACGGCCGCGTGATCACCGGACCGGACTCGCTGCCGGTGCTTGAGTTGGCAACCGACGGCGCGCCCGGGCTCGTGCTGCACGCCGGCACCGGCTCGTTCGTCGCCGCGCGCGGATTCGACGGCACGACGCACTATGCGGGCGGTCTGGGCTGGAAGTTCGGCGATCCCGGCAGCGGCTTCGACCTCGGGCGGCGCGCGCTGGCGCACGCGTTGTTGGAGTTGCAAGGCTGGGCGCCGGCCTCCGCGCTGGGCGACGCGTTGCGCGCGCACACCGGCCTCGCCGACGCCCCGGCCAACACGCGCTTCTTCTACACCGACGCCGAGGCCAACGCCCGCATCGCCGCCTTCGCGCCGCGCGTGCTCGCGCTCGCCGCAGAGGGTTGCCATCCCGCCCAAGCCGCCCTCGCCGCCACGCTCGCGGAGTTGGTCGCGCAGGCGCGGCTGGTCACGCAAAAACTCTTCGGCGAAACGCCTGTGCCGTGCGGGCTCAGCGGCGCGATCCTGAACCACGAGGCCTCGATCTATGCGTTGCACGCGCTGGCGGAAAACCACGCGTGGGCCGTCCGGTTCCGGCCCGTCACGGAGCCGCCAATCGAAGGCGTGCGCCGCCTGCTGCTGCGCAGGTGACGTTGCGGTTGATTTCCCGCCGCGCCGGGCTTCTCGTGGGCGCGTGAACGCGAGCGCGACCGATCTTGTCCAGCTCCCTGAGTCCGAGTGGCTCGGGCGGCGGAGCGCGCACGAGCAACGCGTGCGCGCGTGGACCGATCCGCACCAGGCCCGGCAGTCCCGCGGCGAGAAGCACCCCGTCGAGGATTTCCTCTGGGAATACTACTCGTATCGCCCGAGCTGGCTGCGCCGCTGGCATCCGGGCCCGGATGTCGTGCTGCTCGGTGCGGCGGCGCGCGATTACCTGCGCTGGCCCGAATACCACGAGCGCGACGGCGGCGTGGCGGTGAATTGCGCCGCGTTCGACCCCAAGCGTCGCGCCTCGCTCGTCTGGCTCGCCGGCCTGCTGCGCGCCACGCACGAGCGTCCGCCCTCCTTCGGCTGCTTCGGGTTGCACGAATGGGCGATGGTTTACCGGCTCGACGCCGGGGAGGTGCGGCACGCGCGGCTGCCGTTGCGCTATTCGCCCGAGGAGACCGCGCGCATCACGGAGTCGCTGCCCATCCGCTGCTCACACTTCGACGCCTTCCGTTTTTTCACGCCCGCCGCGCGTCCGCTCAATCGCCTGCAACCCGAACGCACCACCACGAACCAGCTCGAGCAGCGCGGCTGCCTGCACGCCAACATGGATCTCTACAAGTGGGCGTTCAAATTGGCGCCGTTCACGTCCAGTGAGCTGATGGCCGATTGTTTCGAGCTCGCCCGCGAGATCCGCGAAGTCGACATGCGCGCGAGTCCCTATGACTGCACATCGCTCGGGCTCGCCGCCATCGCCATCGAGACGCCCGAGGGTCGCGCGGAATACGAACGGCTCCAGCGCGCGTTCGCCGAGCGCAGCCAGCCGCTCCGCGCCCGGTTGCGCTCCTTGTGCGAACGGCTCCTTGCCGCCTAGGCGTCTCCGCGGTTGCCTCGCCCGCCCGGCGGCCTACCCTGCCCGCTCATGTCCGCGCCCGGTTACATCATTCAGGATCGCACGCCGAAGAAGCCGAGTTATCCGATCCGCGACGAGTTGCGCGGCTACCTGCGCCGCTACCGGCGCGAGCGCGACCTGCCCGTGACCTACGAGCGCCTGCGCGATTTCCAGGAGGCGATGCCGCTGGTCGACGCCGACGGAAAGAACACCCTCTGGGACAGCGTCATCTACCGCGCCGAGGAAATGGCGGTCATCAATGAAGGCCTGAAACGCATCTACGCACTGCTGAAGGTCGACGGCGACTTCTCGGTGATGCAGCACCTCTACATCGACCGCGTGGATTTCTGCAGCTTCGGCAACTCGATGCCGTTCCGCGTGCGGATCGTGAACGCCTACAACGAGAATCCCGACTACTTCTACGTGAAGCGCGCCGACGCCTCGCGCGTCTACGGCCTCGAGCTCGAGCACCTGCTCTCGCCGAACCGCCTCAACTTCCTCACCCACGGCAACACGCTCATCGAGGAGCACATCGCCGGCATCCCGGGGGACGTGTTCATCGCCAAATGGCTCGATAACGCCGACCTGCGCCCGATCCGCATCGCGAAGGAGTTGGTGAAGTTCAACGAGCGCTGCTTCATCCGCCTGCTCGGCGACATGCGCAGCTACAACTTCGTCGTCGTCATCACGCCCGATTTCGAGGGCGCGCAGGTGCGCATCCGCTCGATGGATTTCGACCAGCAGAGCTACCACGGCCGGAAAAATTTCTACCTGCCGCAGTTCTTCAAGGACAACTTCCCGCTGGTCGAGTTCTGCACCAGCCACCTCCACGCCAAGACCGCCTACCAGTATCAACGCGAGGAGCAGACCCTCATGCTCCAGCGCGCCGAGCTCGCGAACCTGCGCCTCACCGCGCTGCTCGAGGCGATGGCCGTGGACCGCATCGCGCCCGACGAGCACGTGCAACAGCTCCGCGAAGGCCTCGCCGACCATTACGGCGCGAAGGATTTCCTCGCCTGCGCGACGATGGGCCAACTCGTGCGCGAAAGCCTCGCCAAGATGCGCGAACGCATCGAGCACGAGGGCCTGACGGCCCCGACGAAGGACTGAGCCGGACTCATGCAGTTGGACGCGATTCCCGACTGATGAGCTCCTGACCATGGGGTGGTCGCCGCTGTCCCAGCGGCGGCAGGCATCGGTAGGGGCACCGACGCCCACCACCTGCATGATCCCGGCTGAGGATTCACGCCGCAGGCCGCGAGCTTGCTCGCGCCTTCTTCGCCGCCAGCGACGCCGTCAACGGCGGGGCGCACGGTCCACGGCAACGCCGTTCGCCTCCGCCCACTCGAGCATGTGCCGCTCCATCGTCGCCTGACGGTAAGTGAACCAATCTTCGATCACGCCGAGACGCCGCGCGGTGTCCTTGAAACGCCTGAAGGTGCCGGCACCGCGGAGGGCGCGGGCGAGCTCTTCCGCGACGCGCGGTGCCGTCAGGCCGTGCACGAAGCGCTCCATATGCCGATGTTCGTGGAAATCGAATCCGTCCGGCAGCGCCAGGTAACGCGGATCGCCCGCTGCGATCGCACGTGCCGCCGCGAGCATGGCCTCGTCCACCAACTCGCCCAATTCATCGGCGGCGGCGTCCTCACCCGCCGCCAGCGTTTCGGGGTCGAGTGTGACGACCACGCCGCGCTCGCGGTCGAGCCACGCGCCCCACTCGGGCGGAAGATCGAACGCCTCGGTCAGGTCAAAGAGGGAAACCGGCACCGACATCGGGCTCATATTACCAAGGCGACGCCCGGTGCCCAGCCAGGATTGCCATGGGCGCGCGCACGGGATTTCGTCGCGCCGATGCTCACTTTTCGCCCGAGCAAGACGCTCGCACGGCGCCTTCAGATCGCCGTGCCTGTCACGCCGCCGCCGGTGGCCAACCGCGTGGCGGACTGGTGCGTGCACGAATTCCGCGACCGCGGCTGCCGCTACCTGATTTTCTGTAACACAGCTTCGCTGTATCCGCTGGTCACGTCGGCGCGCGTCGTGGACGACGAGAGCACCTTGATCAAACGGGGCATCGAGACGATGCGCCGGAACTTCGCCGGCACCGAGCTCGAGTTTCAATTCCAGCGCTGGATCGTGCCCGAGGTGTCCGAGGTCCAATGGGCACCGATCCCCGGCCGGGCCGTGCTCGGCAGCATCAACGAACTGATCTGCCTGGCGCACGCCGACAGCGCTAAATCGCCCGTGGAACTCTCGTCGTGGCTCGCGCAGGCGCCACTGAAAGTCCTCGGATACGAGTCGCCCGACCGCGTTTTTCCGAAGCTGCGCGGCGGACCAACGGCTTAGCGGAGCGGAAAAATCCGGAGCGCAGGCGTCGTGCCTGCGTTCCGTCTCACCCCTGCGGGACGACCTTCTCGAGCGCGAGCGTGACGGCGGCGGTGCGGTTCTCCACGCCGAGCTTCACGAAGGTGCTCTCGAGGTGCTTCTTCACCGTGGTGAGCTGGATGCCGAGGATCAGGCCGATCTCGGGGTTCGTCTTGCCCTGCACGACCCAGTGGAGGATCTCCGCCTCGCGCGGCGTGAGACCCAGCGCCTGCGCGATCGCCTCAGGCGTCGCATCGGACGCGGTGGCGCGGCGGGCGGCCCCGGATTGCTGGCGACGGCGCAGGCGCGCCTGCACGGCGGCGATCAGCTCGGCCGGCTCGACCGGTTTCACGAGATAATCGTCGGCGCCGAGATTCATGCCGGCGCGCAGGTCTTCGCGCTCGCCCCAGCCGGTGAGAAAGATGAAAGGCACGTGCGCCGTGACCGGTTGCTCGCGGATCGCCTGGAGCACGCGGTGGCCGTTCATCTCCGGCATGGTGATGTCGCACACGACGAGGTCCGGCTTCTCCGTTTGCGCGAGGGCCACGCCCTCCTTGCCGTTGTGCGCCTCGAGCGTCGCGTAGCCTTCCGCCGCCAGGAGCGTGGCGATCTGGCGGCGCATTTTCGCATCATCGTCGATCACGAGGATTTTTTCCACGCGCGGCAGCATGCGCGCCGCAGGACCGAAGTAAAGCGGGCAGCGCGCGGCGCTCTGCGTTCCTAGCCGAAGGGCCAGCGTCCCGCCGGCCCATACCGCGCCGCCGCAGTCTCTGGCATGATGATCCCGCTCCACCGCCCACGTCCTTTCCCCATGACTCCCCAAGAAATCCAGCTGGTCCGCGACTCGTTCCACAAGATCGCTCCCATCGCCGATCAGGCCGCCGCCCTTTTCTACACGCGTCTCTTCGAACTCGATCCCGCGCTGCGCGCGCTCTTCCACGGCGACATGGCCGCGCAGGGCCGCAAGCTCATGCAGGCCCTCGCGCTGTGCGTCGGCAGCCTCGACCGGCTCGCCGCCATCGTGCCCGCCGTGCGCGAGCTCGGCCGCCGCCACGTCGCCTACCACGTGCGCGACGAACATTACGAGACCGTCGGTGCCGCGTTGCTCTGGACGCTCGAGAAGGGCCTCGGCCCCGACTTCACCGCCGAAACCCGCGCCGCCTGGAGCAAGGTTTACTGGGTGCTCGCCGAGACGATGAAGACCGGCGCGCGCGACGGCGCCAGCCAGCAGGCGCGCGTCGCCTGAACCTCACCCACTCCGCTCCCGCCATGATCCCGCAACCGCTCACCGAAGTCACCGCGCACCCTCTGCCCGCCTGGGCCTGCGTCGCCGGCCTGATCCAGGCCGCGGTGCTGGGTGCGATCCTCACGGCCCTCGCGCTCGCGTGATTATTCCGCTGCCCGCCCATCCTTTTCCCACGCCCATGAACAACCCGTCCCGCCTCCTCTCCTTCCTCGCCCTCCTCGTGTCCGTCACCATCGGCGCCCACGCCCAGGCCCCCGCCGGCCAGAGCGCGCAACTCGAGCGCGGCCGCTACCTCGTCGAGCGTGTCGGCCTCTGCGCCGACTGCCACTCGCCCCGCGACCAGAAGGGCGAATTCGTGATGGAGCACTGGCTCAAGGGCGCCGCGCTGCCCTTCCAGCCCACGGTCGAGATGCCGTGGTCGCCCGTCGCCCCGCCGATCGCCGGCCTGCCGTCGATGAACGACGCCGACGCGCTCCGCTTCCTCACGAACGGCATGCGCCCCGACGGCTCGCTGCCGCGCCCGCCGATGCCGCAGTTCCGCTTCAACGAAGCGGATGCCCTCGCGGTCATCGCCTACCTTCGCTCGTTGCACTGATCTTTCGCCTTCCGGCGCGCGCTCCGGCGGCGCCGGGAAAACAACTGGGGTAAAAACAACGGGGCGTCCTGCTTGCGAGCGGGGCGCCCCGGATGTTTTTCCACCCCGCCCGCCCGGACCATGCCCTCGCTCGCCACGCTTCCCCCGCCCGATGCCGGATTTCCGTCCGCCGGACCGGCGGCGCTCCTGCTCTGGACGCTCGTGGCCTGCGTCGTGTTCCTCGTCTGCCGCGGCGGCCGCTCCCGGTGATGTGCGGCGGGGACCAGTCCGGCATTGCCGCCGGGAAGGCGCCGGCAAAGATGCGCCCGGTCATGGCCGACTCCCGCCCGCCCTCCGCCGCGCCTTTCAACGAGAACGTCCTGCGCGCGTTCCTCGCCAGCCCGGCCATGATGGCGGTCACGCGCCTCTCCGACGGCGTGCTCGTCGACGCCAACGCCGCCTTCCTCGAAGCCGGCGCGCTCACCCGCGAGGAGGCCATCGGCCGCCGGGTGGTCGATCTCGGCATCTGGGACGACGACCGCATGCGGATCGAATACCGCACGCGCCTCCAGCAAGCCGGCCGCGTGCAGGATTTCGAGGCGCGCTTCCGCAACCGGCGCAACCAGCTCAAGGACATCTCCATCAACGCCGAGGTCGTCCGCATCGACGGCGAGCCCTGCGCCGTGCTCGTGGCGCTCGACATCACCGAGCGCCGCCGCCGCGAGCGCGAGCAGGCCGCGGTCTACCGCATCTCCGAGGCGGCGCGCAGCGCCACGAACCTCCCGGAGCTGCTCCAGCGCATCCACGCCGCGCTCCTGGAGCTGATGCCGGCCAAAAACTTCTTCGTCGCCCGCCTCGACGCCGCGCGCGACGAGGTGTCGTTCCCGCTCTTCATCGACGAGGTCACGCCGCCGCCGCCGCCGCGCCCGCACGGCCATTACCTGTCCGACTACGTCATCCGCACCGGCCAGCCTCTCCTGCTCCGCCACGACGAGATCGAGTCCTTCCGCCGGCGCACCGGCTACGCCCCGCGCTTCGGCTGGTGCAAGGTCTGGCTCGGCGCGCCGCTCGTCATCGACGGGAAGTCCGTCGGCAACATCACGGTGCAGGACTATCAGGACGAGCGCGCCTACCAGCCCGAGGACGTGCCGTTCTTCAGCTTCGTGGCCAGCCAGGTGGCCGCCGCGCTCCAGCGTTACGAAGCCGACGAGACCCGCCGCCGGATCGAGGCGATGCGGCGCGAGTCGGAGGATTATTTCGCCAAATCCTTCCACGCCAGCCCCGCGCTGATGCTCCTCGCCGACCTCACCACGGCGCGGATCATCGAGCCGAACGCCGCCTTCCTGCGCGCCTCGGGCTTCACGCGCGAGGAAGTCGTCGGCCGCACCTCGGTCGACCTCGGCGTCTGGGTCGACCGCGAGGAACGCGAGCGCGTGCTCGCCCGGCTGCGCACGCACGGCGCGGTGCACGGCTACGAGACGGTGTTCCGCAACAAGTCCGGCGAGCCGCGCTACGTGCTGCTCAACGCCGACGTCTTCGAACTCGGCGGCCGTCCCGCGATGCTCATCACCGCGATCGACCTCACCGAGCGCCGCCGCCGCGAGCGCGAGCAGGCCGCGCTCTACCGCATCTCCGCCGCCGCGCTCGATGCGCCGGATCACGCCACGCTCTTCTCCCGCGTGCACACGCTGCTGGCCGAGATCCTGCCCGCACGCAGCTTCTTCATCGCCCTCTACGACCGCGAGCACGACCGGGTGACGTTCCCGCTCTGGAACAACGCCTTCGCCCCCGAGGTGCCGCCGCCGCGTCCGCTCGGGCGCAGCCTCACCGACTACGTCCTCGCCACCGGCCAGCCGCTCTGGCTGACGGAGGACAAGCTCGACGCCTTCACCCGCGAGACGGGCTACGCCCCGCTCTACGGACGCTGCGCCGCGTGGATCGCCGCCCCGCTGCTCTCCGGTGGCCGCGCCCTCGGCGCCGTGTCGCTGCAGGATTACGACAACCCCGACGCCTACCGCCCCGAGGACCAGCAGCTGCTCGAATTCGTCGCCAATCAGCTCGTCGCCGCGCTCCAGCGCGTCGAGGCCGAGGCCCGGCTGCGCGAATCGCAGGAGTATTTTTCCAAGCTCTTCCACTCCAGCCCGGCACCCATGACGATCCGCGATGCCGCCACCGGCGCCCTCGTCGACGTGAACGAGGCCTTCGTCGCCATCGGCGGCTACACGCGTGAGGAGATCATGGCCGCCAACGACGGCCGCGGCATCACCCTCTGGGCCAGCCGCAGCCGCGAGGCCCAGTTCCTCGCCGCCGTGCGCGCCAAGGGTCACGTGCGGAACTTCGAGGCCGAGTTCACCCGCAAGGACGGCCGCCCGCTCTACGTCCACCTCACCTCCGACCTGCTCGAGATCCGCGGCCGGCGCTGTCTGCTCACCGTCGGCCTCGACATCACGGACCAATACCGGCGCGACCAACTCCAGCGCGCCACCTACCGCATCTCGCGCGCCGTGCTCGCCCGCGGCGACCTCGGCGACCTCTTCCGCGAGATCCACGAGACGCTCGACGGCCTCCTGCCCGCGAAGAATTTCTACGTCGCCCTCCTCAGCCCCGACGGCCGCGACCTCAGCTTCCCCTACTTCGTCGACGAGCTCACCCGCGGCCGCGGCGTCACGCCGCCGCCCCGCCGCCGCGGTCTCGGATTCACGGAGTATGTGATCGAGTGCCGCAAGCCGCTCATGATCACCTCGGAGGAACTCACCCGACTCCTGCGGGCGCAGGGTGATTACCAGCCGCCCGCCGTGCCGCCCTCGGTGCGCCTCGGCGCCCCGCTCCTCATCGAGGGCCGCCTGCTCGGCATCATCGCGATCCACGATTACCACAACGCGCACGCCTACGACGACGAGGCCCTGCGCCTGCTCAACTTCGTCGCCGAGCAGGCCGCCGCCGTCGTCCAGCGCCGCACCGCCGAGGAGGCCCTGCAACGCGCCGAGCGCCAATACCGCGGCATCTTCGAAAACGCCCTCGAGGGCCTCTACCAATCCAGCGCCGACGGCCGCTTCCTGCGCGTCAACCCCGCCTTCGCCCACCTCGCCGGCTACGACACGCCCGCCGACTTCATCGCCGCGATCACCGACATCGGCGCGCAGTTCTACACCGATCCGAACCGGCGCGCCGAATTCATGCAACTGATCCGGAACGCCGACGAGGTCACGGACTTCGAGTCCGAGATCACCCGGCGCGACGGCACGCGGGTCTGGATGTCCGAGTCCGTGCGCGTCGTGCGCGACGCCGCCGGCGAGCCCGCGTATTTCGAAGGCGTGGCCATCGACATCACCGCGCGCCGCGAGGCCGACCGCGCGCTCCGCGCCGCCAAGGAAGCCGCCGACGAGGCCAGCCGCGCCAAGTCCCAGTTCCTCGCCAGCATGAGCCACGAGCTGCGCACGCCGCTCAACGGCATCCTCGGCTACACGCAGATCCTCAACCGCGACCCCGCGCTCAGCGAGAAGCAGCGCAACGGCCTCGCCATCATCCACCAGTCGGCCGACCACCTCCTCGCGCTGATCAACGACGTGCTCGACCTCGCCAAGATCGAGGCGCGCAAGCTCGAGCTCCATCCCACGGAGTTCGGCTTGGGCGACTTCGCGCAGCACGTCGCCGAGGTCTTCGGCCCGCGCGCCCGAGAGAAGAACCTCCGCCTTGAGACCGCCTTCGCCGCCGACCTGCCGCGCACTGTGCGATGCGACGCACAGCGCCTGCGCCAAGTGTTGTTCAACCTGCTGAGCAACGCCGTGAAATTCACCCATCAGGGCGGCGTTGTGTTCTCGATGGAACGCAACGGCCCCGCCGTGCGCTTCTCCGTCAGCGACTCGGGCCCCGGCATCGCGCCGGCCGACCAGAAGCGCCTCTTCGAGCCCTTCGCGCAGCTCGGCGACCAGGGCCAGCGCGCCGGCGGCACCGGCCTCGGCCTCAACGTCAGCCGCAGCATCCTCGAGCAGATGGGCTCGCGCCTGATGGTCGACAGCCAGCCCGGCTGGGGCACGCGTTTCTGGTTCGAGCTGCAGCTCCCCGAGGTCGGCCCCGACGCAACGCTGCCGGCCGGCTCGGCCACGCCGTGGAAACTCTGCGGTTACGAGGGTCCGGTCCGGCGCGTGCTCGTGGCCGACGACCACGAGCCCAACCGCCGCCTCCTGTCCGACCTGCTGCAACCGCTCGGCTTCGAGGTCGCCACGGCGAACGACGGTGAGGAAGCCGTCCGCCTCGCCCGCGAGTTCCGCCCGCACCTCGCGCTGCTCGACGTGCGCATGCCGCGCCTCGACGGCTTCGCCGCCGCCCGCCGGCTGCGCGCCGAGTTCGGCGCCGACGCCCCGTGCATCGTCGCCGTCTCCGCCAGCGCGCACGACGGCCAGCACGCCGCCGCGCTCGCAGCCGGCTGCGCGGCCTTCCTCGCCAAACCCTTCCGCGAGGATCACCTCTTCGGCCTGATCGGCCGGCATCTCGATCTCCGCTGGAAGATCGCCGACTCTCCGCCGCCCCCGCCGGGCGAGACGATCGCACCCTTCCCCGCGCTGCCGCACCCGCCGGCTGCGGAGCAGGCCGAGCGGCTCTTCGAACTCGCCAGCAGCGGCGACGTGCTCGCCGTGCGCACCTACGCCCAGCAACTCGCCGCGCAGGACCCGCGGCTGGCGGCCTTCGCGCAACAGGTCATCGAGCTCGCCTCCCGCTTCAAGATGAAGGCCATCCGTTCCCTCGTCGGCCGCTACCGCTCCACCCCCACCGACCATGCCTGAGACCATTCTCCTCGTCGACGACACCCCCGCCAACCTCAGCGTGCTCGCCGAGTGCCTCGCCGGCGCGGGTTTTTCCCTGCTCGTCGCCGAGGACGGCGAGGATGCGCTGGCGCTGACCGCTCGCACCGCCCCGGACCTCATCCTGCTCGACGTGATGATGCCCGGCATCGACGGCTTCACCACCTGCCGCCGCCTGAAGGAGCGGCCGGAGACGCGCGACGTGCCCGTCATCTTCATGACGGCGCTCACCGACACCGCGGAGAAGCTGAAGGCCTTCGAGGCCGGCGCCGTCGACTACGTCACGAAGCCCATCCAGCACGAGGAGGCGCTCGCCCGCATCCACACGCACCTCACCATCCGCCGCCTGCGCCGCGAGCTCGAGCAACAGCTTGCCCTCAAGGAGCGTTTCATGCGCATCGCCGGGCACGACCTGCGCAATCCGCTTTGCCTGATCCTCATGTCCGGCGAACTCGCCCGCCGCAAAGGCGCCCCGCCCGAGGTCGCCGAATACCTCGAGAGCATCCACGCCTCCGCGCGCCAGATGCGCGGCATCATCGACACCTTCCTCAACCTCCGCCGGCCCGGCGCCGAGGCCGCACCCGGCGGGCGTTGCGACCTCAACCTGCTCGCCCGCGCCGTCGCCGCGCAGCACGAGCCGGCCGCGGAACACAAGCGGATCGCCCTGCAACTGGAACTCGAGGACGGCATTCCCAGCGCGAAGGGCGACGCCGGGCACGTTTACCAGGCGCTGGCCAACTACGTGAGCAACGCCCTGAAGTTCACGCCGCCCGGCGGCCGCGTCGTCGTGCGCACACGCACCGGCGGCGTGCGCCTGCGCCTCGAGGTCGCGGACGACGGCCCCGGCGTGCCGGCCGAAGAGCGCGCGGCGCTGTTCACGGAATTCGCCCGGCTCTCCCCGCGTCCGACCGCGGGCGAGGAGAGCAACGGCGTCGGCCTCAGCATCGTGAAGCAGCTCGTCGAATCGCAGGGCGGCAAGGTCGGCGCGGAGTTTCCCGCCACCGGCTCCGTCTTCTGGCTCGAGCTCCCGCTCGCGCCCGGGGCCTGAGCCGGACTCCTGCCGTTGGACGCGATTCCCGACTGATGAGCGCCTGACCATGGGGTGGTCGCCGCTGTCCCAGCGGCGACAGGCGTCGGTCGGGACACCGACGCCCACCTCCTGTATGATCCCAGCTGAGCCGGACACCGGAAAATCATCCGCGCGCGGTCCGTGTTTTTCGCCGGAGCCCCACCGGTTCCATCGCGGTCGGACGGCATGGTCCCGACGGAGCGATTGCCGGAGGGGCGATACCGCTGCGCAGCGGGACTTTTTTCGCGTAAGCCGCGGCCTGCGCTTGTTCCATTGGCGTCATCCGGCATGCTGACGCCATCCCCTTCCAGATCAGCGCGTGCTGCTTGTCGTAAAAAATCTGCTCTTTCTCCTGACGCTGCCTGCGGCCTTTCTTTATTGGCTGCCCCTGCGGATGCTGGAGACCCGCACCGTCTGGCCGGGCGTCCTCAATTGGAATCACGCCCTGGCCCTGCTCCTCGGCGCCAACGCGCTGGCCGCCTACCTGCACTGTCATTGGCTGCTCATGCGCAAAGGCCGGGGCACACCCTTCCTGCTCGCACCGCCGGAGCGTCTCGTGCAACGCGGCCTCTACCGCTGGGTGCGCAACCCCATGTATCTGGCCGCGCTCGCGCTCGTCGCGGCGGAGGCGCTGTTCCTGCGCTCCGCCGCCCTCGCCTTCTACGGGATCTTCCTCGCCTGCGTCCTGCAACTCACGGTGCGCCTCCACGAGGAAGGCGACCTCGGGTTCCGTTTCGGCGCGATGTATGAGGACTACAAGCGCGCCGTCCCGCGCTGGATTCCCCGCCCTCCGCAGCCGCAGCCCATCGAGTCGTCGCCGCGGGAGTAACCGCCTGCAGCGTCAGTCGATCCGGCGCTCGTCGAAATCCATCAGGTCCGTGACGCTGATGATGTCAGCCGCACGGTCGGGGCAGCCCATGTTGGTGAGCGCCTCCTTGAGGAATTCTCGGCCGCTCGGCGTCATGCCTTTCTGGACGTATTCGCGGTTCCATTTCGCCACGCGCAGGTCGGCGGGAAACAGCGCCAGCAGCCGGCGGTCGCGCTCCGCCTCGTCGAGCCCGGCGGACAGGCAGTCGTGCACGATGCGCTCCACCGCGTCGGGATCGACGCCGAGGTGCAGGCAGAGGAAGCGGTCCATGCCTCGCTTGTAGTTCTTCGCGTAGCTGGCCGGCAGGGCGCCGTGCTCGTGCACGTATTTCGCCTTGGCCAGGAACCGCGGCAGGTGCAGCAGGCCGGTCGCCGCATGCGGCACGTAGGGCGAGGGCAGGCCGGTCAGGATTTCACCGCTGGAGCCGGGGATGGGCTGGGAAGGCATGGCCGGGCAACCAAAGCCAACGCCGCTCCGCTGGCAAGCCGCGGCCCGGGCGCCTCCCGGTGACACATCCCGGCCTTGCCGCCCGTCCCAAAGGGCGCGACCGTGCCCGTCTCGCATGCAAAAGCACTCCTTCGACAAACGCCGCATCAAGGTCCTGCTCCTCGAAGGCATTCATCAAAATGCCGTCGATGTCCTCAACGCCAGCGGCTACTCGTCGGTCAAGTCCCTCCCGAAATCCCTCACCGGCGACGCGCTCAAGGCCGCCCTGAAGGACGTGCACTTCCTCGGCATCCGTTCGCGCACGGACCTGACGGAGGAGATGCTGGAGGCCGCCCCCAAGCTCGCCGCCATCGGCTGCTTCTGCATCGGCACCAACCAGGTCAACCTCGCCGCCGCCGCGCTGCGCGGCATCCCGGTCTTCAACGCGCCCTATTCCAACACCCGCAGCGTCGCCGAGCTCGTCATCGGCGAGGCCATCATGCTGCTGCGCGGCATCCCGGAGAAGAACAGCCTCGTCCACCGCGGCGGCTGGTCCAAGAGCGCCGAGGGCAGCGTCGAGGTCCGCGGCAAGACGCTCGGCCTCGTCGGCTACGGCCACATCGGCACGCAGGTCGGCATCCTCGCCGAACACCTCGGCATGCGCGTGCTCTTCTACGACATCGCCGGCAAACTCCCCCTCGGCAACGCCCGCGCCGTGCCGAAGCTCAACCAATTGCTCGCCGAGTCCGACGTCGTCTCGCTCCACGTCCCCGAGACGCCCGCGACGAAGAACATGATCGGCCGCGCCCAGTTCGCCCACATGAAGAAGGGCGCGCACCTCATCAACGCCGCCCGCGGCACCGTCGTCGACATCGACGCCCTCGCCGACGCACTGGAGAAGAAGCACCTCGGCGGCGCCGCCATCGACGTCTTCCCCGTCGAGCCCAAGGGCAACGACGAGGAATTCGTCTCCCCGCTGCGCAAATTCGACAACGTCATCCTCACCCCTCACATCGGCGGCTCCACGCTCGAGGCCCAGGCCAACATCGGCACCGAGGTCGCCGAGAAGCTCGTGCGCTACTCCGACAACGGCTCGTCCGTCACCGCGGTGAACTTCCCCGAGGTCACGCTCCCCGAGCACGCCGGCACCGGCAAGTCGCGCCTGCTCCACATCCATCGCAACATCCCGGGTGTGCTCGCGCACGTGAACGAGAAGTTCAGCCGGCGCGGCGTGAACATCTCCGCGCAATACCTCCAGACCAACGAGCACATCGGCTACCTCGTGATGGATGTGCACGCCGCCGCCAGCGAAGTCGCCATCGACGAACTCCAGACCGTGCCCGGCACCATCCGTGCCCGCCTGCTCTACTGAGTTTCCCGCGGGCTTGGTTCCATCGGACCAAGCCCGTCTCGTTGACTTTCGCCTCTTTTTATGAAACGTCCTCCGCGTGCGTCGCATCCGCCCATTTCTCATCGTCGCCCTGCTGACCTGCTGGCTTCCAGCCACGGTGCATTGCGCGCTTGAGGCGGCGGAACTGATGGACGTGACCTGCTGCAGCGAGGACGTCCATCCTGTCGCACCGCACGAAACCTCCGACCATTGCAACGGCTGGGAGGAAAATCTCGCGACTTCCGGCGACGCACTGGTCGTCAAGGCTCCCGACCTCGCCGTCTGCCTCTGTCACCTTTGCAGCGCCTCGGCGCTGGTCGTTCCCCTTGAGCCATCCACCGTGCCGCAGCCGCGGACGGAAACGGCTCCACCGGATATCACATCCTGGCAGTTTGAGCGGCGCGCGGCTTGGCCGGCGCAAGCTCCCTCTTGGGCTTAAGCGACGCGCTCCCGCGGGAGCGGTCGTTTCTTCATTCTCCGCATCGCCCTCGTGCGGTGCCCGGCGGACGCGTTGTCGCGTCCACTATTTTCCTCCCTTCGCCAGAGTCTTTGTCCGCCATGAAAATTTTTCCGTCCGTCCCTCTGATTCTCCTGATGCTCTCGCTGCCTCCGGGCCTCGCCGCGGAGCCCGTGCCGCTCGACGCGCTGGTCGACCGCATCGTCTCCACCCATCCGGAACTGCGTTTCTACGAAGCCGAGCTCGCCGCCGCCCGCAGCGGTGTGCGCGCAGCCGGCGCACGGCCCGATCCCGAGCTCTCACTTGAGCTCGGTCGCCGCCGGGTGACCGATCCCGGCGGCACTCTCGCCGGCGAGGGCGCTGCATGGGGCGTGAGTGTCGCCCAGACCTTCACCTGGCCCGGCCGCCTCGCCCTGCGCAAAGCGGTCGCCAACCGAGACGTTGCGCTCGCCGAGCTGGGGTTGGAACGCTTTCAAGCCGCCCTGTCGGCCCGGGCGCATACGCTCGCCTTCGGTCTGCACGCCGGTGAGGCGCGAGCCGCCGCTGCCGCCGAGGTGGCGGCCCGGTTCGCCGCATTGAAGGAGGTTTTTCTCGCCCGCGATCCCGCCGGCATCACTCCGCTGCTTGAGACCCGGGTCATCGAGGCGAGCGAACTCGCGCTGCAACGCCGCGCGACCGAAGCCGAGCTGGCCGCGGAGCGGGCGCGCACGGAGCTGAATCAGTTGCGCGGCGAATCCGCGGACGCGCCGCTCGCTGTCACGGTCGGCAATGTCGCCTTCGCCACCCCTCCGGATGCCGCCACGCTGCTCGCCGCCGCCCGGGAGAATAATTTCGACTACCGCGCCCGGCTTCTCGAGCTGGAGCAACAGGGCTATGTCGTGCAGCTCGCCCGGCACCAGCGCCGGCCTGACGTGACCGTGGCGCCTTTCTACGAACGAACCCGTGCCGGCGAGCGCGAGACCAACTACGGTGTCGCGCTCTCGTTAAGCGTGCCGCTCGGCGCAGGGCGCCGGGCGGAGATCGACACGGCCGAAGCACGCCGTCAGCAGGCGGAGGTCGCCGCCACGCTCGCCGCACGCGAGCTTGAGCTCGAAGTGCTCGCCACCGCCCGAGAATTCGCCGCGAAGGTCGCCGAGGTCGCGCGCTGGTCGCCCGACGCCGTGGCCCGCTTCCGCGAGGCCGCCGAACTCGCCGACCGCCACTACCGCCTCGGCGCCGTGCCGCTCGCGACCTATGTGGAGTTGCAGACGAGTTACCTCGACGCCGTGGAGGCGCTGCTCGACACGCAGCAGGAAGCCGTCGCCGCCGGCCTGCGCCTCCAGGAACTCACCGGCCGCACCTTCCACGCCGTCACCTTCACGCCATGAAGCCCCGCCTCTTCCTTCTTCTCGCGCTTGTCGCTCTCGGGGCCGCGCTCCCGGCCTGCACCCGCTCCCAAGCCGGCGAAGCCGCGCCTGACCACGACCACGCGCCCGAAGCCGCGATCTACAAGGCCGGTTTCGGCCTGCAGTTCTCCCCGGCCGCCGCACAACTCGCCGGCCTCGCCACCGGCGACGTGGAAGCGCGCACCTTGGCCGACGGCCGCACCGCCACGGTCATCCCCGCCGCCGCCCTGCTCCGCACGGTGAAAGGCGACTTCGTCTACGTCGCCAACGGCGACTGGTTCCTCCGCACGCCGGTGAAGATCGGCGCGTCCGACGGACCCTGGCTCGAAGTCAGCGACGGCCTCTACGAAGGCGACCGCATCGTCACGGGTGGCACGCGCGCGCTCTGGCTCGCGGAATTGTCGGCCGTCAACGGAGGCGTCGGCTGCGCCGACGGACACTGATGCTCGCCCGCCTCATCGATTTTTCGCTGCGCCGCCGCGGCCTGATCGTGTTCGCCGCGCTGCTGGTGGCGCTGGCCGGCACGTGGTCGGCGTTCCACGTCGGCGTCGACGCCGTGCCGGACATCACGAGCCCGCAGGTGCAGATTAACACACCCGTCGGCGCGCTCGCCCCGGAGGAGATCGAAACGCTCGTCACCGTGCCCATCGAGATGGAGATGGCCGGCCTGCCCGGGATGGTGGAACTGCGCGCGTTATCCAAGTTCGGCCTGTCGCAGGTCACGATGACGTTCGAGGATGGGGTCGACCTGCACCGCGTGCGGCAACAGGTCGCCGAACGGCTCGCTCACGCCCGCGAGCGGCTGCCCTCCGGCATCGCACCCGCGCTCGCGCCGCTGAGCACCGGCCTGGGTGAGATCGTCTATTACAGCGTGGGCTACCGCGCCGACGCGCCCGGGCTGCCCGCGGACCGGGCCGCGCGCCTGCAGACGTTGCGCGCCATCCAGGATTACCAAGTGCGCCCACTGCTCCGCGCGACTCCCGGCCTCGCGGAGGTGAATGCGATCGGCGGCTTCGAGCGCCAGATCGTCGTCGAACCCGATCCCGCCAAGCTCGCGGCGGCGGGCGTGAGTTTCGGCGACCTCGCCGACGTCATCCGCGCCTCCACCGAAAACGCCGGCGGCGGCATCATCGAGCTGGGCGGCGAAGCCATCGTCATCCGCGCCGACACCCGCGCGCGCACGACGGAGGATCTCGCGGCCCTGCCGGTGAAGTTCGCCGGCGGCGCGGAGCCGTTGCGCGTGCGCGACCTCGCCACGCTCGGCATCGGCGCCGCGGTCCGCACCGGCGCGGCCACCGAGGACGGCGAGGAGTCCGTGGTCGGCGCCGCGATCATGCTGACCGGCGCGAACACCCGTCTCGTCGCGCGCGCCGTCGTCGCGCGCCTGCAGGAGATCGGACCGAAGCTCCCGGCGGGCGTGGAGCTGCGCGTGCTCTACGACCGCTCCGACCTCGTGCAGGCCACGCTGCACACCGTGCGCACCAACCTGCTCGAGGGCGCCGTGCTGGTCGTCGCCGTGCTCTTCGCGTGGCTCGGCCACTGGCGCGCGGCCTTCATCGTGGCACTGGCGATTCCGCTCTCGTTCCTCTTCCTCCTCACCGGCATGGCGCAGGGCCGGCTCACGGCCAACCTGATGAGCCTCGGCGCGATCGACTTCGGCCTGATCGTCGACGGCGCGATCGTGATGGTGGAAAACATCCTGCGGCACCTCGGCGAGCGGCAGCGCGCGCTGGCCCGCGAATTGACGGCGCGCGAACGCCTCGCCGCCGTGCGCGAATCCGCGCACGAGGTCGCGCGCCCAATGTTCTTCGGCGTGCTCATCATCACGCTGGTCTACGTGCCCATCCTCGCGCTCACCGGCATCGAGGGGAAGATGTTCCGCCCGATGGCCGTGGCCGTGATGCTCGCCCTCGGCGGCGCGCTCGCACTGGCGCTCACGCTCATGCCGGCGCTGTGCTCGTGGTTCCTGCGCGGCCGCATTGAGGAGCGCGAGGGCTGGCTCGTGCGCGCGACCAAGTCGCTCTACACACCGCTGCTCGCCGCGGCGTTGCGCGCCCGCTGGGTCGTGCTCGCGGCGGCGCTGTTCCTGTTCGCCGGCGCCGGCTGGCTGTTCACCCGCCTCGGCGCCGAATTCATCCCGCAGCTGGAAGAGGGCTCCATCGCCATCCAGATGATCCGCGGCAACAGCGTGGCGCTGGCCGACTCCGTCGCGCTGCAGGCCCAATCCGAACGGCTGCTGCGCGAGCGGTTCCCCGAGGTGAGCCATATTTTTGCCCGCCTCGGCACCGCGGAGATCGCCACCGATCCGATGGGACCCAACACGGCCGACACCTACGTGTTCCTCCACCCGCGCGAGACCTGGCGCGAGATCGACGGACGCCGCGCCACCAAGGCGCAGCTCGTCGAGCTGATGCGCCGCGAGCTCACCGCCACGATCCCGGGTCAGACCTACCTCTTCACGCAGCCGATCCAGATGCGTTTCAACGAAATCATGGCCGGCGCGCGCGCGGACCTGTCGCTGAAGATCTACGGCGACGACTTCGCCGAGCTGGAACGCCTCGCGACCGAGGCGCGCGACCTCCTGCGCGCTGTGCCCGGCGGCGGCGACGTGGAATTCGACGCGCTCGGCCGCGTGCCCATGCTGGAGATCACGCCCAAACGCGAGGCGCTGGCCCGCCTCGGGCTGCATGCCGACGAGATCAACGCCGTCATCGCCACCGCGCTCGGCGGCGAGACGGCCGGCGCCCTGCTCGAGGGCAACCGCACCGTGCCCGTCGTCGTGCGGCTGCCGGAGGCGCGGCGGCTCGACCTCGCCGCGTTGCGCGAGCTGCCCGTGACCACGCGCGAAGGCGTGCAGGTGCCGCTGCACCGCCTCGCCGACATCGGCGTGGCCGACCGCGTGGGCAACCTCACGCGCGAGGACACGCACCGGCGAGTGGCGATCCTGATCAACGTGCGCGGGCGCGACACCGAGGGCTTCGTGCGCGACGCCGACGCGGGGCTGCGCGACGCGCTGCGGCTGCCGCCGGGCTACTACTACGCCTTCGGCGGGCAGTTCGAGAACCTGCAGGCCGCCCGCGCCCGGCTGGCGTTGGTGGTGCCCGCGGCGCTCGCGCTGATCTTCGCGCTCATCTACGGCAGCTTCGGCAGCGCACGGCAGGCCGCCGTGGTGTTCCTCTGCGTGCCGCTCGCCGCGACCGGCGGCGTGGCCGCCCTGTGGCTGCGCGACCTGCCGTTCACCATCTCCGCCGCCGTCGGCTTCATCGCGCTGGCCGGCATCGCCGTGCTCAACGGCATCATGCTGCTCGCGTTCGTCAACCAGCTCCGCTCGCGCGGTGCCGGCGTCCGCACGGCGGTGATCGAGGGCACGCTCACGCGCCTGCGCCCGAAGCTGATGACCGCCGCGGTGGCCTCGCTCGGCTTCGTGCCCATGGCACTCGCCACCGGCCCGGGCGCCGAGGTGCAGCGGCCGCTCGCGACCGTGGTCATCGGCGGCATCGTCACCTCCACCTTCCTCACGCTCATCGTGCTGCCCGTCCTCTACGACTGGATCGAGGGGCGCAACGAGTCCGTCCCGACCAACTCAACCGAAAACCATCCATGAAAACACGCTCCCTCCTCACCCTCGTCCTCGCGTTCGCCGCCGCTGCGGCGGCCGGCGCGGCCGACAAGATCGTCGCCGGCCCCAAGGGCGGACGCCTGCTCGCGACCGAGCCGCACGCGGCCGAGTTCTTCGTCACGGCCGAGCGCAAGGCCGAGATCACGTTCTACGACGCGGCCGGACAACCCGTCGCCCGCGGTGCACAAGCCGTCACGGTGACCGCCGAACCCGCGGGCGGACGCGCCCGCGTAGAACTGGTGCCGACGCCACACGGGTTCGTGTCCGTCGCACCGCTGCCTGAGGGTGGACCCTACCGCGTGGTCGTGCAGGTGCGCGCGACGCCGGAGGCGCGACTGCAGAATTTCCGCGTCGATCTGAACACCGAGGTCTGCGGCGGCTGCGACCGGGCGGAATACGCCTGCACCTGCGAGCATTGAGGCGGCCGGCCGGTCCCGGCCCTCCGCCATCGGCGCTCCGGCAACCAGCCAAAAGAAAGAGCGCGTTGCGGGGCAACGCGCTCGGGCGGAAGTCGGTCGGGTGCGGTGCGCGACGCTCAGAAGAAGCGCACGGGCTTCGCCTGCTGCTGCATCTGCTCGTGCTCCTCGTGGGAGCAGCCGGCATTGGTGACGACATCGGTCGTCGCGGCGGTGGGCTTCACGAGCTCGTTGGCGAGCATGTAGTTCTCCACTTCCTCACCAGAGACGTCGGCGAGCATGACGCCATCGATCTCCACGCACGGCGAGAGCGGCTGGCCGGACTTGCGGACCATCTCCTCGTAGTTGGCGCGCACGTTGATGATGTCGATGTCCTCGAACTCGAGGTTGTGTTTGCGCATGATGGCGCGAACGCCATTGCTCCAGCCACAGTGCGGTTTCAGGTAGGCCTTGATTTTCATTCGTGGAAAAGGATTGGTGGGCGGAATGTAGGCCGGGAGTTTTCTTCTTCAACTGAAACTTTCGCCGGCTAAAGTCCGGGGGCTTGCCGATTCTGCCGACCCTCCAACCCGCCCAAGCCTCGGCGTTCGCCCGGCTGGCCTTGGGCAACATCCGCCGCGAATACCCGCGGGCGGAGATCCACCTGCTGAACGACGCCTCCGACGTGCGGTCGCCGCGGGAGCTGCATCCGGCCTTCTACGGCAGCTACGATTGGCATTCCTGCGTGCACCAATTCTGGATGCTCGTGCGGCTCGTGCGCGTGTTTCCTCACCTGCCGGAGCGACCCGAGATCGACGCGGCGCTGCGCGAACACCTCTCGGCCGATCATCTCGCCCGCGAGGCGGCCTACTTCTCCGCACCGGGTCGCAGCACCTTTCAGCGACCCTACGGCTGGGCCTGGTTCCTCAAGCTCGAGCAGGAGCTGCGCGGCTACGACGCCGAGTTCGCCCGAAATCTGCGCCCGCTCGCGGGCATCATCCGCGAGGGCTTCATGCATTACCTGCGCACCCTCTCGTATCCCGTCCGGCATGGCGTGCATGGCAACACCGCCTTTGCCACCGGCTTTGCGCTCAACTGGGCGCGCTCCGTGGACGACCAGCCGCTGAAGCTGCTGTGCACGAGTCGCGCCGCCGCGTGGTTCGGCCGCGATCGCGATTATCCGGCCCACCTCGAGCCGAACGGCGAGGACTTCTTCTCCCCTGCGCTCGTCGAGGCCGGCCTCATGGGCCGCATCCTGCCGCAACTCGCGTTCACCGAGTGGTTCGGCAAATTCCTGCCCCAGCTCGCGGAAGGCCGGCCGGCCTCGCTCCTCCAACCCGCCGTCGTGAGCGATCCCAGCGACCCCAAGATCGGCCACCTCATCGGGCTGAACCTGAACCGCGCCTGGGTCTGGCGCCGCCTGGCCGGGCGTTTTCCCGAGAACGATCCCCTCGTCCCGCTCTGCGAGGCGGCCGCCGCCCGCCACTACGAGGCCGCGCTGCCGCAGATCGACGCGCAGGATTTCGTCCGCGCCCACTGGCTGGCCTCCTTCGCCGTCTACGCCCTGACCGAGTGACGCGACGCCCCGGCACACCGGCGTCCCAAGCGCGCCCGCCGCGTGGCAACTTTACGTATTAAGTAAAGTTGTCACGGGCAACGGCACTCGCCGCGACACCTGCATCGCCCGCGCCACGGCGCGAGAATCCGGCATGCAGGCACGCCGGCAAGCGACCGGTTCACTCGATAAACCGGCCCCACTCCATCGATTTCCCTGCCCCCGCGCGTCACCACAACCCGCCGCGCCGCCCCGCGTTGGCACCGTCCGGCAACGCGTAAACTTTACGTATTAAGTAAAGTTGCCTCGGGCGCGACGCGAGCACACGGGCACGGATCGCACAGGCCACACGGGGTAAACGAACGGACGCACAGGCCACGCAGGTCGGATCGCGCAGGCCGCACAGGTCGCACGCATCACGCACGTCGCATAGGTCGCAGGCATCGTGCGCGTGAAGGCGTCACTTCACGACGCGCGAACGGGACAGGCTCAGTGGCCGCGGACGAGTTTGGCCTTCGCCTGTTCCCAGTAATCCAGCAGCGCGCGGAAATCCTGCTCCTTCGAAGCGCTGTGGATGATGTAGTCGTAGGTGAAACGGTCGGCCATCTCGAGCTCCGCGCTTTGCAGCCGGCGCTCGAGTTCCTCCGCCTGCAAGGGCCCACGCCCCTGCAACCGCTCGCGCAGCACGTCCATCGAGTCGGGCGCGATGAACATCGTCACCAACCGGCCGCGCAACGCGGGCGTCTCCTGCGCGGCGGAGCGGATGCTGCGCACGCCCTGCACATCGATGTTCATCACGAGGCAGGTGTGCTTCAGCCGTTCGAGCACGGAGGATTTCGGCGTGCCGTAACGGTATTTGCGGTGCACCCACGCCCATTCGAGAAAATCGCCGGCGGCGAGCCCCGCGTCGAACTCCGCCTCGGACAGGAAATGGTAATCGCGACCGTTGACCTCATTCGGCCGCGGCGGGCGCGTCGTGGCGGTGACGACACGTTCGAAGCCGGGGATCTCCCGCACCAACCGTTCGCAGAGCGTGCTTTTGCCCACGCCCGCAGGTCCGGCCAGGATGAGCAAGACGTTCGGCGCTTCGGGCATGGCTCAATAAGTGAAGGCCGCGACGGCGGTGGCGAGCCCGTAGACCAGCAGGACCGCGCCAAGAATCCGGGGCCGGCCCGGTTGCCGGAAGAGCCAGTCGAAGAAATCACGCAGCCGATAGGGCGCGGCCGCGAGGTAGATGGCCGCAGCAATCGCGAGGTAAACCGCGCTCACCATGAGCAGCCGCTGCGGCTTGTCCCACTCCATGTAGGCGGCGTAGAGCAGCGGCTCGGCCGCGAGCAGCGTGAGCACGCTCAACCCGCGCACCGCCAGGAAATCGGGCGCGTAGATGAAGGCCAGCACCGCAAGCGTGCCGAAGGCCAACATCACGGGCCACGGATTCTGCACGAAGATCAGGTCCGCCTCGCCGAGGCGCGAGATGCGCCAGAGGAACCACACGGCGCCGAGACCGAAGAACAGCCAGGCGCCGCGCTGCGAACGCGGCAGGGCCTTGGCCGTCGAGCTCACCCTGGGGCCGCCCGCCACCAGCAACACGCCAAGGAGCGCGAGAACGAGACCGGGCAGGAGGGTGGCGAGGAAGAGCGACATGGCGCAGGCGAAGGGAAAGTTGATTTTAAGTTGGGCGCGGCGACGAGCGGAAAGTCAGGCGGTGTTTCCCGGGTGCTTTCCGCTCCGATTCAGACGCCAGCGAGTGCCAGCTCGCCGTAGAGGACCGCGGTGGAGACGCGCGTGATTCGCACCGGCACGAGCTCGCCGATGAGGCGTTCGTGGGCGGCGAAGTGCACGATGCGGTTGCCGCGCGTGCGGCCCATGAATTGCAGGCCCTTCTTGTCCGGGCCCTCGACGAGCACTTCCTGCGTCGTGCCGAGGAGCGTGGCGTTGCGGCGGTCGGAGTTCTGTTCGAGCAGGCGGAGCAGGATTTGGTTCCGCTCCTCCTTCACCTCGTCGGGAATCTGGTCGCCCATGTCGGCGGCGGGCGTGCCGGAGCGGACGGAGTATTTGAAGATGTAGGCCATGTCGTAGTTGCAGGCCTCGAAAAGCGCGCGCGTCTGCTCGAAGTCCTCCGCCGTCTCGCCCGGGAAGCCGACGATGATGTCCGTGGAAAAATACATGTCGGGCCGCACGCGGCGCAGGTCGTCGACGATCTGCTTGTAGCGGTCGCGCGAGTAGGGCCGGTTCATCAGCTTCAGGATGCGGTCGCTGCCGGACTGCATGGGCAGGTGGACGTATTCGCAGAGTTTCTCGAGGCGGCCGTAGGCCTGCACCAGGTCGTCCTTGAAGCCGCGCGGGTGCGGCGAGGTGAAGCGGATGCGGCGGA
>JAMPXH010000047.1 GCA_023701285.1 Candidatus Didemnitutus sp.
CGCGGCGGTCGGGACGACCGCCGCTACCATTCGGGCCCTGCGGGAGCCGCATCAGTGAAGCCGCTCTCGCCTCACGCCTTTCGTCTGGGGATTTTTCGGACAAAAAAGAGCCGCCGCCCTCAGCCGAGCAGGCGTTGCGTGCGGATGTTCTCGTGCACCCAGAAGCGGTGCACCGTCAGCGCGCCGAGCCGCAGATCGTAGCCCCACTCGGTATCGAGCAGGGTCGGCGCCGGGCCGCTGCGTTCCATCCGCAGCCGCTCGCACGCGCCGTGCGCGAGAGTCCGCGCCTGCGCGAAGGCATCCTCCACCGAGACGTGCGTGCCCCAGTTGTGGGCGCGCTGCGAAGGCCGGTTGCCTTCCCCCACTTCCAGGGAAAACTGGATCACCGCGAAGTTCGCCGCTGCTCCGGGGGTAGGCATGACCCACCTGTAATCGCCGCGCCCCGGTCCGCCAGTGGAAAAACACGGCGGCACACGGCGGCGATTTTCTTAACTCTCCGGCGGCTGCGGCACGGCGGCGACGATCTCGTCGGCCAGCTCGGCCACGGCGTCGCTCAACACGCGCGCCAGTTGACCGTGGTCGCCATTCCACGGCCGGCCGCGGGTGCGGAACTCGCGACGCACGACGATCTCCGGCCGGTCGCCCACGCGCAGCAGCTCGAAGACCGCGACGAATTGCACGCCGTCCTTCGCGCCCTCGGCGTTGAGGATGCGCACGGTGAGGTCGTAATCGCGCGGCAACTGGGCCGGGAAAGGATACGCCAGCACGCGGACGCGCGCGGCGAGGTGCTCACGTAGCAGGCGGGTGATGCCGGCCTCGATCGGCTCCGCCCAGCGGGCGTCGGGCGTGTAGGCGAGCTCGTTGTCGCCGGTGCGGATGACGATGGATTTCTGCCGCAGATACACCGGCACGTCCACGGGACGCAGACCGAGCCGCACCGTGCCGGTCGGACCGGTGGCGGGCGCACTCACGCCGCTCTCGAGCACGTAGTGGCGCGTGTTGTCCGGCTGCGCCTCGGGCAGCAGGTTGCAACCGGCGAGCAACGCCGCCGCGACCAAGCCGGCGGCAAGACGGAGCGGAAACAGGCGAGGCAGGCGGTGCGGAGCGTTCATGGTCGGCGGATCACTTGGCGGTTTCGGCGGGTTTGCGGCCGACGAGCAGGGCGTTCGGGCTGCGCTCGATCAGCTCGGCGAGGCGCTGGATCGCCTCGGCGGCGTCGGAGACCTGCTGAAGGGTCCGCGCCACGTCCTCGCCGAGGTAGCCCTGCGATTGCACGAAGCGGCGCGTGGTCACGGCGGCACCGTCGATCGACTGGATCGCCTGCTGCGCCTCGGTCAGCGTCTGGCGGAACTCGTCGCTCACGGGGCCGACCTGCGCGTCGACCTTGGCCACGAGCGCGCGGAGCTCGTTGATCGCCTGGTTGAGGTTGGCGAAGGCGCCGCGGGCCTCGGGGTTGTTGACGAAATTCTCCACGCCGGCGGCGGCCGCGGTGATGCGTGCGCCGAGCTCCTTCACGTCGAGTTCGGAGATCTTCTGGTTCGTGGTGCCGACCAGTGTGCGCAGGTCGCGGCTGAGCTCGGAGATTTTGGCCTGTTTGATGTCGGCGACGATTTCCACGAGGCTGTTCTGCAATTCCGAGATCGGCGACGGGATGGCCGGCACGACGGGATAGCTCTCGGCGCGCCGCGGCTGGGCGTCCGGATACTCGCGGGGGTCGACGAAACTGAGCTCGACGAAGAGAAGACCGGTGATGCCCTGCAGCGTGAGCCGGGCCCGGAGGCCGCGCTCGACGAGGTTGCGGAGCTCGGCGGGGTTGGTGATCTCGATGGTGTTGCCGTCGGCGTCCATGAGGACGTTGCGGTCGACTTCGCAGATGGTCTGCACCTGCGCGGCGCGAGCGGCGGTGTCGTAGCGCACGGCGATGGCGGCCACGCGGCCGATGCGGACGCCGTTGATCTTCACCGCGGCGCCGGGATCGAGGCCGCTGACGGACTCGTCGAAATACACGACGAAGCGCGTGGGCTTGGAGAAGAAATTCGTCCCGCCGAACGAGATGAATGCCAGCATCGCGAGCAGGACGGCGCCTAGGACGAACATGCCGACGACGGCGGGACTGAAGCGGGATTTCACGCGGAGGTGTCTCCTTTTGTTTCAAGCGACGCCACGCGTCTATTCAAAAACTCCCGCACGCGCGGATCCTCGCTGCGGTCGCGCAACTGGCGGGGGTCACCCTCGGCGATGAGACCGCGCGTCTCCTTCTCCAGCATCACCACGCGGTCGGCGATGTCGAAGATGCTCGCGAGCTCGTGCGACACCACGACGATGGTCGTGCCGAGCGTGTCACGCAGCTGGAGGATGAGCTCGTCGAGCTTGAGCGAGGTGATCGGGTCGAGTCCGGCGGAGGGCTCGTCGAAGAAGACGATCTGCGGGTCGAGGGCCAGCGCCCGGGCGAGGCCGGCGCGTTTCTTCATGCCGCCGGAAAGCTCCGCGGGCAGGTAATCCTCGTAACCGGCGAGGCCGACCTGCGCGAGCTTGAGGGCGACGACCTCGTCGCGCTCGCGGCGGGAGAGGTCGGTGTAGAGCTCCAGCGGCAGCGCCACGTTCTCGCGCAGCGTCATCGAACTCCACAGCGCGCCGCTCTGGTAGAGCACGCCGAAGGTGCGCAGCAGCGCCTTGCGCTCGGCCGCCGCGGCATGGGTGAAATCCCGCCCGAAGTAGCGCACGCTGCCCTTGGCCGGCGGCACCAGCCCGATCATGTTGCGCAGGAGCGTGCTCTTGCCGCAACCGCTGCCGCCGATGATGAAGAAGATCTCGCCGCGCTTCACGGCAAAGGAGACGTTCTGCAGGATCACGCGGTCGTCGTAGCGCGCTTCGAGACCCTCGACCTCGATGGCGAACTTGCCGGTGGCGGGACTGACGGTGGGCGCGCTCATGTCACCAGCCGAGAATGTTGAAGATCACGGCGAACACCGTGTCGCTCACGATGATGAGCAGGATGCCGGTGACCACGGCCGCGGTCGCCGCCCGGCCGACGCCGGCCGCGCTGCGCTCCGCCTGCAACCCGCGCAGGCAGCCCGAGACGCCGACGAGCAGGCCGAACACCCCCGCCTTGATCAGGCCGGTGAACAGATCCGACAGGTCCACGATCGTCTTCGTCTCCGCCCAGTAGAGCGAGGCCGGGATGTCGAGGATCGCCCGCGAGATGACGAGGCCGCCGAAGATGCCGAGCACGTTGGAATACAGTGCGAGCAACGGCATCATCGCCAGCAGCGCCACGAGCCGCGGCATGACGAGGAAGTCGATCGGCGAGACGCCGAGCGTGTCGAGCGCGTCGATCTCCTCGTTCGCCTTCATGTTGCCCAGCGTCGCTGCGAAGGCCGCCCCCGTGCGGCCGGCCAGCACGATTGCCGCCATCAGCGGCCCCATCTCGCGCACCACGGCCACGCCGACCATGTCCGCCACGTAGATGTCCGCGCCGAACTGCCGCAGCTGCACCGCACCCTGATACGCGAGGATGATGCCCACGAGAAAACTGATCAGCCCCACGATCGGCAGCGCCTGCGCGCCGCACTGCTGCATCTCCAACAGGCAATCGCGCCAGCGGAACTGCGCCTGCCCCCGCACGAACCGCCCGAAGCTGAACACGCATTCCCCCACCAACCGCGAGAGATCGCGCGCCTCGCCGGCCAGGTGGTGCGTGAAGACGCCCACGGCGGTGAACAGGTCCGGCAGCTTCGCCTCCGCGTGCACCGCCTCGCGGCGCACCAGCAAATCCATCAACTGCACCGCACCGGCCGGCAGGTTCTCCGTCTCGAACTTCGCCCCGATCGACTCCGCGCCCGTGCGGGCGTGACGGACGAAGAGCGGCAGCGCGCTGTCCCAGTCGACCAACCCGTCGCCGACCACGCGGATCGTGTGCGGCGCCGCCACGCCCGGATGCGCCTGCATCGTCTGCGCCGCCAGATCGCGCCAATCCGGCCGCCGGCCCGTCAGCTTCCACTCCCCGCCCACCGTCACGGTCATGACGCCATCGGCCAACTGCGCCTCGGCGCGAGCGGGAACGATGCTGGGTTCGGACATGCCGCCACTCTCGTCTCGCGACCCGGCGGGCTCCAGAACTTTTTGTCCGGCCGCCCGCCTGCATCCGGCGGCGCCGCAGACCAGGCTCACCCGCTGGGATCGCCCGCGCGCCCGGCCATTTCCGACTCGCGGGCGGCGGACCGACCGCGATGCTGGCCGGTTCCCATGCGTCTCCGCACTGTCCTCTTCGACCTCGACGGCACCCTGCTCGACCATTTCGGCGCGATCCACCGCTGCCACGCCCACGCGATGCGCCAGATCGGCCTGCCGGAACCGACCATGCAACAGGTGCACGACGCCATCGGGCGCGGCCTGGAAGACGCCATCGCCGACCTCGCCGGCCCGGGGAACGTCGCGCGCATCCTGCCGCTCTACCTTGAACACTGGCGCGCCACGAACTTGCAGGACGTCACGCTCCTGCCCGGCGCCCGCGATCTGCTGGAAGCCCTGCGCGCCCGCGGTGTCACCTGCGGCGTGCTGACCAACAAGCGCGGCGACGCGGCCCGCGAAGTCTGCGCCCACCTCGGCATCACGCCGCTCGTGGCCGGCATCTTCGGGGCCGGCGACACGCCCTGGCTCAAGCCGCAACCCGAGTTCGCCGCCCACGCCCTCGCCGCGCTCGGGGCCACGGCCGCCACCACGGCGCTCGTCGGCGATTCGATCTACGACCTCGCCGCCGCGCAGCAGGCCGGCCTCGCCTTCTTCGGCGTCACCACCGGCACGCACACAGCAGAGGAACTGCGGGAACACGGCGCCACGGAGGTGTTCGCGTCCTTCGCCGCGCTGTCGCCGGTGTTGCTGGCGCAGCTGGAGAATGTCTAAGGCTTTATCGCCGTTCCGTGCCAGGTAGCGGCGCTCGTCCCGAGCGCCATCTGCCGGATAGCCGCTTGGGGCGCGCCCAAGGTCGCCGGCTCCTTCAGGCAGCAAACTCGCGCGGCCCTCCAGCCTCTACTTCCCCTCGCGCGCCCAGGCCACTTCGGTGTCGAGCGCCTCGAGCGACAGCACCACGTCGCGCAAAAAGTAAACCAGCGAACCCACCAGCAACAAAATGCTGGTCAGGAAAAGCCCGAGCAACACGGCCTCCGCCTGCAGTTGCAGGCGCCCGGAGACGAAGATCGCGAGCACGAGGAAGCATTCCAACAGCATGCTGACCACAGCGTAGATGACCGACCAGCGGATGAGCCGTGTGCGCAGGTGCAGCATCGTCAGCTGACCCTCCACATGCCGGACATCGCCGCCTTTGGAGCCGCGCAACTGGCCCGCCAGCGCGCGCGTGCGGTCGACGGCCCGGCCCATGCGGTTCGTCAGCGTGAGCAGCAGCATGCCTGTGCCCGAGATGAGGATGACCGGCGTGATCGCCGCCTGGATGATCTGGAGCAAGGTCGCGCTCGTGCTGGGATTCATGGCGTGAAGGCTAGATTGAGAGGCTCGGCCCGCAATCCCCGGGCGTGTGCATATTCTGTCAAAGGTTGCGCCGGCCGCCCCCGCTCAGCGGTGCAGGGTCTTCGCCCGGTCGATCTGCAACCGCAGCGCGCGCAGGGCATAGAAGATGTCGCGCAGGAAAACCACCAGCGACCCGATCAGCATCAGGATGCTCCCGCCGAAGAGCGTCACGACCACGCCGCGCATCTCCCATTCCAACAATGCGCCGCAGAACAGCGCCACGATCATCAGGCACGAGAGCAGCATGCTCAGGCCGTTCATCGTCACCGCCCGGCGGATCAGCAGCGAGCGGTGCCACATGATCTCCAACTGATCCTCCAGGTGCCGCCGCTCGTCGCCCTCCATCGCCGGGATCTTCTCCGCCAAGAGCCGCGTGCGATCCACGATGCGGCCCATGCGGTTCGTCAGCACGATCATCAACGCGCCCATGCCCGACACGAGGATCACGGGCGTGATGGCGAGCTGGATGATCGGCAGCAGCGACGAGAGCGATTCCATGCCCGCGGACGTTGCCCGCCACCCGCCGCGCCCGCAATGCGCTTCTTGTCCTCCGTCCACTCACGCCGCCCGCCTGCGCCGCCCCGCGCGCCGACCCACGACCGGGCTTGCCCGCAACGGCACGACGGATAACCGTGGACCCGCTTGGCCGCGCCCTCTCCCAACTCCCTCACCGGCGTCCTCGAACGCATCATTTTCTTCAACGAGGAGAACCACTACACCATCGCGGAGCTGCGCCCCGAGACCGCCAAGGCCGCGGACGATCCGGCCTCCAACGCTCCGGCTGAGGGGAAATCGCTCGTCACCATCGTCGGCCCGCTCCCCGGCGTGCAATGCGGCGAGACGCTCCAGCTCACCGGCGAATGGACCAAGCACGCGCAGCACGGCGCGCAGTTCAAGGTCACCGGCTACCGGAGCGAGCTGCCCTCCTCCGTCTACGGCATCCGCAAATACCTCGGCTCCGGCCTCGTCCCCGGCATCGGCAAGGTCTATGCCAACAAGATCGTCGATGCGTTCGGCGTGGACACCTTCCGCGTGCTCAGCGAGGAGTCCGGCAAACTCCGCAAAGTCCCCGGCATCGGCAAGGTCCGCGCCGGCGCCATCAAGGCCGCCTGGGAGGAGCAACGCACGCTGCGCGAGGTGCACATCTACCTCCAGACCTACGGCGTCACGACCTCGCAGTGCGTGAAGATCGTCAACCAATTCGGCCCCGAGGCGAAGCAGATCATCACCCACGAGCCCTACCGCATGGCGCGCGAGATCGACGGCATCGGCTTCAAAACCGCCGACCGCATCGCCATCAACCTCGGCTACGCCAACGACGCCCCGCCCCGCCTCGACGCCGGCCTCATCTACGCGCTCGAGACCCTGCAGGAGGAAGGCCACACCGCCTACCCGCGCGAGGAGCTCGTCACCTACACCGCCACGCTCCTCGAGACCTCCGCCGAACGCGTCGAGGCCCGCATCGACGCCCTCATCGCCGACAAAGCCATCGTCGCGCACGGCCCCGCTGGAGAAGCGGCGCCCCCGCCGCGTTCGCCCGATCCGCGGGGCGGGGGCGCCCCGTCTCCAACCCATTCCGCGACGTCCTCCGCCGTCCGTCCTCCGCCTTCCGTCCTCCAGCTCCCGCTCAACACCCGCGCGGAGCAGAAGATCGCCGACACCGTCCGCCGCCTTACCGCCGTGCCGAGCGGCCTCCCGGCCATCAAGGTCGACGCCGCCGTGCAGTGGGCGCAGGACAAGGCCGGCTTCGCATTCCACCCGCTGCAATCCAGCGCGATCAAAAACGCGCTCACCCACAAGTTCTCCATCCTCACCGGCGGACCCGGAACCGGTAAGACGACAATTTTGCGCGCGCTCGTCGACATCCTGAAGGCCAAGAAGGTCCGCGTCACGCTTGCCGCCCCCACGGGTCGCGCCGCCCAGCGCCTCGCGGGCACCACCGGCGGCTTCGCCTCCACCATCCACCGCCTGCTCAAGTTCGAGCGCGGCGCCTTCACGGTGAACGAGGCGCACCCGCTCGCCACCGACTTCCTCATCGTCGACGAGGCCTCGATGCTCGACACCCGCCTCGCCGCCGCGCTGCTGCAAGCCGTGCCCGCCCGCGCCCACCTGCTCCTCGTCGGCGACATCGACCAGCTCCCCAGCGTCGGCGCCGGCAACGTGTTGAAGGACCTCATCGCCGTCAGCAGTGAGCTAGTTGCGAGCAGCCCCACCCCATCTCCCATTGCCCATCGCCCATCACCCGCCGAGGCACCGGCCTTGCCGGTGACCCGCCTCTCCTTCGTCTATCGCCAGGGCAAGGAGAGCTCCATCGTCACCACCGCGCACGCCATCAACGAAGGCATCGCCCAGCCGCCGCCCGTGCTCGGCGAGGTCGGCAAGGCGCAGGCGTGGAGCGATCTCAACTTCATCGCCGCGACCGACGCCGAGGACTGCCTCGCCAAGATCGTCGAGCTCTGCACGCACTTCATCCCGGCGCATTTCAAGTGGTTCAACCCCATCACCGACGTGCAGGTGCTCGCCCCGATGCACAAGGGCACGGTCGGCGTCGGCAACCTCAACACCCGCCTCCAGGCCGCGCTCAACCCCCACCAGAAGGGCCTGCGCGCCGTCAGCGGCGAGTATCGCCCCGGCGACAAGCTCATCCAGCTGCGCAACAACTACGACAAGGGCCTCTTCAACGGCGACATCGGCACGGTCGTCAGCACCGATCTCACGAAGGGCACGCTCATCGCCGACTTCGACGGCGAGCAACATCTCTTCGAGCGCGGCGAGTTCGGCGAGGTCGCCCTCGCCTACGCCATCAGCATCCACAAGTCGCAGGGCAGCGAGTATCCCGTCGTCATCGTGCCGCTGTTGAAGGCGCACTTCATGATGCTCCAGCGCAACCTCGTCTACACCGCTATCACGCGCGGCAAGAAGAAGGTCTTCCTCGTCGGCGAGCCCGCCGCCTACTCGATGGCCGTCCGCAACGCCGAATCGAAGCAACGCTGCACGCACCTCCGCGAAAAAATCGTCGGCCCCGACCTTGGCTGAACCCCGGCCGCCTGCGCTGCTGCGCAGGCGCAGGCACGCGCCGCCGCGAGAAGAGCCTCGCTCAAGGTGAGCTACCCTGTCCGCCGGAGCCTGCGGAGGCGGAGAACCGCCCCTTGCCGCACTTTCCCGTTGCGAGCCCGGACACCGCGAGAGACAACACCCTGCACTCACGGCGGGGCCACGCGAAGAGAGCCTGAGCCGGGATCATGCAGGTGGTGGGCGTCGGTGTCCCTACCGACGCCTGTCGCTGCTGGGACAGCGGCGACCACCCCATTATCAGGAGCTCATCAGTCGGGAATCGCGTCCAACTGCATGAGTCCGGCTGAGTCGCTAATTGTCGGCTTGCGACGGAAACCCGGAGGGACACAACTCCACTGCACGGGCCAATCAACCAAGGAGATGTCATGTTCGCATTGGACGAGGCTCGCACCAAAGACCTGCTCGCCCTGCCTGAGTCCGGCATGGGCTACCAACTCATCGAGTTTGTCACCGACGACGCTCGACGGCACTACGGATTCGCCGTCAACGCCGAATACGTGCTCGGAACCGAGGAACCTCGCGCACTCCTTCGCGAGAGCCGACGGCTGCTGTTGGCTAAAGTTCAACTGGTTGCTCGGGAACGAGGAGCCGTGATCAGAGAACTAACCTTGGTCGACCGACATCATCAGGCGTTTCGAAGTCATTTTGTCAGCGAAGCGCAGGCTCGCTACAGCGCCAAAGTCGGTCCCGCCAAGGATGCCCCGATCGTGCAAACGAAGTTAGGCGAGATTTTCGTGCGCTTCTCCGCCTTCGCCAACGATCGACGCATCAACCCGGACAAGAGCCTCCAACCGGGCACCTACGCCACCACGGAAGCGGACGCCCGCCTCGTCCGCACTGGCATTGAGGCCGTCCGCCGGTATGCTTTGCCCAATCCCGATCCCGCCGTGAACCGCTTCACACTCCTTCCGCCGAAACCCGCCGCCATCCAATATGGCATCGTCGAGCCCGCGAACGGTCAGCCGGGCGGAGGCGTGGAAGTGATTTTCCCGAATGGCACTGCCGCCGGGACAGTCGTTCATCAAGACACGATTCCCCCATTTTGAACGATGCGTGTTTCCCTGGAGCGTAAGTGGATCGACTACCTCGTGCGGCAGCCGGAGGCGGGCATGGGCTACCAGCGGGTCGATATTCGTTTCGCCGACAACCGCGTGGTGCAGGACGTGCCGGTTTTCAATGCCGAAATCGTGGAATTGCCGGACGAAATCGCCCGGGTGCCGATCCGCGAGGTGACGCTGCACAAGGCCGGTTGAGGCCGCTCACGGCACCCACTCGTCCATCGCCTCCGCGTCCATCGGGACGGCGTGGGCGTTCTGCTGGAGTTCGTTGTTGAGGAAGCCGAGCCGCTGGAGGCCGTTCACCCCGGCTGCGTGTTTGCGGACGTTCAGTCGTGGCTCTTCACGGCATGCGTCCCGCTCAGTCGGGATCATGCAGGAGGTGGGCGTCGGTGTCCCTACCGACGCCTGTCGCCGCTGGGACAGCGGCGACCACCCCATTGTCAGGAGCTCATCAATCGGGAATCGCGTCCAACTGCATGCGTCGCGCTCAGCGCAGATACTCCGCCAGCCAGGCGAAGATTTCCCGGTGCCAGAGCTGGCTGTTCTGCGGCTTGTTCACCCAGTGGCCTTCGTCGGGGAACATCACGAGCTTCGACGGCACGCCCTGCCGCTGCAGCGCGGTGAAGAGTTGCATGCCCTCGCTCAGCGGCACGCGGAAATCGAGATCGTTGTGGATGATCAGATTCGGGGTCTTGAAATTCGCGGCGTAGAGGTGCGGCGACCACTGGCGCTGGTCGGCGTCGCGCCACGGCATGCCGCTGTCCCACTCGGCGAACCAGATTTCCTCCGTCGTGCCATACATCGACTCGAGATTATAGACACCGCAGTGCGTGATGAGCGTGCGGAAGCGGTCGGTGTGCCCCTGGAACCAATTCATCATATAGCCGCCGTAGCTCGCCCCGGCCGCGGCGGCGCGCGTCGCGTCGATGTAGGGCTGCTTTTCCAGCCAGTCCATGCACGCCATCAGGTCGGCGAACACCTTGCCGCCCCAGTCGCGCGAGATCTCGTCGGTGAAGCGTTGCCCGAAACCCGTCGAGCCGCGCGGATTCGGCAGCGCGATCACGTAACCTTGGGCGGCCCAGAGCTGCGGATTCCAACGGTAACCCCACGCATCCATCCACGCACCCTGCGGGCCGCCGTGCACCCAGAACACGAGCGGATGTTTCTTCGTCGCGTCGAAGCCGGGCGGCTTGAGCAGCCACATCTGCACATCGGCGCCATCGGGCGCCTTCACCGTGACGCTTTCGAGCGAATTCATCTGCAGGCTTGCCACGAGCGATGCATTGGTCGCCGTGAGTGTGCGCGGCTTGGCGGCATCGGCGCCGCCCGCGAGGTTCAACGCGTGCACCTCGGCGGCCCGCGTCGCGTCGTGGTGGCTGAACACCAACACGCCGCCGTCGGCCGTGAGGCTCAGGCTGCCGCTCACGCCGCCGCCGGAGTGCCGCATCGGCGCGCTGGCGCCGTCCGCGGCCACCGACCAGATCGGCTCGGCGCCGGCCTCCTGCGCGGTGAAATAAAGCCGGCCGCCATCGGGCGCCCACAGGAAATCCTCGGCGGAGCGATCCCACGCCGCGGTGAGGCTGCGGTGCTGCCCGGACGCAAGGTCGAGCACGCGGAGTTCCCACTTGTCGGCCTCGAATCCGCTGCGCGCCTGCGCGCGGTAGGCGAGTTGCCGGCCATCGGGCGAGAAGCGCGGCGCGCCGTCCGCTCCGGGATTCGTCGTGAGCTGGCGGCGCTCGAGCGTCGCGAGGTCCACGAGCCAGAGGTCGTGATTCGTGCTCCACGCCTGTTCGCGCAACGGCAGCGGCGGCGCAGTAAAGGCGAGCGAGCGGCCGTCGGGCGAAAACGCGAAGTCGTCGCCGCAGCTGAAGGTGGACGAAGTCGGCACGGCGTCGTTTTCGCCAGGCGTGACGTTGCGCGGCTCGCCGGCGGCGGCGCCGTCCTGCACGCCGACGACGAAGAGGTGCTTGCGACGGCCATCGTTCCACGAATCCCAGTGGCGGTAGAGCAACTGCGTGACGACGCGCGCCTTCACCTTGCTCTTCTCGCGCGCGTCGAGCTTCTCGCGGTTAAGCCGGTCGGCCTCGGCGAAGGGCTGGTCGGAAAACTCGGAAAACACCTCCGAGATGAATGCGATCCGGTCGCCCGCGGGCGACCAGACGGGATTCTCCGCCCCGGTGGAGAGAGACGTGAGGCGGCGCGCCTCGCCACCCGCGAAGGGCAGCAGCCAGAGCTGCGTGTCGCCGTCGCGGTTCGACTGGAAGGCGATCCACTGTCCGTCGGGCGACCAGCGCGGATGGCTCTCGCTTTTCGGCGTGTTGGTCAGGGCGCGGGCCTTGCCGGTCGTCGTCTCGACCAGCCAGAGATCGGACTGCGTGCGGTTCTCGTCGAACAACACTTCGCTCACGACATAGACCACGTGGCGGCCGTCAGGCGACACCTGCGGGTCGGATACGCGCTTGAATTTGAAGATGTCGTCGAGCGTCAGCGCGCGTTTCTCCGGCGCTTGCGCGGACGCGTGCGACGCCGCGAAGGTCGCGACAGAGATGGCGGCCGCGAAAACGAACGCCGCGCGAGTGAAGGTGCGCGCAACAAGGGAGCGGAATTTGATCATGGTCGAAGCGGGGTGCGTGGTTGGCGCGAGTCAGCCACAAGCCGGCGCGCGAGGGACGTCCGCTTTGCCCCGGTAGCGGCCGTCGTCCCCGACGGCCCTGGCTCAACCGTGGCGCTCGGGACGAGCGCCGCTACCATTCCGTCGTGCACCGGTGCAAACCCGCCGCGCCTACAGCGTCACGCCGTCCTTGAAGATCGCGATTTCGCGGAAGCCGTTTTCCTCGTTGCGCGTGCGGGCGCGACCGCTGGCGAGCGCGATGACGTGCTGCAACAACTCGTCGGCGAGCTCGGGCAGCGTGGCGCCGTCGATCAGGCGACCAGCATCGAAGTCGATCCAGCCCGGCTTGCGGACGGCGAGCGCGGAATTGGAGGCGATCTTCACCGTCGGCACCGGACCGCCGAGCGGCGTGCCGCGCCCGGTCGTGAAGAGCGCGAGGTGCGCCCCCGACGCCGCGAGGGCGGTGAGCGAGACGATGTCGTTGCCGGGGCCGGTGAGGAAATTCAGCCCGCGCTCCTGCAAGCGGCCCGCGTAGGGCAGCACCGCCACGACGCCACTCGTCCCGCCCTTTTGGAGACAACCGAGGGATTTCTCCTCCAACGTCGTGATGCCACCGTCCTTGTTGCCGGGCGACGGGTTCTCGTAGACGACTTGGTTGTAGCGCTGGAAGTATTCCTTGAAGCCATTGATCATCGCCACGCAGTCGTCGAAGACCGCGCGCGACACGCAGCGATTAAGGAACAGCGCCTCGGCGCCGAACATCTCCGGCACCTCGGTCAACACGCTCGTGCCGCCCTGCGCCACGAGCAGATCGGAAAACGCACCGACGAGCGGGTTCGCCGTCAGGCCGGAGAAACCGTCGGAGCCGCCGCACTTCAAGCCGACGCGCAGACGCGCGAGCGGCAGCGGCACGCGCCGGCACCGGACGGCGTCCTGCGCGAGTTCACCGAGCAGGCGCAGGCCGTCGGCGATCTCGTCTGCCGCTTCCTGCACCACGAGGAAGCGATAGCGCCCCGAGTCGACGCCGGGCAGCAGCTGGCGGAAGCTCGCCATCGTGTTGTTCTCGCAACCGAGCCCGATGACGAGCACGCCGGCCGCATTCGGATGGCGCGCGAGACCGGCTAGAATCTGCTGCGTGGCCGCGTGATCGGCACCGAGCTGCGAACAGCCGTAGGGATGCGTGAACGCGTGCACGCCGTCGACTCCAGCGGGCAGGCCCCGCTCGCGAAACTCCCGGGCGACGCGCTGCGCGATCTCGTTCACGCAGCCGACGGTCGGGATGATCCAGAGTTCGTTGCGCACGCCGACCTCACCGTCGGGGCGCACGTAGCCGTCGAAGGTCAGCGCGGGGCGCTCCGGCAGCGGCGCGGGCGGCTGCGGCGCGTAGGTATAGTCGAGCACACCCTCGAGCGTCGTCTTCACATTGTGCACGTGCACCCAAGTGCCGGCGGGGATGTCGGCGGTCGCGCGCCCGATGGGCTGGCCGAACTTGAGCACGGCCTCGCCCGCGGCGATGGGACGCCGCGCGAACTTGTGGCCGCAGGGAATGTCGGCGACGAGCGTGGCGCTGGCGCCCTCGGCGTGCACGGCCGCGCCGGCGGCCAGCGGACGCAGGGCGATGGCGACGTTATCGGAAGGGTGGATGACGAGGATGCCGGAATGCATGGCGTGGAAAAAGGCGGCGCGGGCGACGGAAGCGGACGCGGGCCGGGGGTCAGCCGACGGGTTGTGTCGCCGAGGCGCGATCGAGCGCGGCGGCGATGGCCGCACGCATGCCTTGCTCATGGATCGTCGCTAGATCCTCCGTCACGGCCACGAGCAGGCCGGGGATCTGCGTGAGGTCGCGTTCCCAGAGTTGGAGGCGGCTGAGCACCTGCGTGGCGAGCACGCGCCAATCGCGGCCGTGGTCCCAGTCGACCCAGGCGGCGGCGAAGAATTCGAGCACCGGCGCGTCGTCGCGCAGCGGATAGCTCTCCCCGTCGCGCCGACCCTCGTAGGCTCCGGCGGCGTTGCGCTGGCCGCGGTAGAACCAGATCAGCGCGGCGAGCGAGAAGCCCAGCAGCGGCGGCGGCGTGCCGCGCGCAGCGGCATGGTCGAGCAGTGAGGGCAGCACGCGCACTTTCCACTTCGAGACGGAGTTGAGCGAAATGGAGAGCAGCTCGTGGCGCACGAAGGGATTGCGGAAACGCTCCAGCACGGCCTCGGCGTAGGCGGCGCGTTCGGCCGGCGGCTGCGCGACGTGCGGCACGATCTCGTCGAAGACCGCGCGCTGCACGAACGCGCCGAGCAGGTCGTCCTCCATCATCTCGCGCACGGTCACGGCGCCGGCGGCGTAGGCCGCGAGAACGGACGAGGTGTGCGCGCCGTTCAGCACGCGCACCTTGCGGTTGCGGTAGGGCGTGAGGTCGTCGGTCCACACGACGTTGAGGCCGGCCGCCGCGAAAGGCAGCTCGGCGGCGAGGTGCGCAGGGCCCTCGATGACCCAGAGGTGGAACAGCTCCGCGGCGACAAGCAGCTTGTCCTCGTAGCGGAGTTGCGCCGTGAGTTCGGCCGCCTCGGTCTTCGGATAGCCGGGCACGATCTGGTCGACGAGCGTATTGCAGAAATGATTCGCCTGCCCGACCCATGCGACGAAGCCCGCGGGCAGCTGCCAGGCGGCGGCGTGGCGCAGCACCGCGGCGCGGAGTTGCGTGCCGTTGCGCTCGATGAGCTCGCAGGGAAGGAACACGAGTCCGCGCGCCGCCGTGCCGCCGGCCTGCCAGCGGGCGTGCAAGAGCGCCGCGACCTTCGCCGGGAACGACTCCGGGCAACGTCCGGGCGCGAGCGGCTCCTCGACGTAGGCGATGCCGGCCTCGGTGGTGTTGGAGAGCACGAAGCGCAGCTCATCGCCCGTGAAGGCGCGCACGAGCTCGGCCCATTGCGCGTAGGGATCGAGCGCGCGGCGCACGGCGGTGACGATGCGGCGCGACTCGACGACCTGGCCATTCTGCACGCCGCGGGTCAACGCGGTGTAGAGTCCGTCCTGCGCGTTGAGCACGCCCGCGAGACCCTGGCGGATCGGTTGCACGACGAGCACGCTGCTGCCGAGCAGACCGCGGCCGTTGAGCTCGTCGATCATCACGTCCGCGAAGGCGCGGAGGAAATTACCCTCGCCGAACTGGACGATCCGCTCGGGGAACGCGGTGAGCGGACCGCACCGGAGTCCGGGCGGCAGGGCGGGCGAGCGTTGGAGGAAGGAGCGGGACAGAGCGTTCATGGGCGGCGGAAGCAGAGGGAGATTCGTGCCGCCACCGTGCCATGCCGCGCAGGCCGACGCTACGCCGATGCCTGTCTCAAGGCCGTTTGATTTGGTCGCATCGTTGAAACGCGCAGCGCGAGGCCAAGATATGCGCAGGAACGGCCGGTCGATCGGCGCAAGAATTGCAGGGCGAGGTCGCAGAGCCCGGCTAAGCCGGGATCATGCAGGAGGTGGGCGTCGGTGTCCCGACCGACGCCTGTCGCCGCTGGGACAGCGGCGACCACCCAATTGTCAGACGCTCATCCGTCGGGAATCGCGTCCAACGGCATGAGTCCGCCCAGACGGACCGCACGCAGGCCGTTTGGAAAATACGAGCGATGCTTCGCCGGTAGCGGCCGTCGTCCCGACGGCCACCGCGTCCGATGGCGCCCGGGACGAGCGCCGCATGCATTCGCTGAGCGACTGCATGGGATTGGCGGGGTTCGGCGACCCCGCCCTACAATGACTAACCGCACACGCGTCGCCTAGCGGCGGCGCGTCACTGGCCGAGGCGGCGTTTGTATTTCTCGTGCAAATCGGTCTGCCGGCTGCGCAGGTCGAGGCGCGCGCCATCGATGTAGGCTTGCTGGACGTTCGAGGTGACTTCGAGCGCGTCGCCGTCCGTGACGATGAGCGTGGCGCGTTTGCCGACCTCGAGCGAACCGAGCTCGGCCTCGAGACCGAGGAGTTGCGCCGGGTAAAGCGTGACGGCCTTCAGCGCCTCGTCGGCGGGCAGGCCGTAGCCGATGGCGAGCGCGGCTTCGTAGGGCAGGTTGCGCTCGTTGCCGGGCTCGCTCGCGCCGTCGGTGCCCATCGCGACACAGAATTTCACGCCGGCGGCGTGAAGCTTGGCGGGGGCGGCGTAGGCGGTGTCGTAGGCGTCGTCGCGGCGCGGCGGCAGGTTGAAGGTGCCGGCGAGGATGACGCCGACGCCGGCCTCGCGGAGGCGGTCGGCCACGCGCCACGCGTCGCGTCCGCCAACGAGCGTGATGGGGAGTTTTTCCTCCCGGGCCCAGTCGAGGGCGGCGTTGATCTGGTTGAGCGCGTTGGCGTGGACGAAGAGTTTCCGCTCGCCGCGCAACACGGGGAGCAGCGCCTCTAGACGCAGGTCGGTGTCGGTGCGGCCGGCGGATTTCGCCCCGGCGTAGGCGCGCGCGGCGGCAAAGGTGTCGCGGATGAGTTTCACGCGCTCGGCGATGTCGCGGCGTTGTTCGTCGGGGCTTCGGGGGTTGCGCGGGTTGCGACTGATGTCGAGCGACGGCCAGTAAATGTGCACAGCCGTGGCGGGACGCAGGGCCATGTCCTCCCAAGTCCAGCCGTCGAGCCGCACGGTCGCGGAGGTGCCGGCGAAGATCGCGGGGCGACCGGCGTCGGACGCAGCGAGCGGCGTGATGTTGGCGGTGAGCACGCCGTTGAGCCGCGCGACGGGGATGAGCTCGCTGTCGGGATTCACGGCGACGAGCGTGTGGGCGTTGGGATTGACCGCGCCGAGCTCGGCGGTGTCGACCGTGGCGCGCACGGAGAGGACCTCGGCGAGGCCGAGCTGCGAGTTGGCGGAGATGAAGCCCGGATAAACATGCCGGCCCGCGACGTCGACGACCTCGGCGCCGGCGGGCGCGGTGAGCCCGGCGCCGAGCGCAGCGATGCGGCCGTCGACCATGAGCAGGTCGGTCTGCGGGAGGACGCCGCCGCTGACGGTGTGCACGGTGCCGCCGCGCAGGAGCACGGGCGCGGCGGGACGTTGCGCGGGGATGATGGTCGAGGCGGTGGCCGCGTGGCCGAGCGCCAGCGCGGCGAGGAGAAGGGCGGAACGGATTTTCATCGGTGGCCTCCGGCGTGGGTGGTGCAGTTGTGGACGTTGTCGCCGTGGTGGTAGATCGCGCGGTATTCGTCGGTCTCGTGATAAAGTGACTCCGCGAGCGCGCGCAGCGTCGGTGGCAGGGGCGGCGGGCCGTCGCCCCCGTCGGCGTCGGCCCCGCTGCGTTCGCCGCCGGTGAGCGCGCGCTGGCGCGCCGGCAACGCCTTCTGCACGAGCGCGGCGTGCTCGGTGGCCGCGGCGGTGCGCAGGGCGGCGTCTTCCTGCAGGTCGAAATAGCGGCGGCCTTCGATCCAAGTCTGCTCGGGGCGCGCGAAGCTGGAGAGCGGCTCACGGTCCCAGATGACGAAGTCGGCATCCTTGCCCGGTTCGAGCGAGCCGATGCGGTCGCCGAGGCGGAGCTGTTGCGCGGGGTTGATCGTCACGAATTTCAACGCCTCCGCCGGCGGCAGGCCGCCGTATTTCACGGCCTTGGCGGCCTCGGTGTTGAGACGGCGCGCCATCTCGGCGTTGTCGGAGTTGAACGACGTGAGCACGCCCGCGCGGTGCATCATCACGCCGGCGTGCGGGATGGCGTCGATGACCTCGAATTTATAGGCCCACCAATCGGCGAAGGCGGACGCGCCGGCGCCGAGCTTGGCGATCTCGGGGGCGACCTTGTAGCCCTCGAGGATGTGCTGGAACGTGGCGACGGGGAGCCGCAGCTCCTCGGCGAGGCGGATGAACATGAGCACCTCATCGAGCCGGTAGGAATGGATGTGGATCACCCGGTCGCCGCGCGCGATCTCGAGCGCGGCTTCGAGCCGCAGGTCGCGCCGCGGCGGCAGCGGCGCGCGGCCGGCGTTGAACTCGTCCCACGCGTGCGCGTAGTCGGCCGCCTGGCGGAAAGTGTCGAGGAAGGTCTCGCGCACGCCCATGCGGCTGATCGGATAGCGGGTGCGGGAGGAGGAACCGTTGGCGCGCACGGGATTCTCGCCGAGGGCGAACTTCACCCCGGGCTTCGCGCCGGCGATGAGCAGGTCGGAAGCGCGCGTGACGCCCCAGCGCAGCTTGATGACGGCGTTCTGCCCGCCCATGGCGTTGGCGGACCCGTGGAGGAGGTTGGACGCGGTGACGCCGCCGGCAAGCTGGCGGTAAAGATCGATGTCGGTCGGATCGAGCACGTCCTCGATGCGCGCCTCGACCGTGACGGAACTGCCGCTCTCGTTCACGCCGCGCTGGATGGCGATGTGTGAATGGCAATCGATGAGGCCCGGCGTCACGTGCTTGCCGGTGGCGTCGATGACGAGCGCGCCCGCGGGCGCGGCGAGGCCCCGGCCCAGGCGCTCGATCTTGCCGGCGTGCACGAGCAGATCCGCCTGCTCGAGCGTGCCGGCGGCGGCGCTGGTCCAGAGCGTGGCGTTCTTCACCAGCACCCACTCCGGCTGCGCGGGCAGGCCGGCGCGACCGAAGGCGCCGGCGGGATAGACGCCGGTGCTCGCGAGGATTTTCCCGGGCGCGGCGGGTTTGCTGGCGCGTTCGCCGGCCGGGTTTTTCTTCGGGGATTCGGCCGGGGCGGGTCCGGTGCGACGCGCGGTCCAGCGCAACGCGGAGCCGTCGGGCAACGCGCCGTCGCCGGCCAGCTCGTCGCCGAAGCCGCGCGCGCTGAGGCGCACGGTGCCCTCGCCGCCGCCGAAGAGGGCAGCCGGCGCGAAGAGCACCACGCCGTCCTTCTGCGCCGCGACGGGGATGTCCCGGTCGCCGGCCTTGGCGCGGACGCGGTTGGGCTTGGCGCCGCGGATGATGATTTCCGCCGGACCGGTCGCGCCGCCCCACGTCAGCGCCCAAGTGCCGCGCGCATCGTAGCGTTGCCAGCCGTCCTGCGCGAAGGGTTCACCGTCGACGAACACGAGCTCGATCGCCGCATCGTCCTGCGTGAAGAGATCGCCGCTCGCGACGACGACGTGCGCCGCGCGGCCGGGTTCGAGCGTGCCGTGTGTCGCCGCGACGCCGAGCAGTTGCGCGGGCGTCGTGGTGAGGGCGGCGAGTGCCTGGTCGGCGGGCAGCCCGTGCTTCACGGCGTCGCGCACGCGGGGCCAGAAATCGCCCTCCTTGCGCAGCCCGGTCGTCGTGAACGAAACCGGCACGCCGGCGGCGGCGAGGCGCGCAGGGTTGGACGGGGCGAGCTCCCAGTGTTGCAACTGGTCGAGCATCACGTCGGCCGCCTTCTCGGGCGTCTCGACCTCGGGGGCCTCGGGGAAATTCAACGGCAGGACGACCGGCGTCTGCGCGGCGGCGAGCTGGGCCGCCACGCGGTATTCTGTGCCCGTGCCGCGCAGGACGAGTCGGAGCCCGAACTCGGCGGCGATCTTCTGCGCCCGCTCGACGTCGAGCTCGTCCTCAAGCTGCACGAACAGCGCCTGCTCGCCGCGCACGACCGGCGCGAGGGCGGCGAGCGCCTCGTTGGTCTCCGGACGCGCCGCGGCGGCGGGCTGGCGCGCGTGCCCGGCCTGCACCGCCTGATACCACTTGGCGTCGAGCAGCGTCTGCCGCACGAGCGCGATCGCGCCCATGAGCGAGGTTGGGTAACGCACGTCGCCTCCGCCGGCGAACGCGCCGAACTCGAAACCCGCGCTCTGCGCCACGACCGGGCGCACCACACTGCTGTTGAAAGGTGCGCCGCTGAGCGCGACGAGGCTGGTCTGACCGCGGAAGATGCCGCGCGACGGCACGACGTGAGCGACGGTGAAGCCGAGGCCGCGCAGCTTCTCCGCCGCCTTCGCATCGGCGGTCAACGCCCGCTCGGCGCTGCGTTGCGGCGTGATGCGCGGGTTCCAGGCGCGCGTGCCGCCGGCCGGCTCTTCGCGCCCGGCGGCGGCCGCGGAGAGCGCGCCACGCGTGGACGCGGCGGGTTTCATCGCCTCGGGCAGGAAAACCGTCGCGTGGCTCTCGATGAAGCCCGGATAAACCGTCGCGCCGGCCACGTCCCACACCCGCGCGTCAGCGGGCACGGCAACCTCCGCCCCGACCGCGGCCACCACACCGTCGCGCAACACGAGCGTGCCGTGCTCGATCATTCGCCCGGGCGCGACGACGATGCGCGCCCCGACCAGCGCATGCGTGCGCGGGCTGGCGTCGCGCAGGCCCTCGACGGGCGTGGTGGAGACCGGAGGCGCGGCGACGAGCGTCGATGCGAGGGCACCGATCCAGACCAAGGCCGCGAAACGGAACCGCGGTGCACAGCCGGCTCCGACAAAGGACAGGCGGGAGAACATCATGACGGGGGTAAGGAGGCGCGCAGGCTGGCCGCAGCCCATTCGCGGCACAACGCACAATTTCCTGCGCCTGCCGCTTTGCCGCTGCGCGGTTGCGCCCGCGCCTCCAGTGGTTTCCGCTCAACCCGCCGCGCCGCCCGCCCATCCCAATCCCTCCGCGCGCCGCGCCCCCGTCCGCCACCCTTTTTTGCAACCCATGAAACGCCTCGTCCTCACCCTGCTGGCCCTCACGTCGGGTCTCGCGCTGACCGCCGCGACGCCGACGCCGGAAGGCTTCAGCCACGTCAAATCCCTCGGCGGCATCCACGAATACCGCCTCGATGCCAACGGCCTCCAAGTCCTCCTCATGCCCGAGCACTCCGCGCCCGTGCTCACCTTCATGGTGACCTACCGCGTCGGCTCCCGCAACGAGGTCACCGGCACCACCGGCGCCACGCACCTGCTCGAGCATCTCATGTTCAAGGGCACCGAGAAATTCAACCGCGCCAAGGGCACCGGCGTCGACCAGCTCCTCGAACGCACCGGCGCGCTCTACAACGCCACCACCTGGCTCGACCGCACCAACTATTACCAGACCCTCGGCAAGGAACACCTCGCCATGGTCGTCGAGATGGAAGCCGACCGCATGCGCCACCTCTGGCTCCGCGACGAGGACCGCCGCCCCGAGATGACCGTCGTGCGCAACGAATTCGAGCGCGGCGAGAACTCGCCCTTCCAATCCCTCATCAAGGAGATCATGCAGGCCGCCTTCGTCGCCCACCCCTACCACCACTCCACCATCGGCCACCGCAGCGACATCGAACGCGTGCCGATCGAGAAGCTGAAGGAGTTCTACGACACTTTCTACTGGCCCGACAACGCCACCGTCACCGTCATCGGCGATTTCCAGACCGACGAGGCCCTCGCCCTCATCGCCAAGTTCTACGGCCCGATCCCGCGCTCCCCCAAGCCCATCGCCGACATCTACACCGAGGAGCCCGAGCAGACCGGCCCGCGCCGCGTCACCGTCAAACGCGCCGGCCAACTCGGCGTCGTCGCCCTCGGCTACAAGAATCCCGCCGCGCTCCATCAAGACTGGGTCTCTGTCGAGATCCTCGGCCAGATCCTCACCGACGGCCCCAACTCCCGCCTCTACCGCGCGCTCACCGACAAGGGCCTCACCACCAACGTCGCCGCCTTCAACGGCTACTTCAAGGACCCGTCCATGTGCATCCTCTTCGCCGCGCTCGCCCCCGGCGCCACGCACGACGCCGTCGAGAAGATCGCCCTCGAGGAGATCGAGAAGCTGAAGCAGGACGGCGTCACCCAGCAGGAAGTCGACGCCGCCGTCGCCAAGCTCCTCACCGACCTCGCCTTCCAGCGCGACGGCTCCTTCGCCCTCGCCGGCCAGATCAACGAGCACATCGCCGTCGGCGACTGGCAGAACTTCGTCCAGATCGGCGAAAAATACCAAGCCGTGACGCCCGCCTCCGTGCAGGCCGCCGCCAACAAATACTTCAACGTCGACCAGAGCACCACCGGCTGGTTCGTGCCCATCCTCCCCGGCGCCGCCCCGGCTCCCGCCGCCGCCTCCAAGTGAAACCTCCCGCACTTGCTCCCATGAAACGCAAAGCCCTTCTCTTCTCCGTCCTCGGTCTTCTGTCCTCCGTCCTCGGCGCCGCCGCCCACGCGCAGATCGCCGCCGGCGTCACCCGCACGCGCATCGCCGGCCTCGACGTCGTCGCCTACAAGACCGGCGTGAAGGACGTCGTCTACCTGCGCGGCTCGCTCCCCGCCGGCGACAACAAGGCCCCCGCCGACAACGTCATGCTCCCCACCCTCGTCGGCGGCATGCTCGAACGCGGCACTACCAAGCATACCAAGAACGAGATCGCCGACCAACTCGAAGCCGTCGGCGCCTCCATCAACTTCAGCGTCGGCTCGCACATGGTCGAGTTCAGCGCCCGCTGCCTCGCCAAGGACGTGCCGCTCGTCGTCTCGCTCCTCGCCGAGCAGCTCCGCGAACCCGCGTTCACCGAGGAGGAGTTCAACCGCCTCAAGCAACAAACTGTCGGCGGACTCCAACGTGCACTCGAGAGCACGGACTTCCGCGCCACCGACGAGTTCTCCCGCGCCGCCTTCAGCCCCGGCCACCCGAACCACAACGCCACCATCGATCAGCGCATCGCCGCCACGCAGAGCGCCCAGCTTGAGGACCTGAAGAAATTCCACGCCGAGCACTACGGCCCCGCCCACCTCACGCTCGTCGCCGCCGGCGACCTCGACGTGGCCGCGCTCCAGGGCGAGCTCGCGAAATCCTTCACCGGTTGGACCGGCGGCACCGCGCCGCTGCCCACGCCGAAGAGCGCGCCCACCGACGCCGCCAAGGAGCAGACCGTGTTCATGCCCGGCAAGACCTCCGTCAACATCGTCATCGGCCAGTCCACCGGCATGCGTTACGGCGAGACCGACAACATCGCCCTGCGCGCCGGCACCGCCATCCTCGGCAGCGGCTTCACCGGCCGTCTCATGGCCAACGTGCGCGACAAGGAAGGCCTCACCTACGGCATCGGCGCCTCGCTCGGCAACGACACCTTCGCCGACGGCGACTGGAAGATCACCGCCACCTTCGCCCCCGCCCTCCTCGAGAAGGGCATCGCCTCCGCCAAGCGCCAGCTCAACTTGTGGTATCAGGACGGCGTCACCGCCGACGAACTCGCGCGCCGGCAGGACAACCTCGTCGGTTCCTTCCAAGTCGGCCTCTCCACCACCGAAGGTCTCACGCAGACGCTCCTCACCACGCTCCACCGCGGCAAGGACCTCGGCTGGATCGACCGCTACCCGCAGATCGTCCGTTCGCTGACGGTCGAGCAGGTGAACGGCGCGATCAAGAAGCACCTCAATCCCGACGAGATGTTCCTCATCAAGGCCGGCACTGTCCCCGGCGCCGCCCCGGCGGCGAAGTAAGCCATCCGCCGCATTTTCCGCTCTCCGCGCCCTCGCTGCCTCGCGAGGGCGCTTTTTTTCGCTCACAGCGCTCCGCCAGACATCCTTGCGCATGGCTCTGAAATCCCAGGCGACCCACAGCCCAAAGAGCGCGTTGCGCGAGCTTGCGCAGCCACTGTAGATTGCTTCGCTTTCACAGACACCTGCTCGATTTACGCTCCGGCCGTTGACTGCGCTGCGCAGCCGATAATCATCACCACAGAATATGGCACCACCCACCGCTTTCCCTTGGGATGAATCGGCTTTCGCTACGCAAACGCGTAAAGCGGTCCGCGACTATTGGCGAAATCGGGCCGGACAATCAAAACGCCAAGGCAAACGGACTGGGAAAGAAGCCGGAACCCGCAAGGAGGTCATTGGAGGCCAGCACCTCAACTCGATTCTTAAAATGATTGAGATGACGGCCATGGCCGCCGGCTTCTCCAAAGAAGAGATTCTTGTGGGCCGCGGGCTGGAGCTTCCCGGCTATTTCCGAGCGCAGAAGCGTTGGGACATCGTCATCGTCCGCCAAGGTCGCTTATGCGCGGCCGTTGAGCTGAAATCGCAGGTCGGTAGTTTCGGAAACAATTTCAACAACCGCAGCGAGGAGGCCATTGGAAACTCGACGGATTTCTGGACCGCCTTTCGCGAAGGCGCGCTGGGAAAGGAAACTCCTTGGCTCGGTTATTTCTTTCTTCTCGAACTGGCCCCAAAGTCCACCTCGCCAGTTGGTCTAAAGCGGGGCTGTTTCCCGCCGTTTCCAATCTTTGAGGGGACATCCTACGCCAGACGGTATGAAATTCTCTGCGAGCGATTGGTTCTCGAACGCAAATATACCCGCACCGCGCTGCTGCTCTCACCACGTGGAAACGACGGAAGCTACGAAGAATCAACTAGCGCCGGCTTGGGGTTTCGCGCCTTTCTCGTCTCTCTCCACGCCCATCTGCTCGGGTGCAGCTAGATCCAGCCATGGAACTGCAGCTCTTCGAGACCAGCTGGATGGATGTCTGGGACGGGCGCGAACCGAGCGAGCCGGTCGGAGCAGTGTTTACCAAACCGGAAGTCGTAGGACTAATCCTCGACTTGGCCGGATACCGCGCCGGAGGGCCGCGACTCAGCACCAAACGGATTCTCGAACCCAGCTGCGGCGACGGTGCATTTCTCACCTGCGTCATCTCGCGTTTGCTCGAATCCGAACGAGCTCATCAAAACCCCATCAACTGGAACGCACCCGAATTGGATGCGGCCATTGTCGCCTGCGATTTGAACAGCGGCTTCATTGCCCTCGCGCGGGAGACGACGCGGTCGGCCCTGATCGCAGCGGGATGCCCGGTTAGCCGTGCAATCGCGCTTGCCGATCAATGGATCGTTCACGCCGACTTCTTGCTGACCTGCTGGGCAGGACGGTTCGACTACGTCGTCGGCAATCCGCCTTACGTCCGCATCGAGGATCTTCCCGCACCGGTGCTCCAGCGTTACCGCGAACTTTACTCGACCTGCACAGACCGGGCGGACCTCTACGTTGCCTTCTTTGAAAAAGGCCTGCGGCTCCTCGCTCCCGAAGGCTGCCTCGCCTTTATCTGCGCGAATCGCTTCGCCAAGAATCTTTACGGCCGGAAGCTGCGGGAGTTTATCGCACAAGAATATCGGGTGCGCTACTATCTCAACCTCGAGCACACTCAGCCTTTTGCGCAGGACGTATCGGCCTATCCCTGCATCACGATTCTGGATCGTGCCAACGGTGGACCGACCTTGGCCGCGACCCTCGAAGATATCGAAGCCGCGACGCTTGCGTCCTTGTTACCTGAAAACGACGAGTCGCATGGCAATTCCGCACTCGTCCGCTTTTCACAATGGTATCGCGACGGTGCGCCGTGGATTGCAACCCGCCGCGATCGTTTCGACCACCTGCACGCTTTGGCGTCCAAATTCCCCACGCTCGAAGAATCGGCAGACGCCACCAAGGTCGGCATTGGCGTCGCAACGGGTGCAGACGACATCTACGTGCGCCAAGGCCGAGACCCAACAATCGAAGAATTCTGCCAGCTCCCTCTCGTGATGGCCGGTGATATCTCGCCATCCAACCTCGACTGGTCAGGTCACTACCTTATCGATCCATTTGACCCTGAAAGCGAAACCGGGCTTCGCGATCTCGCGGCAACGCCAGGACTGGCAAGCTACTTCGAAAGGCACCGTGTTGCGCTCAGTGCCCGACATGTAGCAAAGAAGAGGCCTCACGCGTGGTATCGGACGATTGATCGGGTGACGCACTCGTTGGTCAAAAAGCCCAAGCTCGTCATTCCCGACATTCAAGCCGGTGGCATAGTGGGTTACGATGCAGGTAACTACTACCCGCACCACAATGTTTACTGGATCACCTCCGAAGGATGGGATCTTCGGGTTCTTCAAGCGTTGCTTCGAAGCACATTAGTCTTGGAGCAAATCCGCGCTCACTCCGTGCAAATGCGCGGCGGCTCAGTGCGCTATCAGGCCCAAGTGCTACGTAAAGTTCGTCTGCCGAAAGCCGATGCAATCTCCGACGCGGTCGCGGAAAGATTGGCCGCCCTCGCCGGTTCTACAGATACGTCACAGCTTGATGAACTGGCCCATGTCGCGTTTCGTCTCTGAATAGATCAGGATCGCGGTTTCGCATCTCACTCACTCTCCCTGCCAATTTCACGTCCATGCCCGCGATCCTCTACACCGTCCGCGCTTCCTGCCCGAATGTCCATGTCCGCGGCCGTTTCCTCTCCTGGCTCACGCCGCACCACGTCGCCGAGGTGATGAAGGGCGGCGCCACCGCCGTGCGCATCGTCCTCCCCGACCGCGAGAGCGACCCCGCGCCCGGCAGCCCTGCGCCGGTCGAACGGGCCGCGGTCGTCGAGACGCAATACGTGTTCCCCTCGCGCAAGGCTTTCGACACCTACGTCCGCGACCACGCCCCGGCACTCCGCGCCGACGGACTGAAGAATTTCCCGCCCGAGAGCGGCGTCACCTACACCCGCCAGGTGGCCGAGATCGCCACCGAGCTCGAAGCCTGAACGCGCGGCCCCGCTGCGGTTCACCCGAATGAGGGAATGGCGCGACGCCGCAAAGTCGCGCACACTGGCACCCCTCATGAACCGCCCCACCCCGTTCCTGCTGCGCCGCCTTTCCCTCGTCCTCTTCCTTCTCACCGCCACCGGCGCAGCGCTGGCCGCGGACCCGGCCCCGCGCGAACGGCAGGCCTTCAACGACGGCTGGAAATTCCACCTCGGCGAGGACCCGACCGCCGGCGAAGCGCTGCAATACGAACGCGTGAAGGCCGTCATGCTCGCCACCGGCGATCACCTGCTCAATTACCGCCCGCCCCAACCCACCCCGCCGCCGCCCGCA
>JAMPXH010000048.1 GCA_023701285.1 Candidatus Didemnitutus sp.
ACCACCCCATTGGCAGGAGCTCATCAGTCGGAAATCGCGTCCAACGGCATGAGTCCGTATCGGTGTTCCGTTTGGCTCAGGCGGCGGTGTTGAGCCGGGATTCGCCCGGCGTGTCTCCGCCGGCGCTGCGCTGATAAGCCGGCGCCGTGCGGTGCAGGCGGCGACGCGCCTCGTCGACGCGCTGGATCTCGCCCTGCACGCGCGCGAGATGGACGTCGAGCAGGGCCGCGTTGCGGCGGCGGCGCTCGACCAACACCTGCACTTCGCCACGCAGCTCGGCCACATCGGGCTCGGCCGCGAGCGCACAAACTTCATCCACCAGCGGGCCCGCCCGCTCGGCGATCCGCAGCGCTTCCACCAGATCGAGCGAGCGCAACAGCACGGCCTCCTGTCCCGCGAGTTCATCGAGGGCGAGCAGCAGCCGGCGGGCACGTTGGAGGCGTTCGCTCATCGTCAGGCGACTCCGCGCATGCTGCTCGGTCCGCCGGACGAGTCGTGCTTGCGAAGCATCTCCGCCCACGCGTCACGCACATCGCGCAGCAGACGCTCCACCTCGATCACCGGCTCCTCTTTTTTCTGGATGTTGGCCTCCATCAGGCGGCGGAGGTAATAGTCGTAGAGCCGTTCGAGGTTGCGGGAAAATTCGCCGCCGGCGTCGTGGTTGAGCGTGCCCTGCAACTCGGAGAGGATCGCCTGCGCCTTGAGCAGCTGGGTGTTGATCGTCTCGAAGCGGCGGCGGTCGTCGACCGGGCGCTGGAAGGCTTCGCGGGCGAGGCCGAGCGAGCGCAGCGCGCCGTCGTAGAGCATCAGCACGAGCTGGCCGGGGCTGGCGGTGAGGACGGAATTGGCGCGGTAGGTCCGCGCATAATCTTGGGCGACCATGGGCCGGCCTCAGGAAGCGTCTTCGCTCAGGTCGGGGGCGCGCAGGATCTGCGCGGCGATGCCGCGCATCACCTCGGGCGAGGGATAGGAGGGATCGGCCGCGAGCGCCTGGCCGCGGGCGACCACCTCGGGTCGGATCTCGGGCTGCGCCGCGAGGGCGGCCTTCAGTGCGGCGGAGTGCTGCGCGGTGAAATGATCGCTTCCCGGACCCCGCAGGGCGGGCTTGGACGAACTCGGCGCCAGGGCTTCAGCGCGCACGGTCCGGTCGGAGGACGAAGTGGAGTGAATCATGGAATCAGCAGTTGTTGGAACGGTCTGCCGCTGATGATTGCTACAGGGAACGCCGTTGGTTGATAGGTCCATTATCGTCGCGGGGAGGGATTTCTTTAGAGGGAAGATTGCCGGGCGGAACAGGGAAAACCGGGGTCAGGCAAGCGCAAGGAGCAGAATGACAAGCGGAGCATCGGGGCAAGCGCGCGGTGCGCTCAGCGGCGCGGGAGCGTGCGGAACATCTCGTCCGCCGCGAACGCGGTGAACCAGCCCGGGCTCTGCAACGCGGCCGGGCTGAGGTCGAAGGGCTGGCGGCCGTGTTCCTGCGTGTAGTAGCGGCGGCGGGCGCTGTTGCGCACGGCGGCGTCGGTGGCCGAGAGGGTCTCGTCGAAACTCCACACGAGTCGCACGTCGCGCACGGTGGCGAGCTTGGCGCGGAAGCCGAGCCGCTGCGGCTGGTAAGTCTGCACGGCCGTGAGATCGACGAAGAGCACCGCATCCACCGCGTGGCGGGCGGCGAGTTCAGTGAGCAGCCCGTGCGGCAGCGCGGCGACAGAGGCGATCTCGGTCGCGCCGAAGAGGCGTTTGCACTCGTCGCGCTCGAGCCGCACGGTCTCGAAACGTTGCTGGCGTTGCAGCGCTTCGAAAAGGAGCCCGTCAAGGTTCGCCGCGTGCTCGGGCGTGGTGAGTCCGCCGGCGCACACGGGCAGCAGGAGCACGCGCCGCAAGTCGCCCGGAAGCGCGGGCTCGGCGTGCACGTTGATCGGCGCGTAGAACGGGCCGGTCTGCAACGCCGGGTCCCACAGATGCTGCTGATGGGCGGCGCAACCGGCGCCAAGGCCGAGCGCGAGCGCCGCGCCAGCGGCACCGAGGAGGAAATGGGCAACGGAGCGGACGCGCGACATCAGGAGGAGGACGACGTGCTGGAGAATGCGTTGGTGAGCGCGCTGCTCTGCTGCTGGATCTTGGCCTGCGCCTCCTCCATCTGGATGAAACTGTTCGTCAGCAACTCGCGCTGCTGCACGAGCCGGCGCTCGATGTCGGAGATCTGGCGACTCAGGTCGCTGTTGGACTTGGTCAACCGCGCCTGCTGGGCGTCGTTCGACGTCGTGAAGCGCGCGATGATCGAGTCGAACTTCGCCGCGAAACCGGTCGTGCCGGTCTGAAAGAACGATTCCACGTCGCCCGGCTGGTCGCGCAGGGCGGCGGTGAGCTTGGCCTCGTCGCGCACGGCGAGCGTGGTGGACGTGCCGCTGAAACCGAGCCCGAGCTGCTCGAGGCGCGTGATGGCGCCACCGACGCCGGAGACGGGATCGAAGGCGAGCGAGCGCAACTCGCGGGCCCACTCCTGCACCTCGCGGTTCGTGCTGAGGACGGCGGCGGTGACCTTGCCGTTGGCGGAGGTGACCTTGGTCTTCTCGTCGATGAAGCTCTGGACGGAATTGTAGGCGCTGACGAAGGCGTCGATCTTCGCGCGCATGCCAGCGGTGTCGGCGGCGACCGTGATGGTCTGGGTGTCCTCCGAACTCACGCTGAGACTGAGGCCTGCGATGCCGTGGGCGGCCGCATCGAGGTCGTTGCCGGGATTGGTGAGCGCGGGACCGTCGTTGATGGAGAAGACGGCATTCTGTCCGGCCACGGCGGTGGCGCCGGTCTGCAGGCCGAGCGCGGCGAGCAAACCGGTGCCGCTCTCGCTGAGCGTGAGCCCGAGGTCGCCGGTCTGGTTGTTCGTGAGCACGACGCGGTCGTTGAGCGCGTCGTAGCCGGCGGTGACGCCGGTGCCGGCGGCGTTGATGCGCTTGATCACGCCGGACAGCGTGTCGGTGTTCACGTTGAAACCGATGGCGACGCCGTTGAGCGTGAAGCTGCCCGCGCCGTTCTCGTCGACGTTCGTGATCGCTCCGCGCAGGCCGGACTGGGCGAGCGTGGCGGTGGTCTTGAGCGCACCGAGCGCGCCGGAGCTCGTGACGGTGTCGGTGCCGTTGTGGCCGAGCTTGAAGACGCGGAGAAAGTTCGAGGTGTCGTTGGCCGCCCCGAGCACGATCGGCGTGTCGCTGGCGCTGGTGAGCGTGACTTTGTCCGTCAGCGGATCGTAGCCGGCGGTGACGTCGTCGCCGGTGGCGGTGGCGATCTTGGCGAAGACGTCCTCGAGCGAGTCGGTGAGGAGCACGTCGACCTTGCGGCCGTTGACTGAGAAGGTGCCGGCGGTGACGGCCGTGCCCGTGCGCAGCGTGGCGAGAGTGAGGCCGGAGACGTCGGCGGAGCTGTGCAGGGCGCCGGCGATGTCGGTCTGGCCGTCGAGGCGGGCGGCGGTGGCGAGTTGGGAAACGGCGACCTTGTAGGTGCCGGTGGCCCCGCCAGCAGCGGAGGTGGCCGTCCACGAGCCGGAGGAGGAGGCCTTGCGGCCGGAGAAGACGCCCACGTCCTTCAGGGCGGCGGAGGCGGTCTTGAGCGCGGTCAGCTTGGTGCCGAGCTCGCTCAACGCGGTGGAGCGCAGGGTGTTGGTGCGCTGTTCGGTCTCGATCCGGGTGATCGGGGCGCGCTCGAGCTCCATCAACTGGTCGACGAGCGACTTCCAGTCGAAGCCGGAGGCGAGTCCTGAGAGTTGCAAGCCAGCCATGGGATTCAGGGCGAGAGTGCCCCACACCTTCATCGGCCGGATGGGAGAAAAATTAAGCGAATCGTCGCCGGTGAAAAAAATTTTGGCCGCCCGCGCCGGCGCGCCACCGGACCCGGTTTTCCGAGCGAAAAAAACGGGCGTGTCCCACCCCGCTCCGCCGGCGCGAAAAATATTTCGCGGCGAAGTCGCGCTAAATTTTTCCGCGCGGCGCGCCGTTACTCCACCTGCCGCGAATCAGAAACAAGGCCGGACCGCTCCGGGGCCGCTAACCTGGAGCCGATTGCGACACGGACGTCGCATTAGAAATCAAGGAAGATACCATGTCAGTCGTCATCAACACCAACTTCGCCGCGACCGTCGCGTCGAACAACCTCGCGTCCTCGAACGAAGCTCTGCAGAAGAGCCTGAACCGCCTCTCGAGTGGCTCGAAGATCGTCAACCCCGCGGACGACGCCGGCGGCCTCGCCGTCTCGATGAAGTTGTCCGCCGCCGCGACCCGCTCGGGTGCGGCCATCACCAACCTCGCCAACTCCGTCTCGTTCCTCCAGGCGCAGGACGGCGTCCTCAAGGTCACCGGCAAGGTCCTCGAGCGCATCGGCGAGCTGCGCACGCTCTACGCCGATCCGACCAAGAACACGGACGACCTCGCGAACTACGACGCCGAGTTCCAGCAGCTCCAGTCGCAGCTCACCTCCCTCACGGGCGAGGAGTTCAACAGCGTCGCGCTGTTCGACACGGCCGGCCTGAGCGTCCCGGTCTCCGAGGACGGCACCAACCAGGTCGCCATCACCGGCAAGCAACTTTCCGACGACTCCTCCGGCATCGGAGCGCTCACCGACAGCGGCGTCAACAGCCTCAACGACATCGATCTGTCCGACATCACCGACGCCATCCAGAACGTCGCCACGATGCGCGCCAACAACGGCGCCGAGCAGAGCCGCTTGGGCTTCGCCGCCGAGGTGCTCACGGTCAACAAGGCCAATCTCGAATCCGCCAACAGCCGCATCGTCGACGTCGACGTAGCCGAGGAATCCACGCGGCTCGCCCGCTGGAACGTCCTCGTCCAGTCCGGCACGGCCATGCTCGCCCAAGCGAACCAGAGCTCCCAGATCGCGCTCAAGCTCCTGGGCTGAGCGTAGTCCCTCGCGCAGGGCCGGACTAGTCCCCCGGCCCGAGCGCTGTCAGCGCGGTTGTCTATATGTTTCCCCGGTGCGCGCAGCGGTGCGCCACCGTCCCTTTGAAGCACCAGCCTCAAACGGCGCGACCCGGCGCCGCATCCTCCGGGCCCGTGGCGACGACGGAAGGTCGCAATGATCAAGGATAGATACCATGTCAGTCGTGATTAACACAAACTACGCGGCGACGGTTGCCTCCAACAACCTGGCCGCCTCGAACAGCATGCTGCAGAAGAGCCTCAATCGTCTCTCCAGCGGTTCGAAAATCGTCAACCCCTCGGATGACGCCGGCGGTCTCGCCGTGTCGATGAAGTTGTCGGCTGCCGCCAAGCGCTCCAGCGCCGCGGGCACCAACATCGGCAACGCCGTCTCCTTCCTCCAAACCCAGGACGGCGTGCTCAAGGTCGCCGGCAAGGTCCTCGATCGCATGAGCGAGCTGCGGACCCTCTATGCCGACCCGACCAAGAACTCGGACGACTTGGCCAACTACGACGCGGAGTTCAGCCAGCTCCAGGAGCAGCTCACGTCGTTGGCGGGGGAGAAGTTCAACAGCAAGGACCTCTTCAGCGAGGCCTACACCGTTGAAGTCTCCGAGGACGGCCAGCAGACCGTCTCGATGTCCGCGAAGGAACTCGCGGATTCCGACTCCGGCGTCGGCGCCCTCACGGACTCCGGCGTGAACAGCCTGAACGACATCGAGCTGTCCGACATCACCGACGCGATCCAGAACGTCGCGACGATGCGCTCGACCAACGGCGCCGAGCAGAGCCGTCTCGGCTTCGCGTCCGAGGTGCTGACGGTCAACAAGGCCAACATCGAGGCCGCCAACAGCCGCATCACGGATGTGGACGTGGCGCAGGAATCCACGCAACTCGCGCGGTGGAACATCCTCGTCCAGTCCGGCACCGCGATGCTGGCCCAGGCGAACCAGAGCGCGCAGGTCGCGCTCCGCCTCATCGGCTAAGCCGGTTAGATCCCTAGTGGTTGTGTTCTGATTCGCCCAACCCCCCGGCCGCCCCTCAAAAGGCGGCCGGGCAACCGGGCGGAAACCGGACCGCGACGCACTACCCCGGCGGCTAGTCCCCATCCCAAAACAGTCTATCCGCAAGAGCGCCCGGCGTGCCCCACGCCGGGCCTTTTTGCGTCCGCCCGCCGCTGATCGCCGCGCTGATGCGCGGCATTTTTCCGGCAAATTCGCGTCAGGGCGCCTCGTGGCCGAGTGCCGTCCAACCACGGATCAGCTCTACGAAGTGATCGCGACACTCCTGCACTTCAGTGCGGAGGTGCGCGAGCCCGCGGGAGCGCTCAGGTCGCGACGCTGAACGGCGCGAATTCGGTGTCGAACTTCGTCCAGTCCAGCCGGTGCTTCTCCGTCTTCACCATCACGCCGAAATCCTTCGCGCGGTGATAGGGATAGTCCACGCAGCCGAAATTCGTGCGCAGGATGTTCATCACCGTGCGGACCGCCGCGAGGTATTTGTCGTCGAAGACGATCAGTCCGCCGACCGGCGTGAGCTGGTAGGCGTAATACGCGTCGATGAACGTGTCGCTGAACAGGTGGCTCCCATCGATGAACACGAGGTCGAAGCGCTGGCCGCGCTCGAGCAGGCTCGGCAACACGACGTTGCTCAGGCCGGCGATCCACCCGAAGCGGCTGCCGAGATTCTGGTTGTAGATGTTCTTCAGTCCCGCGCCCTGGTAGTAATCGCTGAGCTGGAACGGATCGATCGCCGTGTGCCCTTCGCCGCCCACGACATGGTTCGCCACCAGCAGGTGGCTGGTCGACATGCCGAAGCTGAACCCGATCTCGAGGCTGCGGCGCACGCCGTTCTCGATCGCGAGTTGGAGCAGCGCCCGGCCTTCGTCGCCGCTGATCGGACTCGCCGTCACCGGGATGGTCTCGCCCCGGATGTTCTCCGTCCGGCGCGTGGCGTAGAAGCGGTCGATGTGCGCCAGCGCACCCGTGACGATGCGCCGGCAACCCTCGTCCATCGGGTAGTGCGCGACGAGAAACCCGGCCAGCGCCGCGGTCTCGCCATACCAGACGGAATCGTCCTCCGGCACGAACGTGTCTCCGCCGGCGGCGGGATTGACGGAAACTTGCGGGGCGGTCGCGGTCATCGGCGCCTCCTTCACGCAACCACGCGCATCGAGGTCGCCGCGGCGGCCTGCATGCGTGCGACGAATTCCTCCGCCTGCGCGAGGTCGCCCTCGGTGTCCACCTCGCAGCACTCGACGGCCTGCGCGGGCAGCGGCGTGTGCAACGCGAGACGCGAGAACACGTCGCGTCCGTTCTCCTGCAACAGCCCCGGCGGCAGGCAGGCCACGTTCGCCCATTCCCAGAGCGAGCGTTCCGTGCGGCTGAAACCGGTGACGTGCCACGCGCCGGCCGCGCCGGCCTCCGTGGCCGCGAAGACCGCGTGCTCCGTCTTGGCCTGCGTCACGCCGATGAGCGGCGCCTGCGTCGCCGCTCGGCGCAGGAAGGCGTGGAAGCTCTCGCGTTCGAAGATGATGTCGCCATCGAGGTAGAGACACGGCTCCGTGAGGAAGCGCGCGCCGAGCCAATAGCTCTGCTGCGTCGTCGTCGTGCGGTAGGCCGGGTTGCGCACGATCGTGAGGTCGCGGCGGAGCTTGAACGCCGCCTCGATCACCTCGTGCTCGAGGTAACCCACGACGAGCCGGACGTCGGGCACGTCCTGCAGCAGCTCGAGCTGCCAATCGAGGATGCGGCGGCCCGCGACCTCGACGAGGCACTTCGGTTTCCCATGGCCCAGGCGCGAACCCAAGCCGGCGACGGCGATCACAGCGTGTGCAACAGTCGGCATAAAGTCTCCCCTTCGCCTACGACGTAGGCGGCATTGTCGATCACCTCGCGCGCCGGCGGATGGACACCGCCGTAGGCCACGCCGAGGTCGGCCTCCTCGAACATCGGCAGGTCGTTGAATCCCTCCCCGATGCAGACGACGCGGTCGTATTGGCCGCGCAGCTCGCGGATGGCGCTGCTCTTGCGCAGCACCTGCGTGAGCGCGCCGAGCCGGCCATCCGCACGGGTCTCCGCCCGCGACGAGAACATCCGGCAGCCCAGGCTCGCCGCGAGCCGGCGCACCCAGACATCGAGATTGCCCGTGACCACGTAGCATTGCTCGTGGTGCGCGCGGATGAAGTCCGCGATGCGCTCCTCGAGCGGGACCTGCGCGACGATGCGCGCGACCGTGTCGACCTCGATCTCGGCAAGCAGCCGGCAACGCAGCCGGAACGACATCTCGAAGGGAATCTGCCCGCGGATCGTCATCTGCGTGAGGAACCCGATCTCCTCGGCGAGGCCGAGCTCCGCCGCGATGACGGGCAGCACCTCGAGGCGCGTGACCGTGCCGTCGAGGTCGAAACAGAATGCGGTGTCCTTCCTCATGCTCGGCGCTCCCAGAATTGGATCTGCTGCTCGGTTTCCTGCCGGTTGCAGAGTTCCGGCGGATAAAGCGACCGCTCCACCGCGCAGGCGAAGCCGGCCTCGCGCAGCGGCGCGCCGAACAACGCGTGGCACTGCTCCGGCGTGCGGTAGATCGCGCTGTAATCGCGCTGCAGCTCCGCGGACGGAAACCGATCGAGCGTGAGCCGGCTGCCGGTGACCGCCATCGGCTCGCGCAGATAGACGCGGGCCGCGGGCGCGGCGAGCGTCACGATCGCGCGCGCAAGTTTCGTCACGTCGGCGTCGTTGAGATAGATGAGCAGGCCCGAGCAGATGAAGAGATCGTAGGGGCCGGGCTGCTCCAGCGTTCCCGGCGCAATGTCCTGCGCGGCGAGGCGTTGGAAAGACGCGCGGGGCAACCGGCGCGCTTGCGCGAGCCGCAGCAGCTCCGCACTGAAATCCACGCCGACGTAGGCGCCCACGCGCTCGGCCAGCACCTCGCCCCAGCGGCCGTAGCCGCAACCGATGTCGAGCACGCGATCCTCCGGCCGCGGCGCGAGCAGCGGCAGCACGGTATCGCGCTCGCACGCATCGCGGCGCGCAGCGAGACCGTGGTCCTGATACATGGTGGCGGTCTGCGGAGCTTCGGCGGAGGCCTGCCGGCCGCGCGACTCGAAGAAGTCCAGCGTCGCCGCGTAGCTGATGTCGTGGGGTGTGCCGGTGTAGCGCATGGGGTAAGTAAAATCAGACTTCGACGAGCGCGGGCGCGACGGAGCGTTCGGCGGGCAAGGCGGCGGGTAGCTCGGCGGCCAGCCGCGCCTCGATGACAACCTTCACGGCGGCACCGGAGCCTTCCGGCGGGCGATGCATATAATCGCGGTAGGCGGTCATGCGCGCGACGCGGTGCGGATCGTGCCCGGCCGCGACGGCATCGAGGAAGCGCCGGATCTCCGCCTCCGTCTCCGCCACGGCGCAATGCTCGCGCACGAAGGCGCCGTCGTCGTTGAGCGAAGGCCCGTGCGGGTTGTGCAGGTAGCAGAGCGGTTTGCCGGTGCCGGCGAATTCGAGCAGGAACGACGAGGCGTCGGACAGCATCGCATCCGCGGCGGCGAAGGCCGGCAGATACGAAGGCCGGCGGTCGATCTGGATGTTGCCCGCCGCCGCACAGCGCCCGAGCCATGCCTGCACCTGCGCGCCGGTGAGGATGCCACGATCTTCCATCGTGCCGAAGAAGAGCGGATGCGGCCGGATGACGAAGGCGAGGTCCTGCCGCCGCGCGAATTCCTCGAGCAGAAAGTCCTGCCAGCGGACGAAGGTCGAGAAACCGCCGCCGAACGCGGTGCCGTTCAGGCGCACATCGAACTGCGGATTCCACACGACGACGGGCCGGCCCGCGGCGAAGGCGGTCAGCTCCGGATCGAGCGCCGCGGCGAGATCGCGTTGCGCATCCATCTTCGGATGCCCGGTGACATGCACGTGCTCCGCGCCGGCGAGGCAATGCCGCGCGAACATCGCGCGGTGCCGCTCCGAGCGGGCGAAGACCGCCCACGCGAGCCGCTGCGCCGGTTGGTCGAACTGCCACTGCGCGTTCGACTCGCCGCCGCCGATCTCGATCCCGTAGGGAATGTAGGCCAGGCGCGGCACGGCGCGCAGCATGTCCGCCACGCGCCAGCCGGCCGGCCGCGTGACGTCGTAGGGATTCTGGAGAAACAGCACGTCGGCGCAGCCGGGCTGGAGGGCGAAGTCCTCCCAGCGCACGTGCGGGATGTTCTCCTTTTGCAGAAAATCGAAGATGGCGTGCGTGTCGTCCTGCGCGCGGTTGTAGAAGGGATGCGTGTAGGGCAGCGCGACGATCACCGTCTCCCACGCCGGGTCGGCAGCGAAGGCGCGCCAGACCGATTCCGTGCAGGGCCACGACGGCCCGTGCTGCACGACGAACACCACCTTGCGGCGCGCCTCCATCGGAGCCGGCGGCTCCGCGCCGTGCGCGAGCGCGTGCAGCACCAGCGCCTCGGCCAGACGCCCCTGACGCTTGCGCGCGTAGCCGAGCCAGAGTTGCAGCTGCGTGTCCGTCGGAGCGAATTCCAAGCCGCGGGCGAGCGCCGTCGCCGCCGCGTCGACGCGGTCCATCCGCAGCAGCGTCTCGCCGAGCGAGAGCCACGCAGGCGCGGCACTGGGATCGAGTGCCAGCGAACGCTCGAAGGCGCGCGCGGACTCGGCGAACAGGCCCGCCTGCCGGAGCGCGAAGGCGAGCTCGAGCCAGTAATCCGGCCGCGCCGGCGCCAGCTCCGCCGCGGTGCGCAGCGCCTTCAAGCCCGCGCCCAGCTCGCGCCAGCGTCCGAGGTCGGTGTAGCGCTCGGCGAGCGCGGTCGAGATGTGTCCAAGCCAGAACCACGCAGCGGCGAGTTGCGGGTCGGCCGCGAGCGCGCGGCTGGCCGCGACTTTCGCCGCGGGCAATTCGCTGCCGGTGACATGGCGCAGCGCGATCGAGAGCAGGCGCTCGGCCGGACGCTGGCGCAGCTCCGGCTGGCGCGCGCTGAGTTCGAGCAGCGGGATGCGCGGCTCGTCGGGCGCGAGTTCGCGGGCGCGCGCGATCATCTTGGCGAAGAGATCCGGTTTGCCGCCCTCCAGCGCCAGCTCGGCCATCACGAGATGGCCTTCGAGGGAGCGCGGATTGTCCTGCAGCGCACGGCGCGCGTATTCCATCGCCTGGCCGAGGTCGCAATTGAAGAGGAGCTTCCGGGCATCGGTGGCGAACTTGTCCACCGGCACCGGGGCTTCGGGCAGCTCGAAGCAGGCCAGTTCCTCCTGCGGCTGGAGCAGGCCCGCGCCCTTGAAGCGCGCGGCCAGGCCCGGCAGGTCCGCGGCCGTCGCGTCCCAGCACCACAGGCCGGCGGCGTCGAGCGAGGTGAGGGCGAGCGCGCGCGCGGTATTGGTCAGCAGGTAGTCGGCCGTCTCGCCGGCCGCGAGCTGGCGCACGACGTGCAACCGCGGCAAGGTCGCGGCCATGGTCTTGAAGATCGGCGGCACGGTGTCGTCCGCCAGCAGCAGCACGCGCTCGGACACGCTGTGCTTGCGCTGCACGTGCTCATAGAAACGCAGGGCGCTGACGAAGGGGGCGGCCTGGTTGTTGAAGCCGGCGAGGAACGCCTTGCGCGGCGGCGGCAGCGTGAAGAGCGGCGCGGCGCGGCCGTCGAAGGCCAGCGCGGCGAAATCCACCCGCCGCTTCGCCGCGTTGAAATGCGTGTCGAACCACTCCGCGCCCGCCGCACCGATGCGCCGGGCCTCGGCGGGATGCTCCACGGCGTGGCGCGCGCGCTCGACCAGCTCGGCGGCATGGCGGTAGCCGACATAGTCGCGGCCGTCGCGCCAGAGCGTGTCGAAGCCCGACTCGGGCGCGAGGCGGTCCATCAGCAGCATCGAGCCCGCCGCGATGATCTCGAACACGCGCAGGTTCAGATCGGAATTGGCCGTGGCGTTGAAGCCCATGAGCGAGCTGCCGTAGAACTCGAGTGCCTCGCGTTGCGGCGCCTCGCGGAAGACGAGCGGCAGACCCGCGCCGGCGAGCGCGCCGGCGAGCTTCTGGCGGCGCTGGTGCAGGCTGCTGGCCTGGCCGATGAGCGCGATGCGGTTGGCCCGCTCCGGCGACCGTGCCGCCTGCACGACGGCGTCGCTGTGCGGGAAGGTGAGACCGGGGAACCAGAACACGTTCTTCATCCCCGCCTCGCGGAAAAACTCCAGATGATGGCGCGTGTAGAGGAAGACGATGCGGTCGTAGGGTTGCGACTGCAGGTAGCTGATCATGCCCGTGATGGGCCGATTCATGTGGTGCGTGTCGGCCACGAGCACGACGCGCGGGCACTTGAACGCCGCGAGATTCTGCGGCTGGTTGAACCAACTCGCGTCCACGAGGCACACGACCGCATCGGGCTGCTGATCGGCGGGCAGGCGCGCCGCCACGGCCGCGAGATCGTAGGCACCCTTCGGCGTCGCCAGCGACACGTAGCGGCCGGCGACTTCGCGATCGCGGAAGAAGGGGCCGCAGTTGATCTGCTCGTCAGCCAGGACAGGGGGCGCCATGTAGTTCGCCCCGGAGCAGGTGGAAAAGAGAATGCGCATGGCGGGTGCCCGCGTAGAGCAAACGCCGGGCCGCACAGGCACGCGCTCGCGCAACTCCCGCACGACGAACGAAAAGAAAGCGGAAAAATTTCCGTGCCACCGCGAATCGTGCCGCACACGCAACGCGCCGCGGAGCCGCTGGCAAATTTTGCCGCCCCACCCCGCGCGCCAGCGCGGGCACGCCCACACGCCCGGCGTCAACCCACCGCAACGCCGACGCGCGTCTCGCACCACGACACCCAGCATTGCCGCAGCGCCGCGCCGAAACGCTCCGCCTGACCCGCGTGATCCAGCAGCGGGCTGCGCCGGACTTCCTCACGCAGCCCCGCGCGCAAGGCCGTCAATCGCGCCCGATCGGACGCGAGCGCGGCAGCGAGCGCGACGTAGCCGTCGGCGTCGTCGGCCACCCACTCGGGATGGCCGAGCGCATGGAGCAGGCTCGCGCCCACGCGCGCGGCGTGGCGGTCGCCTTGCCGCGTGACAACCGGGCAACCCATCCACAACGCCTCGCAGGTCGTCGTGGTCCCGTGATACGGGAAAGTGTCGAGCGCGATGTCGACGCGGTGATAGAGCGCGAGGTGTTCGACGAGACCGTCGGTGCGCTCGAGCAACTCAACGCGCTCGGCCGGCAAGCCCGCCGCGGCGAAGCGCGCGCGGTAGCGCTCCTGCACCGCATCCTCCCCCAGCCCGCGGCCCTTGAGCAGCAGGCGAGAGCCGGGCACGGCCGCAAGCAGCCGCGCCCACACGCGCAGCAACTCGTCGGTCACCTTGGCGAGATTGTTGAAGCAGCCGAACGTCACCGGCGCATCCGGAGCAGCCAGGCACGGCAGCGGTTCGACCTCCGGTGCGTGAGCGGAGGGTTGATACGACCACGCCGTCGGGGCGAAGCGCACGAGTTGCTCCGTCGCGAGTGCATCGGCCTCGCCCGGCGGATCGGCGATCGCATCGGTGAAACGATAACCCATCGCGGGCAGGCCCGTGGTGTTCGGATAGCCGAGGTAGGTGATCTGCACGGGCGCGAGGTGGCGCGCAAAGAGCGGCAGGCGGTTCAGGCCCGTGTGACCCGCGAGATCGACAAGGATATCCGGCGCGTCGGCGCGGATCGTGCGCTCGACCACGGCGGCGGACTGGCCGACGAAGTTGCGCCAGACCGCCGCGAGCCCTTGCAGGCGCGCGGAGACGGCGTCGGTGCGGAAATGGTCGTGATAGAGATGGATTTCGAACTGCTCGCGCGGCAGGTGCGCGAGCAGCGGTTCAAGGAAATACGCGCAGGAGTGCGCGCGCAGGTCCGGCGAGAGCACGGCCACGCGCAGGCGGCGCGCAGGCGTAGGATCGTTGGGAAAGTCTGGCGGCTCCCCCGCGCCCACGGCACGACCGAAGGCGACGTGCTCGGCGAAGAGTTGCTCGCGCGGAATCCCATCGAGGTAGTTGAGCGCGAAGAGCCGGTAGCTGCGTGCCTCATGGTGACGCGGTTCGCGCCGGAGGAATTCGCCGTAAGCGGCGATCGCCTCGGGGAGACGGTGCGCTTGCTGCAGGGCTTGGGCGCGACCGAAGTGGGCGCGCGCGTAATCCGGATCCGCGGCGAGTGCGCGGTCGTGGCAGCGTAACGCATCGGCGATCCGTCCGTGCAGGCTCAGCGTCAGCCCGTAGTTATACCAGCCGACCGCGTGCTTCGGGTCGAGCGTGGTGGCCCGTTCGTGGCACTCGATCGCCTCGCGGAGACGGTCCTGCGCCTTCAGGCAGTAAGCGAGATTGTCCCAACCCTCGACGTGCTCGGGACGCAGGCGCACGGATTCGCGGAAATGCACCTCGGCCTCGCTCGCCCGACCGCCGCCCATCAGCGCCAGGCCGAGCCGCAGGTGCGCGGGAGCGGAGCGCGGATCGAGTTTCAGGGCGCGTTGCAGCCAATCGACGGCGACTTCGATCCGGCCCTGTTGCAAGGCGACGACGCCAGCAAGGTGCACGGCGTCGAAATTCCGCGGCGCGGCGGCCCGCACGCGTGTGTAGCAAGCCAGCGCCTCATCCAGCCGACCGGCCCGGTGATGGGCGACGCCTTGTTGGAGGAAGGTCTGCAGTTGGGCCGGGGTCATGCGGGTGCGCGAAAACACCCGCGCCACGGCACGGGAGGATTCGCGGTCCCTTCATCGGCCGAAAGCTCCGGCACTTGAGCAAAAACGCTCAAGTTTCGACCGCCCTAGCCGATGTGCAATCCAGCCGGCGACGGACCTGCTCCGCACTGGCTGACAACGCCCTCCATGTCCCCTCTTTCACCTTGGCCCGCGCCCGAAACCGCGGTCGACGCCGCTGACATCAAACGGCGCATCAACGCCTGTCCCAAGCTGGCGTCGCTCCAGATCAACAACCACGCCCTGCGCGAGCTCGTGCGCTCGGAACAGAGCCTAACGTCGCAGATCGCCGAGATCATCCGGCGCGACCCTTCGCTCTCCGCGCGGTTGTTGCGCATGGTGAATTCCGTTTACTTCGGCCTCTCCGCGCGCGTGAACAACATCGAGGAAGCCGTGTTTTTCCTCGGCCTGCGCCAGATCCGCGAACTCTCCGTCGCCACCCCGGTCATCGAGGAACTCGAGCAACTCCAGGTCGCCTCCAGCTCGCCGCTGCCCTGGCCCGATCTGTGGAAACACAGCATCGCGAGCGCGATCCTCACCCGCGAGATCCTCCGCGCGTCGCCGCTCGTGGTCGATGACGACACCGACTACCTCGCCGGCCTGCTCCACAACGTCGGCAAGCTCGTCATGGCCTACGCCTACCGCGACGAACTCGTGCAGGTGGTGCAGACACCCTGCGCCAATCCGGCCGAGGTCTGCGCGCTGGAGCGCAAACTCATCGGCTGGGACCACGCGCAGATCGGCGCCTATTATCTGGAGCGGCACCAAGTTTCCGAAGAAATCGCCTACGCCGTCCGCTACCACGCCGAGCCCGCCCGCGCCTCGCGCCACCGGCTCTTCGCCGCCGCCGTGCAGATCGCCGATCACCTCGTGCGTCACGCCGGCCTCAGCAGCGGCTTCGAGAACGTCCCGCCCATCGCGGCCGACAGCTGGCTGGAACTCGACGGCTGGAAAATGCTCTACGGCGCCGACGGTGCGGAATCCGTCATCGCCCGCGCGGCCGTCGAGAACGCGTTGCAACGCCTGCCTTCGCTGCTGGCGGGCCTGATCTGAGTCTTTCGTCAAGGAACCCATGAGCGTCGCCCCCTCCCTGGAAAACGCGGTCCGTGCCGTCGGCACGCTGCCTCCCGGCACCGAGCGGCTGCTCGGCGCCTGGACGGAGAGCGCCGCCCTCGTGTATTGCCGCGATTTCTCCGGCCGCATCCTCGCCGCCAACCGCGCCTTCTCCCGCCGCTTCGGCTGCACGCCGACGGAAATCATCGAGCGCTCCATCGGCACGCTCCTGCACCAGGACGACGCCAGCGCGCACCGCGACGCACTTGAGGCGCTCGCCCAGCCGCCACACCGCTGCACCACCACCAGCCGCTGGCTCACGCCGCAGGGCTGGCGCTGGATCGAGTGGGAGGAGTCGCTCAGCCGCGACCTGCCGGAAACCTGCATCCGCGCCGTCGGCCACGACATCACCCGCCAGCGCGCCGCCGAGGAACAATATTTCAAGCTCTCCCGCGCCGTCGAACAGTCCCCCGTCGCCATCGTCATCACCGACGCCCAGGGCAACGTCCAATACGTCAACGCCAAGTTCACCGAGGCCACCGGCCACACCCTCGAACAGCTCCTCGACCGCGAGCAATCCGTCCTCCGCGACGGCCACCCCGACGAGGCTTCGTTCCGCCAGTTCTGGGACTCCGTGCAAGCCGGACGCGAGTGGCGCGGCGACCTCCGCCGCGACGGCCCCGACGGCCGCAAGATCTGGGAGTCCGTCCAGGTTTCCCCTCTGCGCAACCCCGCCGGCGAGATCACGCACCTGCTCTGCCTGCGCGAGGACATCACCGCCCGCAAGGCGCTCGAGGAGCAGCTCCGTCAGGCGCAGAAGATGGAATCGCTCGGCACGATGGCCGGCGGCATCGCGCACGACTTCAACAACATCATCGCCGTCATCAACGGCTACGCCGAGCTCGCCCTCCTCAACGGCAACGAGCCCGGCATGCTCCAGCGTTCGCTGCTCGAGATCCGCAACGCCTCCCGCCGCGCCAGCGGCCTCGTCCGCCAGATCCTCACCTTCAGCCGCAAGGCCGAGGTGCGTTTCGCCCCGCTCGATCTCAACCAGCTCGTGCGCGAGCTGATGGCGCTCCTCTCCGAGACCTTCCCGCGCAACATCGCCTGCAACCTCTCCCTGCACGACGCGCTCCCGCCGCTTCTCGCCGACCAGAACCAGGTCCAGCAGATCATCCTCAACCTCTGCGTGAACGCCCGCGACGCCATGCCTTCCGGCGGCACGCTCACCCTCGCGACCTCCATCGCCGAGGGCGCCGATCTGCCCGCGTCGCTCGCGCATCGCCGCCCCTGCGCCTGCCTCGCCATCAGCGACACCGGCACCGGCATGACGCCCGAGGTGCGCGCCCGCATGTTCGAGCCCTTCTTCACCACCAAGTCCGTCCATAAGGGCACCGGCCTCGGCCTCGCCGTCGTCTACGGCATCGTCACCGCCCACGAAGGCACGATCGAGGTCGAGAGCACGCCCGGCCGCGGCAGCACCTTCCGCATTTATCTGCCGCTCACCGACACGCCCGTGCCCACGGCGCCGCTCGCGCGCGCCGGCGACTTCCCTGCCGGCACGGAATCCGTGCTCGTGGTCGACGACGAATCCCCGCTCCGCGAACTCCTCCACTCCGTGCTCACGCGCAAGGGCTACCAAGTCACCTGCGCCGCCGACGGACTCGAGGCCATCGAGCAGATCGCGCAGCACCGCGACAAGTTCGACGCCGTTCTGCTCGACCTCAACATGCCCGGTGCCAGCGGCATCGAGGTCGCCCGCATTGTGCAGACCACCCGGCCCGACCTGCCCGTGATCGTCATCACCGGACATCTCGACCAGGAAGCCCGCACGGCATTCGAGCGCATGGGCCGCGACACGTTCGTGAAGAAGCCCTACACGCTCGACGAACTCGGCCGCGTGCTGCGCAAGACGCTCGATCGGGCGAAGTCCCGCTGAGCGGCCCGGCCGGCGCGCGCCGGCAAATTCCGCCGGCTGGACGCAATCGTGCTTCAGAAACGGCCCGGCGCGCCGATTAGACCGGCCGGCGAATCAGGCCGATCCACTCACCATGGACCGTTGTTGCACCTACAATGAAATCTTGTGCCGTCCCACCACGAGCGGCGAGCGTGAGCGCGTCCGCGCTGCGCCTGGCTTTGTGCCTGTTGCCCGTGGTCGCAGCCTCCGCCCCCTCTTTCGCCCCGGGCACGACCCCGGCCAACTCGCCGCGCCCCTACCTCGCGGTGCTCGGACCGCCGCCGCTGCGTTTCGCGGACGCGATCCCGCCGCCCGACCTCAGCGTCCGGCCGGCCGTGGGCGCACCGCCCGTGCCGACCGCCGAGACCGCCGGCGCTCCGGCGACGGTCCCCACGGAGACGTCGGCCGAGACGCCGGGCTCCGCCGCCCTTCCCACTCAGGCGCCCGATGCGAGCGCACCGGAATCGACCGCGCCGCTCCCGTCGTCGCCCGAGACGGGCAAGACGCCCGTGCCCATCCTGGTGGATGACACCCGCCCGCGCGTGAAGACCGAGGACTTTTTGCCCTTCTTCGTTTTCCCCGCCCAAGGCGGCGCGCCGCAGGTCGTCGTGCCCGCGAGCGCCGTCGCGCCCGCGCCCGGCACCACGATGCCCGCCAGCTCGGCCACTTACCGCCAGCAATGACGCGATCCGCCCGCTCTGCCGCTCCCTGCCTGCTGCTTGCCGCCCTGCTCTGGGGCGCGGGCGGCGCGCGCGCCATCGCGGAGGAGAAACCCGCAGCGGAGGAAGCCCCGCCCACGGCCATCTCCACGGAGCCGATCCCTCACAACGGCAGCGAAGGTCCGGGCCTGAACGCCCTCGGCGTGCGCCTCACCGAGCGCGGCGACTACGCCGCGGCCGAGATCGCCTTCCGCCAGGTGCTCGACAGCACCGAGTTTCCGCCCGCCGAACAGCAGGACGCGCTCATCGGCATCGCGCGCATGTATCGCCGGCAAGGCACCTACTCCAAGTCCGCCGCGATCTACGAAAAATTCCTCAAGGAGTTTCCAGACGACGCGCGCCGCCCGCTCCTGCTCCTCGAGCTCGGTCGCACGCTCCGCGTCATGGGCGCGCATCGCCTCGCCCTCAGTCGCTTCTACGCGGTGATCAACTCCACCCTGAAGCTCCCGCCCGACAGTTTCGCCGAATACCAACAGCTCGCCAAGACCGCCCAATTCGAGATCGCGGAGACTCATTTCGAGGCCGGCAACTACGCCGAGGCCGGCAAATTTTTTTCCCGCCTGCGCCTGCTCGAGCTCGCGCCGGTCGACCGCGCGCGCGCCCACTTCAAGGCCGCCTTCGCCCACCAACTCGGCGGCCAGCACGAGGAGGCCGTCCGGCTCCTGCGCGACTTCATCGCTCAATGGCCGGAGGACGAGCATGCCGGCGAGGCGCGTTACCTCCTCGTCTCCACGCTCTGGCAACTCGGCCGGCGCGACGATGCGCTCGCCGCCACGCTTGAGTTGCTGCGCGTCGAGCAGGGCCACGCCGGCGCCGACGCCCGGCGCTGGGCCTACTGGCAACGCCGCACCGGCAACCAGCTCGCCAACGAATTTTTCCAAGCCGGCGAGACCCAGGGTGCGCTCTCGATCTACCTCGGCCTCGCCCAGCTCGCGCCCGACCATACCTGGCGCCTCCCTTCGCTCTACCAAGCCGCCCTCTGCTACGAGCGGCTCCGCGCCACGGAATCCGCCCGCGCCACCTACCAGCGCATCGTCGCCGACACCCCGCCGCAGGCCGCCCCCGATCTCACCGAACTCGCGCGCATGGCCGCGTGGCGACTGGAACACCTTGCGTGGAACGAGGTGACCGAACAGAAATTGGGCGCGTTTTTCTCCACCATCCCGCCCGCCACACCTCCGGCCCCACCGCCCGCGCCCCCTCCTCCGCAAGATGACCCCGACGGAAGCCCTCCACCAACACCAGCAGCTCTGTGACGAGCTGCACGCCCTCTCGCTCGAGGAAAACAGCTTTCTGCAACAACACCGCCGTGCCCCCGGCCCCGAGCTGGCCGACCGCAAACGCCAGCTGCTCGAGCGACTCGACGCCGTGCTCGGCGCCCTGCGCACCGCCCCGAAAGGCGCGCTCGGCGAACCCTCGCTCCGCCAGGCGCTCGACGCCACGCGCGCCCGCGTGCTCCAGATCCTCCAGCTCGAACGCGAAAACGAACAGCTGCTCCTCCGCGTGAGCCTCGGCGCGCACCGCGTCGCGACGCCGGCACCCACCCTCCCGCCGGGCATGTTGCAAAAAATCTACCAGCGCCACGGCGGCACGCCGTAAAGCCACCGCCCGCCCGTCGCCCGACGCGGCGCGGGCCACGCTCGAATATCTTACGGCAACCGCCCGGTTGGGAAAGGGAGCGGCGCTCCTCCCGAGCGCCACGGACAGGTTGCACGGTGCGCGAAGCCGCGGCGGCACCGCGGACGGCCTCAACCCGCGCGCGGCGCCAGCAGCGTCTCGAGCGCGGCGAGCAACGCCTGCGCGGTGTAAGGCTTGTGCACGGCCCCGATCGGCCCCGCCTCGGGTTGCTGCCATTGTTCCAAGTCGATGCCCTCGCTCATCAAGCCGGAGGAAAGCAGCACCGGCATCTGGGGCGCCTCGCGTCGCACTTCGACCAACACCTGCTGGCCCGTGAGTCCCGGCATCATCAGGTCGAGCACGAGCGCGGTCAGTTCCGTGCGGTATTCGCGAAACAGCCGCAACGACTCGATGCCGTCGACCGCGGTGATCGTGCGGAAACCGCGACTCTCGAAGATCGCCACCGTGAGTTCGCGGATGCTCTGCTCGTCGTCGCAGATGAGCAGCAACCGGCCTTCGCCACGGAGCGTCGGCAGTTCCAGCGGCGGGTTCGAGTCGCCGCGCTCGGCGGGCAGCGCCGGCAGGTAGATCGAGAACGTGGTGCCCTGCGACGAGGTCTCCATCTCGATGAATCCATTGTGACTGCGCACGATGCCGAGCGTGGTGGCGAGGCCGAGGCCGGTGCCCTTGCCGCGCGGCTTGGTGGTGAAGAAGGGCTCGAAGAGATGCTCCGCCACCTTGGGCTCGATGCCGCCGCCCGTATCCTGCACCCGGAACGCCACGTAGTCGCCCTCGGGCATCAGGCCGGCCACGGTCGGCCGCGGTTGCTCGATCCGCACCGGCGCGGCCGCGAGCGTGAGCCGGCCGCCTCCGGCCTCCATCGCGTCACGGGCGTTGATGGCGAGATTGAGCAGCATCTGATGCATCTGCGTGGGATCGCCGAGCACCATCGGCACGTCCGGCGCCACCTGGCGGACGATCTCCAGCTGGCGCGGCAGCGTCTCGCTCAGGATCGTGTTCAACTCCGTGATCACGTCCTTCGGTCGGAGCGGCATCCGCTCGCCGTCGACGCCGCGCGCAAAGGTCAGCACCTGGCGCACGATGCCGGCGCCGCGCTTGGCCGCCGACTCGATCATCGCGAGGCTGGAATGCATGCCGGGGTCGCCGGCGCGCATCTTGAGCAGCTCGATGCTGAGCAGGATGGGCGCGAGGACGTTGTTCAGGTCGTGCGCGATGCCGCTCGCCAGCATGCCGATGCCCTCGAGCCGCTGGGCGCGCAGCAATTGGTGTTCGAGCCGGCGCTGTTCGGTGACGTCCTGCTTGATGGCGACGAAATGCGTGATCGTGCCGCTGCCGGTGCGCACCGGCGCGATGGTCATGAACTCGGCATACTCGGCGCCGTCCTTGCGCCGGTTGAATATCTCGCCGCGCCAGACCTCGCCGCCGGAGATCGTGCGCCACATTCTGTCGTAGAATCTGGCGTCATGCCGGCCCGAGCGCAGCACGCGCGGGTTCTGCCCGATCACTTCCTCCGCCGCGTAGCCGGTGAGCACGGTGAAGGCCGGGTTCACCCACTCGATCCGGCCCGCCTGGTCGGTGATGACGATGCCGGTGGGCGTCGCCTGCAGGGCGGCCTGCACGAGCGTGAGCTGCCGCTCCGCAGCCTTGCGTGCGCTGATGTCGGCATGTGTGCCGATCATGCGCTTGGGGCGGCCGTCGGCGTCGCGGGCGACAACCTTGCCGCGATCGAGGATCCAGAGATAGTTGCCATCCTTGCAGCGGAGCCGGTGCTCGCAGGCGTAGTCGGCCAGTTCGCCGGCGAGGTAGCGCTCGAGCGTATGATGTGCCAGCCCGATGTCGTCCGGGTGCACGCGCTGTTCCCAATCGCTGATATGGCCCTGAAAATCCTGCCGCTCGTAGCCGAGCATCTCGAGCAAACGCGGGGAGAAATAGACCGCGCCCGTCTCGATGTTCCAATCCCACACGCCGTCGCCGGCGCCTTCGAGCGCGGCCTGCCAGCGCTGCTCGCTCAGGGCGAGCGCCTCGGTCTGCGCCTGCATCTCGCGCCGCACGGCGATGACCTCGAGGCCGTGCTGCAGGTCGCGCGCGAGCTGCTCGACCAACGCCGTGATCTCGGCCGTGAAGTATCCCGGCTCCTCCGCATAGAGGGCCAGCGAGCCGCGCCGACCGCCGGCGACGACGATCGGCACCGCCGCGCTGCAGCGGAAGCCTGCGCGCCGCGCACGCGTGTGCCACGGCTGCATCTCGTGCGTATGGGCGATGTCCTGACAGATGATCGTGTGGCCGTTGATGAGGCAACGCGCACTCGGGCCCAGCGATTCCGGAGCGGCGGGATCGGTCGAGATGACGATGCCGTCGAGGTAGTCGCGTTGGCCGGCGCACTCCTCGGGCACGATGCGCTGGGTGGCCGGATCGAGCCAGCCGATCCAGGCGAGCTTCATGCCGGCGTGATCGACGAGGGCGTGGCAGATCTCGCGGCAGAGTTGGGCGGGATCGTTGGTGTTCAACGCGGCTTGGTTGGCGCGCGTGAGCGTGGCGTAGATGCGGTTGAGCCGCGCCAGGCGCTCGTTGGCGGTGCTGCGCTCGACGAGCAGCTCGGCCTGCATCTGGTTCGTGGCGCTGACGAGCCGCCGCGCCAGCAGGTAGAGCGCGGCGGCGGTCACGGCGACATAGAGCGCGCCCTTGGCGGTGTTCATCGCCATCGCATCCCAGTCACCGCCGTGGCGCGCGGTCACGATGGCGTCGGAACCGACGATCCAAGCCATGGAAAGGATGGCATAGACCGCAGTGAGCTGGGCGGGGGTGGAAAGCTTGGGTTGGGCCATACTCCCGGGAGAGGCGCGCATCATCGGCGAGCAGGCTGAAGCGCACAAGCGAAACCACCGCTTTATTGCCGGCATCGCCGCCGGCCTCCTTTGCAGGCGTTGGCAACCTCTGCGCATGGCTTGAGCGCGCAAGAAACCGGCTCGCGCCAGCCGCGCCAAAGGAGTGCAATTCCCCATGCGTTTTCCCCGCGCGTTCGTGCTCACACTCGCGACCGCGGCCGGCTCAGCCGCCGCTTTCGCCGCCCCTGCCTCCGAGCTCCCCGCCTACCGCGACACCACCGCGCCCGTGGAGCTGCGCGTCGCCGACCTGCTCGGCCGGCTCACGCCCGACGAGAAGCTCGCGCTGCTTGGCGGCGATCGCGAGTTCTACATCCGCCCGATCCCGCGGCTCGGCCTGCCCGAGATCAAGATGGCCGACGGCCCCGTCGGCGTGCGCAACTACGGTCCGTCCACCGCCCACCCCGCCACGGTCGCACTCGCCGCGACGTGGAGCACGTCACTCGCGGAGGAATTCGGCGCGGCGATGGGCCGCGACTGCCGCGCGCGTGGCGTGCACATCCTCCTCGCCCCGGGCGTGAACATCCAGCGCGTGCCCCACAACGGTCGCAACTTCGAGTATCTCAGCGAGGACCCGCTGCTCTCCGCCCGCCTCGGCGTGCCGATCATCCGCGGCCTGCAGGCGCAGGGCGTCGTCGCCACCGTGAAGCACTACGCGGCCAACAACCAGGAGGCCGACCGCATGACGATCGACCCGCAGATCGACGAGCGGACGCTGCGCGAGATCTACCTCCCGCCGTTCGAGGCCGCCGTCGACGCCGGCGTCTGGGCCGTGATGAGCGCCTACAACCGCCTCAACGGTCCCTACGCCACCGCGCACGACTGGCTGAACAACCGCGTGCTCAAGGGCGAGTGGGGCTTCCGCGGCGTGCTGATGTCCGACTGGGGCGCGACGCACGACACGCTCGGCGCCGCCCTCGGCGGCCTCGATCTCGAGATGCCGTCGGGCGAATTCCTCAACGCCGCCAGACTCCAGCCGCTGCTCGACTCCGGCGCCGTGCCGCCCGCGCTGATCGACGACAAGGTCCGGCGCATCCTGCGTCTGATCGTCGCCAACGGCTTCCTCGACCGCCCGCAACACGACGAGACCATTCCGGCCGACGATCCGCGCAGCGCAGCCGTCGCCGCCCGGATCGCCCGCGAAGGCACCGTGCTGTTGAAGAACGAAGGCGTGCTCCCGCTCGACCGTGCGCAGATGAAGCGCATCGTGGTGCTCGGCCCCACCGCTGCGCTGTTGCCCGTGGGCGGCGGCAGTTCGCGCGTCCACCCGTTCCACTCCACCACGCTGGTCGAAGGCCTGCGCGCCGTCGCGGGCGACCAAGTGGAGATCGAGTTCCTGCCCGGCGCCGGCGCCACACGCATGCAACGCCTCCTCGCCGCCGCGCACTACGCCGGCCCGCTCCGCGAGGAACTCTTCGCCGGCACGGAGCTGCAAGGCGAACCCGTCGCCACGACCGAGGTCGCCGCGATCGCGCGCGATTGGAGCGGCCGCGCGCCGGCGCCCACGCTCGGCGAACAGAAATTCTCCGCGCGCTGGACCGGCACGATCACGGTGCCCGAGACCGGCGACTACACCTTCATGATCCAGAGCGACGACGGCAGCCGTGTCTTCCTCGACGACCGCGAGATCGTCAGCCTCTGGGGCCCGCACGCGTTGGAGACGAAAGCGGTCGAACTCCGGCTCACCGCCGGAGCGACGCACCGCCTGCGCGTGGAGTATTTCCAGCATGCCGGCGACGCCATCATGCGGTTCGGCTGGGGCCGCAGCCTTCCGCCCGAGCCCGTGTCCGTCGAGGCGCTCGCTCGCATCCGCACCGCCGACGCCGTGGTGCTCTCCGTCGGCTACACCATGGCCGAGGAATGCGAAGGCTACGACCGCACCTACGAATTGCCCGAGGGCCAGGAGGAGATCATCCGCGCCGTCACCGCCGCCAACCCGCACACGATCGTCGTGCTCCACTCCGGCGGCGCCGTCGCCACCGAACGCTGGATCGGCGGCACGCGCGCCTTCCTGCAGGCGTGGTTCCCCGGCCAGGACGGCGGCCGCGCCGTCGCGGAGATTCTGTTCGGCGACGTGAACCCGTCCGGCAAACTCCCCTTTACCTACGACCGGCGCTGGGAGGAGTCCGCTGCTTACGGCAACTATCCCGGCGTCGACAAAAAGGTGCACTACGCGGAAGGCATCTTCGTGGGCTACCGCTGGGCCGACCACCGGCAGTTCACGCCCGTCTTCCCGTTCGGGCACGGCCTGAGCTACACGACGTTCCGCTACGACGCGCTCGCCGCCGAACGCATGCCCGACGGCAGCACACGCGTCACATTCACGGTGACGAACACCGGCCTGCGAGCCGGCGCCGAGGTGGCGCAGTTCTACGTCGCACCGCCCGCGTCATCCACTGTGCCGCGCGCCGTGCGCGAGCTGAAGGGGTTTGCGCGCATCGAGCTCGCACCCGGCGAGACGAAGCCGGTGCACGTCGAACTCGACGCACGCGCCTACGCCACCTTCGACCCGGCCGTGCAACAATGGACGACGGAGCCCGGCCGCTACACGATCGCCGTCGGCGCCTCTTCGCGCGACCTGCGGTTGAAGACTTCACTTAACCTCCGTTAAATCTGTTGGTCGAACCACCCGAGAATTCAACATATGAGCGTCAAATACCTCACCCTTGGACTGCTTCTCTGTCTGCTCTTCACCGGCTGCCAGACCACCCGCACAACTCCGGGGGCAACTCTTGTCGGCAGCGACCTGCCGTCGACGAAGCCGCCGCCTGAGACGATCCAGAGCAATCCACCGGTGCCGTTGAAAATGTTTAACCCAATTTATCCACCGGAGCTGAGGAAGAGCGGATTATCAGGAACCGTGAGGGTAGAGTTCATCGTCAATCAGCGCGGCAAAGTGGTGCAGGCTAAGGCCGTTGAGGCCACCCATCCGGCGATGGCCCGAGAAGCCGAAGCCGCGATTCTGAAAGCTGAGTTCCGTCCGGCGACGCGCAATGGCAAGGCGATCACGGTCAAATTACGCATCCCGGTCACCTTCGCCGTCGAAGAATCCAGCCAAGCAAAATTCGGATCTGGAACCTAGCGCAGTTTCAAAAATACTGTAGTCGTGAAACAAGGTGGCGGCCGTCGTCCTCGACGGCCATCTCGCTCGTGGCGATCGGGACGATCGCCGCTACCTCCCAGTAGAGCGGGCGACAGGCGTCGGTAGGGACACCGACGCCCACCTCCTGCATGAGTCCGGCTCAGTCGGTGCGCATCTGTTCGAGCGTGAGGCCCTTGGTCTCGCGGATGTATTTCCAGGCGTAGAAGGCGGAGAAAAGCGCGAAGGCGGCGTAGATGCCGTAGGCTCCGCCGAGGCCGATGCCGGCGAGCAGACGCGGGAAGGTGAGCGTGACGAGGAAGTTTGTGCCCCA
>JAMPXH010000170.1 GCA_023701285.1 Candidatus Didemnitutus sp.
CGCGCTGGAGGGACGGCGTTCCTATTCGTGACTTGCCGGCCGCCGGCCGCTCCGCCTAACTGGGTGCGTTCTTTCGTCGCGGGTATAGTATATCGGCTATTATGCGGCTTTCCCAAAGCTGAGAGGAGGGTTCGACTCCCTCTACCCGCACCAAAGCGAAGATTGGTCAGCCCACACCCCTGAACCCCAAAAATACAGAATGAGAACCCTGAGATTGTGCGCCTTGCTCGCCCTTGGTTTGGCATTCGGCTACACCTTCGGCGAAGCCGCCGAGGGCCAGAAGGCCAAGTGCTGCCAGAAGGCGGAGAAGGCCGGCAAGAAGTGCGACCACGCCTGCTGCGTCGAGGCCGCCAAGGATGGCAAGCAGTGCGAAAAATGCGGCGGCAAGAACAAGTGAGTTCCGCCCGCTGACTGACCGACCCCAAGCAAATTTCCGAAGCCGCGCCTGACCCGCGCGGCTTCTTTTTTGGTGAGGCTGCGCGAGCGATAGGCGCGCCGCACAGCTCAAGCGCAGACGGTTTACGGTAGCCGCTCGGCTGGGAGAGGTAGCGGCGCTCGTCCCGAGAGCCCCGGGCAAGATGGCCGTCAGGGACGACGGCCGCTACCTTGGGCGAAGGTCACGCTGGCCGTGAATTTTCTCTGGCGGGGGTGCGGATGCGACGCAGGGCGCGTGCAAGCACGCTGCCTACCGGCTGCACGGGTGCGAACCCGTCGCCTGCTGCGGATGGACGAAAAGGAAAACTTCAGCCGCCGCAGGGCGTCGCCCGCCGGGTGCGGCTCAGACGGGATCATGCCGGAGGTGGGCGTCGGTGTCCCGACCGACGCCTGTCGCCGCTGGGACAGCGGCGACCACCCAATTGCCAGGAGCTCATCAATCGGGAATCGCGTCCAACTGCATGAGTGCGGCTCAGACTTCCGCCTCGACCTTGGCTTCGCCGAGGTGGCGGTAGCGCTCCTTGATGCGGCGGACGATGTCGTCGGTCGACAGGCCGTAGCTGGCGCGGAGGATCTCCACGCTGCTGCCGTGCTCCACGAATTTGTCCGGCCAGCCGATGCGCTCGACCGCGGTCTGGCAGTCGCCCTCCTGCAGGGCCTCGAGCACCGCGCTGCCGAAACCGCCGGCGACGACGTTGTCTTCCATCGTCACGAGGAGCGGAATACAGGCGGCCTGGCTGAGCAGGAGCGTGCGGTCGAGGGGCTTGACGAAGCGGGCGTTCACGACGCCGACGGAGATGCCTTCCTCGGCGGCGATGCGGTCGGCGACCTTGAGCGCTTCCTGCACCATGGGGCCGAGCGCCCAGATCATGACGTTCGAGCCTTCGCGCAGGACCTCGGCGTGGCCGAGCGGCAGCGCGGCGGGTTGCGGCTTGATTCCGACACCCGTGCCTGCGCCGCGGGGGTAGCGGATGAAGGCAGGGCCGGCGTGCTGCAGCGCGGTGTGCAACATGTCGGTGAGTTCGTCCTCGTCCTTCGGCTGCATCACGACGGCGTTGGGCACGCAGCGCAGGTAGGAGAGATCGAAGAGGCCGTGGTGCGTCGGGCCGTCGTTGGGCGAGAGGCCGGCGCGGTCCATGCAGAAGGTGACGGGCAGGTTCTGCAGGCAGACGTCATGGATGACCATGTCGTAGGCGCGTTGCAGGAAGGTGGAGTAGATCGCGCAGACGGGGCGGAAGCCCTTGGTGGCGAGGCCGGCGGCGAAGAGCACGGCGTGCTCCTCGGCGATGCCGACGTCGAAGAACTGGCCGGGCACTTCCTTGCTCAGGCGCGTGAGGCCGGTGCCGCTGGGCATGGCGCCGGTGATGCCGAGCACCTTGGGGTTCTGCTGCGCGAAGCGCGTGAGCGCGTCGCCGAAGACATCCTGGTAATTCGGCGGCGTGCCGGGCGCGCTCTTGACGTTCTCGCCGGTGGCGGGGTCGAAGGGGCTGGCGCCGTGGAATTTCTCGGGGTGGGCGACGGCGGCTTCGAGGCCGCGGCCCTTTTTGGTCAGCACGTGCACGAGCACGGGACCGTCGCACTGCTTGGCGAATTCGAGGTTCTTCACCAACTCGTCGAGGTTGTGCCCGTCGATCGGGCCGACATAGCGGAGCCCGAACTTTTCGAACAGCGACGAGTCCATGAAGAAGTCCTTCGTCTCCCGTTTCCAGCGCAGGTAGAGCTGGTTCATCTCGTGGCCGCGGGGCAGGCCAAGGAAGAACTTCTCCACGTCTTGGTGGAGCTTGTTGTAGGTGGGATTCGTCGAGAGGCGGTTGAGATACTTCGCGATGGCACCGACGTTCTTGGCGATGGACCACTCGTTGTCGTTGAGGATGACGATGAGGCGCTTGGTGGAGGAGACGACGTTGTTGAGCGCCTCCATCGTGACGCCGCAGGTGAACGCGGCGTCGCCGCAGACGGCGACGACGTGCTCACCGGTGCCGCGCAGGTCGCGCGCGGTGGCCATGCCGAGGGCGGCGGAGAGCGCGGTGCCGGCGTGGCCGGCGCCGAAGGCGTCGTGCGGACTCTCGCGGCGGTAGAGGAAGCCGGAGGCGCCCTCGCTCTTGCGGAGCTTGCGGAAGAAGTCGCCGCCGCGGCCGGTGAGCAGCTTGTGGACGTAGCCCTGGTGCGCGACGTCGAAGACGAACTGGTCGTCGGGGGTGTTGAAAACGCGGTGGAGCGCGACGGTGAGCTCGACGACGCCGAGGTTGGGGCCCACGTGGCCGCCGTTGCGGGCGGTGACGGCGATGATTTCGTCGCGGATTTCCTGGGCCAGTTGCGGCAGTTGGGCGGGAGCGAGGGCCTTGACGTCGGCCGGGCCGCCGATGCGGTCGAGGATGCGGGGAGAGCTCATTCTGGCAAGTGAGGGAAGTGGAGGAGGGATCAGTCGCCGCGGGCCGGTTCGAAGGCCTCGAAGGAGGCGGAGCCGTCCTTCTGTTTCTTCAGCTTCTCGATCTTTAGCTCGGCTTCCTTGAGGCGGGCTTCGCAGACCTTGAGCAGCTTCGTGCCTTCCTCGTATTGACCGAGCAACTCCGCCAGCGGCACTTCGCCTTGCTCCATGGCATCGACGAGCGCCTCGAGCCGGGCGAGTGCCGTCTCGAAACCAAGCGGGGAGTTTTTGTCCTTTTCCACGGGGCCACTGTGGTTCCGGACAGGGCGATTTCAAACAATCTTTGGTGGCGCCGCGAATGTGATTGCGGCGCGGGGCGGGCGCGGGCTGGCCGCCGCTTCGGGCTGGCCGCCGCTTCGGGCTGGCGCGCGCGGCGAAACGTGTTCTCTTCGGCGGCATGTCTTGGTTGCCACTCGCAGTCGTCGCCCTCCTCGGGGCGCGGCTCGCCGCCCAACTCCTCTTGGAGGCCCTCAATCGCTCGGAAACCCGCCTGCACGCCGGCGTGCTGCCCGCCGCCTTCAGCGGCATCATGGACGAGGCGACTTACGCCAAATCCGCCGACTACACGCTGGCGAAGAGCCGCTTCGCCTCCTTGGAGCTGGTCTATGATGCGCTGGTGCTGGCGGGCCTGCTGTTCAGCGGCGTGCTGCCCGCGCTGTGGGCTTGGTTCGACGCACTGGCGCCGGGCGCGGCGTGGAGCGGGGCTCTGTTCCTCGTCGGCACGGGCGTGCTGCTGAGCCTGCCCGGCCTGCCGCTGGAGTGGTGGGCGCAGTTCCGGCTGGAGGAGCGCTTCGGCTTCAATCGCAGCACCCCGGGGCTGTGGATCACCGACCAACTCAAATCCACCGCGTTGACCGTCCTGATCGGTTTCCCGCTGGCTTGGGCGTTGCTGGCGCTCGTCTCGTGGGTCGGCGCCTCGTGGTGGATCTGGGGCTTCGCCTTGGTGTTCGGCTTCCAACTGCTGATGCTCGTGCTCTACCCGAAGCTTATCCTGCCACTCTTCAACAAACTCACGCCGCTGGAGGCCGGCGAGCGCCGCGAGCGCCTGCTCGCGCTGGCCGATCGCACGGGCTTCCACGCGCAGACGATCGAGGTGATGGATGGCTCCAAGCGCTCCGCGCACTCGAACGCGTTCTTCACCGGCTTCGGACGTTTCCGCCGCATCGTGCTCTTCGACACGCTCGTCGCGCAGCTCACGCAACCCGAGCTCGAAGCCGTGCTGGCGCACGAGATCGGCCACTACAAGCGCGGCCACATCCCGCAGCGCCTCGTCACGGGCGCGCTGCTGCAGTTCGGCGCCTTCGCGCTCATCGCCTGGCTCGCGCAGCAACCGTGGTTCAACACCGCCTTCGGCCTGCCGGCGGGCGTGCTGGCGCCGGCCTTTTTGCTCTTCGGCCTGCTCGGCGGGCTCGTGACGTTCTGGTTCTCGCCGGTCGGCAACTGGATCTCGCGGAAGCACGAATACGAGGCCGACGACTTCGCGAAACGTGCGATGGAGTCCGCCACGCCCATGGTCGGCGCGCTGCACAAGCTCGCGCAGAAAAATCTCTCCAACCTCACGCCGCACCCGCTCTACAGCGCCGTCTATTACTCGCACCCGACCGTCGTCGAACGCGAGCGCGCGCTGCTGCGCTCCTGCTGAGCGCGGCCCGTTTCCCCATGAAATCCCTGCTGCGGGCGAGCCCGCTCCTCCTGTTCCTCTGCCTCGTCGCACTCGCGCAGGCGATCACGGTCGGCACCTACAATGTGGCGAACTACCTCGTCACCGACCGCATGGCCGAGGGCACCTACCGCCAGGCCTATCCGAAACCCGAGTCGGAGAAGATCGCGCTGCGCCGCGCCATCGCCGGTTTCGCGCCGGACGTGCTCGCGCTGCAGGAGATGGGCAAGCCGGAATTCCTCGCCGAACTCCAGCGCGACCTCCAGGCCGAGGGGCTCGATTATCCGCACGCGTTCGTGCTCGAAGCCGCCGACGCCGACCGCCATGTCGCGGTGCTCTCCAAGCTGCCGTTCAAGGAAGTGCACCGGCACACGCAGGTGCCGATCGAGCTCTTCGGCCAGCCTGACGTCGTGAAGCGCGGCGTGCTCGAGGTCGTGCTCGCGACCGAGCAGGGCGACCTCAGCCTCTTCGTCATCCACCTCAAGAGCCGCCGCACCGAGCGCCCGGACGATCCGCAGGGCGAGACGCAGCGCACGCTCGAGGCGACCGCCGTGCGCGACCTCGTGCTGGCGCGTTTCCCCGATCCGGCGCAGGCGAAATTCATCGTCGCCGGCGACTGGAACGACGTGCGCACCAGCAAGCCCGTGCGCGCGCTCCAGAAGCGCGGCAAGCTCGACGTCGGCGAACTTCTCCGCGCCACCGATTCGCGCGGCGAGACGTGGACGCACGCCTATTACCGGGAGGATTCCTACAGCCGCATCGATTACCTCATGGTGTCGCCCGGGCTGCGTCCCTTCGTCGCGAACGACGCGGCGGTGGTCCACGACGGCGAAGGCGTCCGCACGGCCAGCGATCACCGGCCGGTCTACGTGAAGCTCAAGCTCGAGCCGGCGAAGTAGCCGGCCGGGTCAGGCGCGCGTGCCGGCCGCTGAGCCGGGATCATGCAGGTGGTGGGCGTCGGTGTCCCTACCGACGCCTGTCGCCGCTGGGACAGCGGCGAC
>JAMPXH010000049.1 GCA_023701285.1 Candidatus Didemnitutus sp.
CCTTCACGCCCGCGCCCAGCACGAAGAGCGGGGCGGCGGTGCCGTGGTCGGTGCCGCGGCTCTCGTTCTCGCTCGGGCGGCGGCCGAACTCGGAGAAGGTCATCGTCAGCACCTGGCCGTCGAGCCGCTTGCCTTCAAGGTCGCGCTGGAAAGCGGCGAGGCCCTCGCTGAGCGTCTTCAGGAGATTGGCGTGGTTGCCGGCTTGGTTGACGTGGGTGTCGAAGCCGCCGAGCGAGACGTAATAGACGCGCGTGGCGTTGCCGGCGGCGATGAGCGCGGCGACGTTGCGCAGCGAGCCCGCGAAGGCGTTGGCCGGATACTCGGCGTCGGGACGGTAGGCGCCGAGGATGCGCTGGAATTTCTTCTCCGTCACGAGTGCGTCCATCATCGTGTGGCGGAGGTAGCCGGCGTTGGCCTCGTGCTCGTGATCGTCGCCGTGCGCGGACGGTTGGCGGAGCATCGATTCGAGCAGGGCGAGGTTCTCGCGTCCGCCGCGGCCGCCGCGCTGGTTCGGCGCGAGGCTGAACGTGGGGTGCGCGTTCTCGCTGAGGAACGCCTGCGGCACCTCGCTGCTGATGTTCACGCCGAACGGCGTGCCTTCGGGCAGGCCGGCGCAGGCGTTGTCGAAGTAGCGGCCCAGCCAGCCGGTGGGCAGGGTCTGCTCGCTCTCGCTCGCGGTTTCCCAGATCTCCATCGAGCGGAAGTGCGAGCGGTTCGGATTCGGGTAGCCGACGTTCTGCACGATGCCGAGCTTGCCCTCGCCGAGGAGGGCGTGCAGCGGCGCGCAGGCGCGGTTGAAGGCGAGGGCGTCGTCGATCTTGAGCAACTCCTCCGCCGGCAGGCCGATGGTCGGGCGCAGCTTGCGGTAGTGCGGATTGGCGTAGGGCACGACGGTGTTGAGGCCGTCGTTGCCGCCGGCGAGCTGCACGAGGACGAGGATGGTGCGGTCCTTCTCCGCGCGCGGCGCCTCGGCGGCGATGGACTCGACGACGAAGGAGGGCGCGAAGCGGCTGAACGCGAGCAGGCCGATGCCGCGGGCGCTGAACTGGAGGAATTCGCGGCGGGTGCTGGGGAGGAAATGAGCGGGATTTTTCATCGTTCAGCAGAGTTGGTAATCGGGGGACTCGAGCAGGGTGGCGAGCGCGGTGCGCACGGCGGAGCGGGGGCGGGAGTTGGCGGCTTCCGTTGCGATGAAGGCGGCGAGCTGGCCGGCGAGGGCGTCATCGTCGCGGCGCGCGGGCAGCACGAGGGCGAGGAGCGTGCGCGCGGCCTCGGGCGCGGGCAGCCGGGCCCAGGCGTCGAAGCGTTCCTGCGGGAACACGAAGCGCGCCAGGCCGCCGGCGGCGCGGAGGGCGGCGCGCTCGTCGCCGTTGAGGAGTTCCTCGTTGGTCGGGTTGAGGAGGGTGTTCACCGTCGCGCGGCGGGCGGCAAGGGTGGCGGAGTTGATCCAGGAGCGACCACCGATCCAGCCGCGGACGTTGGGCGGGCTGTAGGGCAGCTGGCCCATCTGGCGCAGCGAGCCGATGACGCGGCGGGGCAGGGGCGGGGGCGTGACTGCGAGGTCCTGCGCGAGGCCGAGATAGAATTGGAGCGGGCTCTTGATGTAGTTGCCGCGGAATTCCTCCGCGTAGAAGAGACGGCTGCAGAAGAAGGCGCCGAGGAGCTTGCCGAACGAGTAATCCTGCTTCGCCCACCAGGTGCCGAGCGCGTCGGTGTAGGCACCGGGCAGCGGGTCGTGCGTGAGGTAGAAGCGCGCCATCTCGCGCGGCAGGAAGGACCCGGCGGCGGGTTGGCGGAACACGAGGTCGATGACGTCGTCGCCGGTGAAGCGTCCGGTCTGGCCGAAGACGGTCTTCGTGCCGGTGTCGTGCTGGCGGCGCTGGAAGACGAATTTGCCGGCGACCTGCCGGTAGCCGGTGAAGGCGCGCGCAGCCTGCTTGATGTCGGTCTCGGTGTAGTTGCCCTCTCCGAGCGTGAAGAGTTCGAAGAGTTCGCGCGCGAAGTTCTCGTTCGGCGCCTCGGCCTTGCTTTGCTGCAGGTCGAGGTAGGCGATCATGGCGGGACAGCGCGACATGGCCTTGGCGAGCAGAGGGGCGTTGGCCAGGCCGACGCGGCGCAAGGTGTCCTGATAATCGTAGATGAGCGCGGTGTTGCGGACCTTCTCGACGCCCACGACCCAGACGTCCTGCAGGAAGAGCAGCCATTTTTCCGTGGCGGCGTGCTCCGGCTTGGCGGCGTGTTGCAGCCATTGGATGGTCAGCTCCGCGAGGGCCTCGCGGTAGCGTTCACGCGCCTCGCGACGGGCGGCGCGGCGGGCCATCTCGTCGCCGCGAGAGTTGCGCCGGGCCATTTCGGGGCCGTCCTCCACGAGTTTGGCGACGAGCGGCGGCTTGGGAAAGGCGGGCATCTGCGCGAAGTGGCGCTTGAGCGTGGCGAGCGGACCGTCGTCGACGGCGCGGGCGGTCTCCTCCGGGGTGGCGGACCAGCCGATGCGCTGGAGCAGGTGACGGGCGGCGGCTTCGTCCCACTCGGCGGGAGGCAGGGGTTGCCAGGCTTCCGCGGGACTGAGCTTGCTAAAGGTGATGGCCATGCGCGTGGGGGTGACGTGGGGGCAAGACGCCTGCGCAAGGGCGGTGGTTTCAGAGACCGAGCGGGGTTTTGTAGTGCCGGGGGACGCGCTTGGTGACGGAGCAAAGCATTTCCCACGGGATCGAGTCCGCCCAGTGGCTGAATTCTGCGAGTGAGATCTCCGCGTCGCGCTGACGCCCGACCAGCACCACCGCTTCGCCGCAAGGGATCGGTTCGCGGAGGTCGGTGACGTCGACGACGGTCTGGTCCATGCAGATGCGGCCGAGGATGGGGCAACGGTGTCCGCGGATGAGCACGGCGCCGCGGTTGCTGGCGGCACGGGCGAGGCCGTCGCCGTAGCCGGCCGTGAGGATCGCGATGCGCGAGTCGCGCTGCAGGAGATGGGTGCGGCCGTAGCTGATGCCGGTGCCGGCCGGCAACTCCTTCACGAGACCCACGCGGGTGTGGAAACTGAAGACGGGCTCGGTGTGCACGCGCGCGAGCAGCGAGTGGGGATGGGGCAGCACGCCGAACTGCAGCAGGCCCACGCGCACGGCGTTGAACGGGCCGCCTGCGCCGGGCGTGGACTCGAGCCCCGCGCTGTTGTCGGCGTGGATGAAGAGCCGGGCGGGATCGAGGCCGGGCAACGCGCCGAGCGTGTCGACGAACAGCGCCCGCTGCCGCGCGGTGAAGGCGGCATCCTCGTCGGCGCTGGCGAAATGGGTGAACACGCCGGCCAGGCGCACGCTGGCGGAGGCGCGGATCTGCTCATACAGCGCCGGGGTGCGGTCGTGCCACACGCCGAGGCGACCCATGCCGGTGTCGACCTTGAGGTGGACCGCGATCGGTTTGCCCGCGGCGCGGCCGGCGGCGTCGAAGCGGCGCACCTCGTCGGCGCTGGAGACGGTGGCGGCGAGATCGTAGTCCGCGAGGTAGCGGTCCTCGTCGGGCAGCGTGGCGCCGAGGAGCAGGATCGGCCAGTCGGCGCTGAGTTCGCGGATGGTCATCGCCTCGGCGATGTTGGCGACGGCGAAGAGATCAGCGCCGGCGTGCATCAAGCGCGCGGCGACGTGCGGGAGCCCGTGGCCGTAGGCGTCGGCCTTCACGACGGCGACGTAGCGGATGGAGGCGGGCAACGAGGCGCGGATGAGCTTCAGGTTGCGCTCGAGCGCGGCCAGATCGATCTCCACCCAGCAACGCGGGGGCAGTTGGGCCGAGGCGCTCATCGCGAGGGGGCGGTCGCGGCGCTGTGCACCTGCGCGGACCATTTTTTATACTCGGGCGCTTCGTGTTGGAATGCGTCGGGCGCAGGCGTCTCGGTGAACAGCGGAGCGTCGCGATGCCGGTCGAGCAAATGCGGCACGCCGTAGGCGCAAGCCGCGGCGGGGCGCGGAGCGGCGGCCCAGGCGCGCAACGCGGCGGGTTGCCAGAGGGGGATGGAATCGGCGGCGAGCGCGGCCGCGGGGAGGCGTTGCAGCGGACCGGGGGCGGCGGCTGAGTCGACGGCGACCGTGTGCCAGGTGTCGCGCCGGGCATCGGCGATCACGGCGAACGGGGCCGGCGTCGTGCGGGCGAGTTCGAGGGCGATCAGCGGCAGGCTGAGGTAGGCAAAGGCGGGGCGAGGCTCCAGCGCCTGCCAGGTGCGCAGCGTCATTGCGACGGTGCGCACGCCCAGCATCGAGCCCGGACCCGCGCAGTAGGCGAAGGCCCGCACGTCGGCCAAGGTCGCCCCGGCGTCGCGCAGGCATTGTCCGGTCAGCTTGAACACGGCCCGGCCAGACTCCTCTTCGGAGGCATGCCACACGGCCGGCTTGTCACGCCGCCACAGCCCGACGTGCACGGTGGTCGAGACGGCGTCGAGGACCAGAATACAGCCGTGATGGGCAAGCAGTTGGGCGAGCGAGAGCATCGAAAAACGCAGCTTGGGCCGCGCCGGCCCAGACGCCAAGGCCGATTGCGGTGTCACGGGCACTTGGCGCGGGCGGTGCACTGCGGCAGACGTCGGCGGCGCAGGCGCGTGCGTGTGTGGCATCCGGCGTCCGGCGGCGCGGAAACAGGCCTTGACCGTGCCCTCTGCGACGACTTACCTCGACCTCTTTTCTTTCCGAAAACCGCTCTGAATTTACGCCGTGAACGTTCAAATCAACGACCTCAACGAAACCCGCAAAGTCCTCACCGTCACCCTCGATCAGGGCGAGGTGAACGCCGAATACCAGAAGCTGGTCGGCGAATTCGCGCAGCAAGTCCGCCTGCCGGGCTTCCGTCCGGGCAAGGCCCCGCTCGCGATGGTGGAGAAGCGTTTCGCGAAGGACCTCAAGGAGGAGTTCAAGGGCCGTATCGTCAGCCAGGCTTACCGCAAGGGCCTCGAGGACTCGAAGGTCGACGTCATTTCGATCGTCGACGTGTCCGAGGGTGAATTTGCCCCGAACGCCGCCGCCGAGGTCAAGGTCACGGTCGACGTCCGTCCGACCTTCGAGTTGCCGACCTACACGGGCATCGCCACCGAGCTGGCCCCCACGGAGCCGACGGCCGCCGAAATCGAGGCCGTGATCGAGGGCCTGAGGGCCGAGCGCGCCGACTTCAAGGTCGCCGAGCGTCCTGCCGCCAAGGGCGACTACGTCCGCTTCGGCTACACCGGCAGCCTCGACGGCAAGCCGTTGACCGAGGTGGTCGGCGACAAGGGCATCTATGCCGCCGCGCCGCAGACTTGGGAAGAGGTCGAGGGCACCAACGAAGGCCTGCTCCCCGGCATGGCGCTCCAGCTCGCGGGCCTGAAGGCCGGCGACAAGAAGGATGTCACGCTGACCTTCCCGGCCGAGTTCTCCGCCGTCCCGGCGCTGGCCGGCAAGCAGGTCGTCTACGCGATCGAGGTGCAGGAAGTGCGCGAGCGCGCGCTGCCCGCGCTCGACGAGGCCTTCTTCAAGGCCAACCAGGTCGACAGCCTCGAAGCCCTCCAGGCGCAGGTGAAGTCGAACCTCGCGATGCGCAAGGATTACGAGAACCGCTCCAACCAGCGCCGCCAGATCACCGATTTCCTCGTCGCTCAGGCCAACTTCGCCGTGCCCGAGAGCCTCGTGGCGGGCGAGCGCGATGGCATCCTTCGCCAGTTCATCGAGGAAAACATGCGCCGCGGCGTGCCGCAGGAGGAGTTCGAGAAGAACAAGAAGGAACTCTTCGACAGCGCTTCGAAGGCCGCCGTCGCCCGCGTGAAGGTGCAGCTCATCCTCGCCAAGATCGCCGAGGCCGAGAAGCTGAAGGTCGACGAGCAGGACATCAATTCCTGGCTCATGCGCGAGGCGATGCGCTCGGGCCAGAAGCCCGACAAGCTCGTCAAGGAGCTCGGCAAGGACCGCGAGCAGTTCCGCGCCATCCAGCAGCAGATCCTCTTCGACAAGGCCCTTGATTTCCTCGTGTCCAAGGCTAGCGTCAAGGAGGCATCCGCCACCAAATGAGCTACTACGTTCCCATCGTCTTGGAAAACACCGGCCGCGGCGAGCGGTCGATGGACATCTACAGCCGCCTGTTGAAGGATCGCATCATCTTCATCGGCACGCCCATCGACGACGGGGTCGCGAACGTGGTCATCGCCCAGATGCTTTTCCTCCAGATGGAGGATCCGAAGAAGGACATCCACCTCTACATCAACTCCCCGGGCGGCATCGTCACGGGGGGCATGGCGATCTACGACACGATCAACTTCCTGCAATGTGACGTCGTCACCTATTGCATCGGCATGGCCGCCAGCATGAGCACGGTGCTCCTCGCCGCCGGCACGAAGGGCAAGCGCTTCGCGCTTCCGAACAGTCGCGTCATGATCCACCAGCCCAGCGGCGGCGCCGGCGGCCAGACGGCCGACATCGCCATCGCGGCGCGCGAGATCCTCCGCTGGCGCCAGACCCTCAACCAGACCATCGCCAAGCACACGGGCAAGACCGCCGAGCAGGTCGAGAAGGACTCCGACCGCGATTACTACATGAGCGCGGAAGAGGCCAAGGCCTACGGCATCGTCGACCACGTCGTCAGCTCCACCCGCGACGCCCAGCAGATCGCCGGGCAGAGCGCCGCCTGAGCCCCGCGGGACGCGTCACAAGCGCGTCCCGGCGGAAATCCCCCTCGACTAACCGGCTTGGCCGGTTGATATCTTTTCCATGGCCAAGTCCTCGCGCATGACCCTGTGCTCCTTCTGCGGCAAATCGCAGGCGGAGGTCCGCAAAATCATCGCGGGACCGGGTGTCTACATCTGCGACTCCTGCGTCAACGTCTGCAAGACGATCATCGACCGCGAGGTGAAGTCCTCCCCGGCGGACACCCCTACGGCCGCGGCCAAGCCCGCCTTCCGCCTCGTCAAGCCCGCCGAGATCAAGCGCACGCTTGATGACTTCGTCATCGGTCAGGACCACGCCAAGAAGGTGCTCTCCGTCGCGGTCTACAACCACTACAAGCGCCTCAGCTTCGATCCCGGCCAGGCCGCGCGCGATGGCATCGAGATGCCGGCCGAGTTCAGCGACGTCGACATCGAGAAGAGCAACATTCTGCTCTGCGGCCCCACCGGCTCCGGCAAGACGCTCCTCGCCCGCACGCTCGCCAAGATCCTCGACGTGCCCTTCGCCATCTCCGACGCCACCACGCTGACCGAGGCCGGCTACGTCGGCGAAGATGTCGAGAACGTCGTCCTCCGCCTGCTCCAGTCGGCCAACTACGACGTCAAGAAGGCCGAGTGCGGCATCATCTACATCGACGAGATCGACAAGATTCGCCGCACCACAGAAAACGTCTCCATCACGCGCGACGTCTCCGGCGAAGGCGTGCAGCAGGCGCTCCTCAAGATTCTCGAAGGCACCGTGTGCAACGTCCCCCCGCAGGGCGGCCGCAAGCACCCGAACCAGGAATACATCCAGGTCAACACCTCGAACATCCTCTTCATCTGCGGCGGCGCCTTCGTCGGTCTCGATCAGGTGATCAAGAAGCGCATCGGTTCGCGCTCGCTCGGCTTCCATATCAACGACAAGGACCACGAGCTCTCGCCCGACGAGATGATGCGCTCTGTCGCGCCCGAGGATCTCGTGCGCTTCGGCATGATCCCCGAGTTCATCGGCCGATTGCCCGTCGTATCCGTGCTCGACGAGCTCAAGGTCGAAGACCTCGAACAGGTCCTGCTCCGCACCAAGAACGCGATGGTGAAGCAGTATTCCAAGCTCTTCGCGATGGATGGCGTGCGCCTCGTCTTCACCCGCGACGCCGTGCGCGGCATCAGCCGCAAGGCCGTCGAACTCAAGACCGGCGCCCGCGCCCTCCGCGCCATCCTCGAGAAACTGATGCTCGAGGTGATGTATGACCTGCCCAACCGCGACGATGTCGTCGAGGTCGTGATCGACCAGGCGGTCGTCGAGGGCCGGAAGAAGCCGCATCTCCGGAAAGCCGGCAGCCGCGGGGCCGCCACCGCGCCGAGCAAAGACGCCGCCTGAGCACCATGAAGGCTTGGCGGGCCGTTTTTCTCCTGCTTCTGGCATCGGCGGTCGCGCCGCTCTCGTCGCACGCGCTCGTCGTCAATGGCGGCAACGGCACCCAGAACAAGACCGATCCCGGCTACGACCTGCCGTGGGACAACGTCGGCACCACCGCCACCGGGGCGAGCGGGGTTTACCTCGGCACCTTCGGCGGAGAATATTGGGTCGCGACCGCTTCGCATGTCGGCGCCAGCAACTTCACGCTGGGCAGCACCACCTATTCCTATGTCTCCGGCTCGGCCGTGCAGATCGCCGGCAGCGACCTGACGCTGTTCCGCATCGCGAGTAACCCGGGCTTGGGCAGCGTCCCGCTGGCCACCAGTTCCGTGGCCGTGAACGACCTCGTCACGATGGTCAGCGTCGGCCGGGTCGAGAGCGCCTACACGAAGTGGAACATCAACACCGCCACCAATCCCGACACGTGGACGGTCACCACGGGCGTCACCTACGACAAGCACGGCTACACGACCGTCGCCGGTTCGGGGCCGCGTTGGGGTTTCGGCTACGTGAATTTCACGGACCTGAGCTATGAGGTCGGCACCGGCTCCACGCAGGCCTTTGCCATGGGGTTCGTCAACGGCATTTCCGTGGTCGCCCCTTCCGCCGCTACCTTCGGTTCCTCCACGGTGGCTCGCTCAATGGGACAGTCTGGCGACTCCGGCGGTGCGGCCTTCGTCTATAACTACGAGACTTCCGGCTGGGAGCTCGCGGGTATCTTGGGCGCGGTCGGCCTATTTCAAAGTCCCTCTAATCCCGACGGTCAGCCCGGCAACACCGCCGTGTTCGGCAATGTCACCTTCGCGATCGACCTCGCCGCCTACCGCAATGACATCCTAGCGGTGGTGCCGATCCCCGAGCCGGCGGCCTTCGCCGCGTTGATGGGTGCGGTCGGCTGGCTGCTCGTGCTGCGCCACCGGCGACGGGCATGAAAAAAGCGCGGCGGATGCCGCGCTTGATGGGATCGGCGCACGGGCGCGCCGCGCCCGTTTACCAGTTGAAGCTCTCGCCGGCTTGCACGGACTTGGCGAATTCGACGAAGAGCTTCACACAGTTCTCCACGTCCTCGAGGTCCACGACCTCGCTCGGCGTGTGCATGTAGCGGAGCGGGATGGACACGAGGCCGCATGCCACACCGCCACGCGCCATCTGGATCGCGCGGGCATCGGTGCCCGTGGGGCGCGGATCGGCTTCGAGCTGGTAGGGGATCTTGGCCTTCTTCGCGCATTCCACGAGGCGGGTGTAGACCTTCGGGTTGATGTTCGGGCCCCGGCAGATGATCGGGCCGCCACCGAGCTTGGTCTCGCCGAAGCGGCGGTTGTCGCAATCCGGGTGGTCGGTCGCGTGCCCGACGTCCACGGCCAGCGCGACGTGCGGATCGACGGCGAAGGCGGAGGTTGTGGCGCCGCGCACGCCGATCTCCTCCTGCGTCGTGGCGACGGAGACGACCTTGGCGCCGAGCTTGGCCTTCGCCTTCTTCAGGCGGATGAGGGCCTCGCCGACAATGTAGGCGCCGACCTTGTTGTCGAAGGCGCGCGCCGTGCCGACGGAGCCGTGGATCAGCTCGAATTCGTGGTCGTAGGTCGCCACGTCGCCGATCGCCACGCGCTGGAGTGCCTCGGCCTTCGAGCCGGCGGCGATGTCGATCCAGATCTCGTGCTTCTTCGGCACCTTCTTGCGGTCCTCCTCGTCCATCAGGTGGATGGCGCGTTTTCCGGTGACGCCCTTCACCGGGCCGTTGGCCGTCTGGATGATGACGCGGCGGCCGGAGATGATGCTCAGGTCGTGGCCGCCGATGGTGTCGAAGTAGAGATAACCGTCCTTATTGACGTAGGTGATGATGAGCCCGAGCTCGTCGATGTGGCCGGCGAACATCAGGGTCGGCGCGCCCTTGGCGTTGAGCGTGCCGTAGCGGCAGCCGAGCGCGTCGTTGGCGTAGACCTCGGCGTGGGGACGGACGAACTTGTCGTAGACGGCCTGGGCCTGGGCCTCGGCGCCGGAGGGCGACTTGGCGTGGAGCAGTTCAGTGAGGAAAGCGGGGGCTGCGTAATTCGACATGGGAAGATTTCTGTCGCGCGGCGCCAAGCCGCGCAAAGGTAATTCTCAGCCGCGGCGGTCGCGGATCTTGTCCGCGATCTCCTCCAGCGGGTAGGTGATGATCTCCGCCAGCGTCGGGTGATACCACGGCGCGCGGAGAAGATCGAAGACGGTGGCGCGCAGGGCCATCGCCGGGGAGAAGCAGTGGATGAGCTCGCCCGCGTCTTTGCCGACGATCTCCGCGCCGAGGATGCGTCCGCGCTTCGGTTCGGCCATGACCTTCACGTAGCCGTATTTGGCCTCCATGAGGATCGATTTGCCGTGGTCGTCGAAAGGGTAGGAGGCGGCGATATAATCCGTGCCCTCGGCCTGGAGCTGCGATTCGAGGCGGCCGATGGTGGCGAGCTGCGGATCGGTGAAGACGACGTTGAGCAACAGGCCGTGGTCGACGGGCTTCACGCCCTTGACGCCGAAGGCGTGGCGCACGGCGAGTTCCGCCTGTTGGATCGCCACGTGCACGATCTCGTGCGGACCAGAGCAGTCGCCGGCGGCGTAGATGTGCGGGACGCTGGTCTGTTGCCAGCGGTTGATGACGATCTGGCCGTCGGGTCGCGCGCGCACGCCGGCCGCGGCGAGGCCGAGACTCTGGGTGTTGGGCTCGCGCCCGAGCGCGTTGAAGAGATGGGCGACGCGGCGCGTGACGACCTTGCCGTCGTGCAGGAAGCGCACGGTCGTGCCGAGCCGGTCCTGGCTGATCTGCTGGATCTGCGTGCCGGCGAAGAGCTCGATGCCTTCGTCGACGAACGCGCGCTGCACCACCTCCGAAGCGGCCTCGGAGTGGTCGCGCAGGATGTGCTGGCTGCGCTGGATGAGGATCACGCGCGTGCCCATGCGTGCGAGGAACTGCGCCAGTTCGCACGCGACGATGCCGCCGCCGAGCACGACCACGCTCTTCGGAAGGAAATCCAAGTCGAGCACGTCGTCACTGGTCCAGAATTTGGCCGCGGCGAGTCCGGGCACGGGCGGCACGCTGATCTTCGAGCCGGTGCCGATAAGAAAGTGCTTCGCGGTGAGCCGCGTGCCGTCCGTCAGCTCCACCGTGTGCGGGTCGACGAAACGGGCGTGGGCGCGGTGGAGGGCGAACCGGCCCGCGTGGAGCGCGCGGTCGCGGTAGTCGGCGAATTCGCCGATGATGCGCTTCTTCCGCGCGTGCACGGCGCGCATGTCGGCCGCGGCGTTGCGCACGCGGAGGCCGAATTTTCCGGCGTGTCGGGCGTGATGAAGGATCTCCGCCGTGTAGAGCAGCGTCTTCGAGGGCATGCAGCCCTTGAGGATGCAGAGTCCGCCGAGTTCCTTGGCGCCGTCGACGACGGCGGCCTTTTTCCTCAGGTCGGCCGCGACGCGCGCGGCGTTGAATCCGGCGCTGCCGCCGCCGATGCAGATCAGGTCGTAGGATTTGGTTCTGGCCACGGACTACAGGTAGGCGCTCCCGCGCATTTTGCCAGCCGCGCGTGACGGCAGGCGCTTCAACGTCCTTTGCCGAAGAGCATCACATGGATGGTCTTCAGGGTGATCGACGCATCGAGCACGAAGGAGAAGAAGCGGATGTAGTAGAGGTCGTATTCCAGCTTGCGGAGCGTGTCCTCGAGATTGGCGCCGTAAGGATAATTGACTTGGGCCCAGCCGGTGATGCCGGGCTTCACGAGATGGCGGAAGTGGTAGCAGGGGATCTGGCGCTCGTATTCCTCGACCAACCGCACCCATTCGGCGCGCGGGCCGATGATGCTCATGTCGCCGCGGAAGACGTTCCAGAGTTGCGGCACCTCGTCGAGCCGGGTCGCGCGCAGGAAGCGGCCGATCGGCGTGATGCGGTCGTCGTCGGGCCGCGTGTAGGGGTCGCCCGCGTGCTGCACGCGCATGCTGCGCAGCTTGTAGGCCTCGAAGAGCACGCGGTTGCGGCCGACGCGGGTCTGGTGGAAGAACACCGGTCCGCGGTCGGTCAGCCAGATCGCCGCGGCGATGAACGGGAAGAAGGGCGCGAAGAGCAGCAGCCCGAGCGCGGAGAACAGGATGTCGCTGAGCCGCTTCAACCGCTCGAACACCGGCTCGCGCGCGATCTGAAAGCCCTCCTGGAAGAGCCAGGTCTGGTTGAGCCGATAGAGCGGGATCTTCCGCCAATAGACTTGGTGGAACAGCTCCAAGGTGTAGGTCGGCAGGCCGGAGAAACTGAGCTCGACGAGCCGCTGCGCGATGGCCGGCGGCAGTTCCTGCGAGGACTCGCGGAGGATGATCGCGTCGATGCGGCCCTCGTATTCCTTCAACAGGTGCAGCACGTCGCCGGCACTCTTGGTTCCATCATCTCCGCCCGTCGCCGGGGCAGGCTGGCGCGTGGCGTTCAGCACACCCTGGCTCATGCCGTGCTTGCGGCATTCCTCGGCGAAGGCCTCGTAATTCTCCCGGCTGCCGAGGAAGAGGAAGAAGTGGCGCTGCATCCGCGCCAGCTGCCGCTGGTAGAACATCCGCCGGTAACCGAGCGAGAGCGGAATCACGGCGAGATAGGAGACCGCGGTCACCAGACGGCTGCTTTGCAGTTGGAACCCGCCGGGAATGAAAGCGTAGGTGAGCAGCAGCGTCACGAGCAACACCCCTGCCTGCGCGATGACGTGCAAGCTGGCATAGGTGATCGACATCATGTCCGTGCGGCTGCTGTAGCCGTCGATCAGGTAGACGCCGAGCCAGTGGATGAGCACCGGCAGGAAAAGAGCCGAGATGATCGGGTGGTTGAGATCGACGAGGCCGCGGGCCCACGCCACGAGGTTGAACGACGCGATCACCGCCAGCGCGTCGAGCGCGATGAGGGCGAGCGTGATCTTGCGGGCGGAAGTCATGGGACAGCGGAACGGGAATCACTAAGCGCCCGGGCACCGGTGCTGGCAATGTCGTTCCGGTCGCCTCCGCCGGCCTCGTCGAGCAGTCGCTCCCAGGCCGCAAGCACGTGCGCGAAGCGGAAGTGCTTCTCGTAAGCCGTGCGCGCGGCCTGCGCCAGCGCAGCGTGCCGTTCCGGCTTGCTGTGCCACTCCGCGAGCGTCGCGGCGAGCGCCTGCGCCTCGCCCGGCGCGAAGACGGCACCGCAACCCTCGGTGCGGAGGAAACCGGCGAGCGCGCTCTGCGGCGGCCCGACGAAGGCGATCGGCTTGCCCGCGGCCAGCGCGCCGGCGACCTTGCTCGGGTGGACCAGCGATTCGAAGCCGGGCAGCAACGTCACCACATGGGCGTCCACGGAGCCGAGCGAGGCCGCCAGCTGGGCGCGCGGGCGGGCCGGGAGCAGTTGCACGTTCTCCAGATCGTCACGTCGCACGGCTGCGGCCACTTCGCCGTGGCGGGCGCCGGTGCCGATGAAGACGAACCGGAATTCCGGCCGGCGGCGCAACTCGGCGGCGGCGCCGAGCACGGTGGCGAATTCATGCACCCGACCGAGATTGCCCGAGTAGGCGGCGACGAATTTCCCGTCCCAGCCGCTCGCCGTCCGCAGCGCCTTCACTTCCTGGCTGGACGGCAATGCCTCCATCTCGCGCGGCGCCCAGTTCGGCAGGACGCGCACGCGCTCCGGCGCGACGCCGCGCGCGCACACCAGCTTGGCCATGTCGTCGCCCACGGGCACGCAAAAGGCTGAAGTGCGCCACGCACGGTCCCGCGCGCACCGCAGCGGGAGCAGCAGCGGTTTCCACGCCGCGCCCGCGTGCTGCCAGGCGATCTCCGGATAGATGTCCTGCACCCACTGCACGACGTTTGCGCCGCGCGCGCGGGCGGGGCCGGTCAGCGCGGCGGCGAGCATCGGCGGATCGGTCTTGATCACGATGCAGTCGCCGGGACGGGCGAGCCGGCCGATGATGCCTCGGGCGGCGCGCAGATAGCGCCAGTAACTCGCCACGCGCGCCCGCAGGCCGCGCACGGAGTTGTCGCCGCCCGTGCGGTGGACCGTCACGCCCGCGTGCTCTGCGGGTCCGGTGCCGCCGGCGATGACGTGCACTTCCCGACCGCGCTGCACCAGCGCCGGGGCGAGGTCGGTGAGCAATTGCGCCGTGGCCGATTCGTCGGGCCAGTAGACGCGGTTGGCGAAGATGACCTTCGGTTTAACCACGGGAACGTCGTCGGGCCTCGCGCAGCGCTTCCGCAGCGAAGCGTTCGTAGCGTGCGAGCAGGCGGCAGTAGCCCCACGCGGCGCGTCCATCGAGCGCGCCGCCGCGCAGGAAATACTGGTAGATGAAACGCAGCAGCGGCCGCGCCGGCAGGGCGTAGCTCAGCTGCTTCAAGGCCCGGCGTCGGCCGAGCGGGCCGCCGCGCCAGAGCTGTGCGATCGGCAGTTGCGGTTGCGCGAGAAACGCCTCCGCCTCCTCGCGGGCGTAGCGGCGATGCTTGGCTTCCCACTCGGCGAGATCGGGCACGGAGATGTCGTGCAGGTAGGTGCCTTGCAGGTAACCCATGCGCATTCCCGGGGCCTCGCGCTGGCCGTGCCCGGCTTGGACGAACTCGAATTTTCCTGTCCGCACGCACCGCGCCTGCCACGCGGGAAAATCCGTGCAGCGCCGCAGCCAATGACCGTGGAACATCATCCGCGGTGCAGCGTAGTAGCCTTCGCAGGGTGCGTCGGCGGGCAATGCCGCGCACTCGCGCACGAGTTCCGGAGTCATCGTCTCATCGGCATCGAGGTGGAACACCCACGGGTGGCGGAACGCGCCCGCGGCCATGCCGAAGTTGCGTTGCTGCGCAAAGTCGCGGAACGGATTCACCAGCACGCGGGCACCGGCGGCGCGGGCGATCTCCACCGTGCGGTCGGTCGAGCCGGAATCGAGCACCACTATGTCGTCGCACTCCGCCACGGAGCGGAGGCAGGTGGGCAGGCGCGACTCCTCGTTCTTCGTGAGGATCAGCACCGAGAGCGGCAGACGGGGACGGGTGGGATCGGGCATCATGGTGCGGGGGCGCTGCGGCCGCGGTCGAGACGGGCGTAGGCCGCGGCGACGTAAAGGCTGGTCCAGAACAGCATCATCACCGCGGGATTCGCGAAGGGAAACTCCACCCACGCATAGAGCAGCACGATGCCGCAGCCGAGCAACAGCTGGATCGGCAGGCGCGAGTCCGAGCGCAGACGCCAGACGCCCCAGAGCGGTGCCAGGCCGAGCAGCAGCAGCGCACCGGTGCCGGCGAAACCGACCTCGGCCAGCGCCTGCAGCCAGTCGTTGTGCGCCTCGCGGTAGTGCGGGGCGCCGATCCACCGCTCGGGCACGCGCTGGGAATTGAAGATGCGAAAGACGTCGCCGTAGGTCTCGAGTCCCCAGCCATAGACCGGTTTTCGCGCGGCCATTTCCCACGTGTCGCGGTAGAGAGTGAGCCGCGAGTTCATGGTGTCCTCGGTGCGGATGCGTTCGAGCTGGCGCGCGGTCAATTCGGTGCGCGCGATGATGACGTCGCGACTCAGGTAACCCGCACCGCCGAGCGTCAGCGCGAACGCCAGCACGATGCCCGTGACGGGCAGCAGCACGGATTCGTGGTGCGCGCGGCGCGACCGCACGACGTGACCGAGAAATTGGGCCACGGCGATCGCGAGCACGAAGAGCATGAGCACCGTCGTCGAGCGCGAGCCACTCAGCGGCGCGGTCGCCGCCATGAACGCGATGGCCACGGCGCCGAGCAGCACCGGCGAATGCCAGAAATCGCGGTGCCCGCCCCGCCGCAGCGCGTGGAAGAGAAGACCGAGGCAGATCGTGACGTTCAGCACCGTGAACGCGCCCCAGTGGTTGTGATAGACGAAGGTCGAGAAGAAGTAGGGCTGGGGCGTCTTGACCGCACCGAGCCAGATGCCCTTTGCGCCGATCAATTTCTGGAGCGTGCCGAAGATCGCGAGCAGGAGCGCGTTGGCCGCCAGCAGCGCGAGCAGTCGCCGCAGCAGCCGCCGGTGCCGCAACGCGAGGAAGGCGTTGAAGCACGAGATGACGATGATGTTGAACTGCCAGAGCTCGCGCAGCGTCAGGTCGGGCCGCGCGGAACTCGGCAGCCAGGGCCAGCGCGGGTCCGTGTGCACCACCAGCTGCTCGCCCTCATACATCACCAGTCGCGTGCTCGGATTGAAGACGGAGATGAGCACGAGCGCGTCGAAGATCAGCAGCGGCCACAGATGCCGCCAGGGCGACGCGAAGCCTGCACCGCTCGCCCGTTGCCGCCCCCAGATCGCGAAGAACAGCGGAATGCCGAGCGAGCCCCAGATGAGGATCGCGAGCCGCGCGCCCTCGGATTGACCGCCGAACCACCAGGAGGTGCCGACCAGCAGTGTGCCGAGGTGGAACAGCACCAGATTGGCCCAGAGCCGCATCGAATCGTGCGGATCGCGGCGGGAGAGGCCGCCGGGTCGAGGCTCGCTGCCCGGTGAGAGCGGATCGAGTTCAGCCATGAGGCAGGGTCCGGTAGAAATCGAGGAGCAGGCGCGCCGCGCGCTCCCAAGTGAAAGCCTCCGCCACCCACTGCCGCCCGCGCCCGCCCGCTGCGCGCAGTTCGTCCGGCGTGAGCGCCAGCAGGCGGTCCAGCGCCGCGCCGTAATTGTCCCACGCGACGCAATCGCCGGCACCGCGGGGCGCGAGTTCGCGCCACGGCGTCGTGTCCGTCACGAGGGCCGGCACGCCGGCCGCCAGGGCTTCCGCGATTACGAGCCCGAAATTCTCCGAGTGCGACGGCAGCAGGAACAGCGAGGCGAGGGCGAAGGGCGGCGAAACACTGCGTCCGTCGAAGGCGGCGGCGTGGCCGGCGAGCCCCGCGTTCGCGAGCCAGCCGGCGACCTCGTCCACGGCATAATCCTCGGGCACGCCCGCGAGCAGCAGGAACCAGTCGCCGCGCGGACGCGACGCCCACAGTTCGATCAGCTCCCGCACGCGCTTCTTGCGGTGATAACGGGAGTAGAAAAGCGCGACCGGCCGCGCGCCGGTGGCCGGACAGAGCCGGACCCACGCCGCGCGGGCTTCCGCCAAAGCTTCCGCGCTCGGCAACGCGACGGCGTTGGGCGAGACGCAGATGGGTTGTTTGAAACCGAGGCCGCGGATGTCGTCCGCTTCCTCCGCGCTCGTGGCGTGCCAGCCCGCCGCGCCGGCGAAGGCCCCCGGGTGCACGAGCAGCTCCGCGAGCCGCTTGCGGACGCGGCGATGCCGGTAGGCCCAGCCGCTCATCATGCCGCGGGGCGAGATCACGAGCGGACGCGCGAGGCGCCGGGCGGTCTGGTGCGCGTAATGGAGCGTGCGCAGCCACAGCGCGTGATGGTGCACGCAGTCGTAGGACGCTTGAGCGAGGTGGGCGGCCAGGCCGGTCGACGGACACAGCGAACGGGGAAATCCGCGTGGGAAAACCTGCACCTGCGCGCGGTCGCCGCCCGTCTGCATCGCCTGTCCGGCTTCGAACGTCGTCAGCAGATCCGTGGGCGCGCCCGCCGCTGCCATGGCGTTGGCGAGGGCGCGCACGGACTTGGAGGGCCCGCCATGACGATCCTCAAGGCTGGGCACGATGTGGCAGACGCGCATGGACAGGCTCAAACCGGCTCCGGTCGGGGCTTCAGCGGGCGACAGGGATTGCCGGCGCAGATCATGCGCGCGGGTTGGTCCTTCACGACGACGGCGCGAGCGCCGATCACGGCGAGTTCGCCCACCGTCACGCCGGGGCCGACGAACACGTCGGCACCGAGCCAGGCATTGCGGCCGATGGTGATCGGGCGGGTGACGAGCGGCATCGACCAGACTTGGAAATCGTGCGTGCCGGAGCAGAGGTGGCAGTGCTGGCTCACGTTGGCGCCGTAGTCGAAGCGGATGGGCGCGAGATTGTAGACGTTGACCCACGGGCCGAGCATCGCGCGCGGGGCGAGCGACAGCCGCCACGGGAAGGTGACGCGCACCGTCGGGAAGATGACGACCTGCCCGGGCGCGGGGATGTCCGCGCCGAACCACCGCAACAGCCGCGCGCGGAAGCCGTGCCACGGTCGCGGGCTCCAGCGGAAGAGCGTCGATTGGACGGCCAGCCACAGCCAGCGCCGCAGCACTTCGCCGCGCGGGTAGGGCGTCACGCAGGCGCGTCCGAGATAGGGGGCTTCCGGTGTCATGGGCGGCAGGCGAGTTAAGGAAAACGTCAGGACCGGGTCAACGGCGCCAGCGTGGCGAAATCCTCCAGCAGCATCTCGGCGTAGCGTGCGTAATCGAAACGCTGCACGCTGGCACGCGCGGCGGCGGCAAGTTGGCGACGGTGGTCCGCCTCGCGCAGCGTCGTCTCCAGCACGGCGGCGAGGCGCGCCGCGGCCTCAGGGCCTTCGTGATCGAACACGCGGCCGTTGACGCCGTCGGTCACGAAGTCGCGGAAGCAGGCGAGGTTCGAGACGACCGGCACGGCGCCGGCAGCCATCGCTTCGGCGACGGCCACCCCGAAGGTCTCGCCATGCGTCGCGAGGCTCGGGTAGCAGAAGATGTCCGCGCGCTGGTAGATGGCGGCGAGCACGCGGTCGTTGAACTGCGGGTCGAGCAGGTGGAATTGGTTGCTGTGCGCCGCCTCCGACAGGCGGTGCATGAGTTTCTGACGGAAGGAAGCGCCTGAGCCGCCCCGGCCCACGTCGGACGGTCCGCACAGGATCAGCCGCCAGGGCGGCAGCCCGCGCGCGTCGCGCAACATCCGCAGCGCGTCAGCGAGCAGCATCAGGCCTTTTTCCTGATGGATGCGGCCCACGAAGCCGAGCGTGACCTCGTCCGGCGAGGTGCGCGGCGGCAGGTAACGCGGTTGGGGCTGTGGCGTGCTCAGCTCGCGCCAGTTGATCGGGTAGCCGGTCACGCGGATGACCGGGTCGAGCGCCGGATTCTCCTCCAACACGCGCTCGCGCACGAGCGACGACGGGGCGAGCACACGCGCGAGGTGGGAGTAGCGCCGGTATTGTCCCTTGGGCATGCGGCCAGTCATGACGACGACGCGTCCCGCGCCGGGTTTCCACCGGCCCAGCCACATGGGCAGGGTGAGCGTGTTGCAGATCACGATATCGGCCGGCGGCAGGCGGCGGAAGACCCGCCAGCTCCACCGCGCGTCGCAGATGAGGTTGCGCCAGAGCTGGCGCTGGTGGTCGTGGCCCTTCAGCCGGATGTGGCGCACGCCCTCGCTCTCCTCCTCGTCGGGCAGGCCGCGCCATTGGCGCGAGAAACTGGTGACCGTGTGCCCGCGGGCGGCGAATTCGCGGACGAGGGAATACCAGGACTTTTCCGTCGCGCCGCCGCTCAGCGGGGGCACCGGGAGGAAGAAACCGTTGACGAGAGTGATGCGCAAGGCGGGGAGGATCAGTCGTTGAACAGCGATTTCCAAGCCAGCAGGGGCACGCCGATCGCGACGCAGGCTTGATAGAACGAGGAGAACCAGAGCGCGAGGGTGTTCTCCACGCTGAAGCACCAGACGATGCAGAGGATGCGCATCAGACCGGCGGGCGAGAGCGTGGCGCAGTGCGTCGTGGCGAGCGCGAGCCGGCGGAAGAGCCAGCTCAGCACGAAGCCCAACAGGCACACGCAGATGTAGCCGAAGTTCGCGTAGGCCTCCGCCAACATGCCGAAGCCGATGCTCGTGCCCTCGGTCGCCTCCTCGGATTGGATGCCGAAGTGGATCGCGAGCAGCCGCACGCTGGCCTGCGGGCTGGGCTTGTTCGGCCACAGCATGCGGGGCACGAGCTGGGCCGGCAGCATCGAGTAGGATTCGCCGAGGAGAAAGGGGCTGCGCTCGGGCATCGTCTCCACCGCAATGCACACGATGTGGTAGAGCGAGGCGCGTTGCATGAGGCCTTGCGCCAGGCTCCCATCCTTCTCCTTGTCGCCATCCCGCTCGTTCGCGGCGGGATTCAGGCCGAACTCGACCCACTGCGTGAAATAGGTCGGGAGCTGCGCCAGCGTCACCGTCATGGTCTTGTCGCTCCAGTAAATGTAGCGCATTTGGGCCTTGCCGCTGTGGAGCACGGCGATGATCGGCACGAGCGCGAGGAACGGGATCCACGGCAGTCGCCGCGACGTGGAGAAATAGCCGACGCCGGCGGTGATGAGAAGGCTCAGGCCGTTGATGAGCACGAGCGTCGAGAAGGTGAGCACCGTCTGCGCGAGCAGGTTGAACCAGAACAGCACCTTGAGTGCCGTCGGCAGCGTGCCCGAGCCCCACATGCGGCCTTGGATGAACAGGCTCACGATGCCCACGCCGAAGAAGATCGCGCGCAACGTCCCGGTCCACTCCGTGGGCACCAGTTCCGTGAATTGCGAGACGAACAGCCAGATTGTGTTCAACAGCGCCGTGTAGGCCGTGAAATGCATCTTCGCTTCGGGCAGGATCTCCTCCCGCCACCAGTGCGCGCGGATCGTGCGCTGCGGCCTGAAACTGCTCGCGCTCAGCGCGCTGCCGCACAGGCCCGCCAGCTGGAACGCGATCACCGCCAAAGCCGCCTCGAGCACGGTCTGCTCCGAGAAATTGACCAGCGCCTCGTGGCCCGTGAGCACCGGGAACGCGTAGAACGGCACCGTGGTGAAGAGGAAGAACTCGACGATGGGGTAAGTGTCGTCGTTGCGTCGCAGCCAGCCCAGCAGCGGCAGCATGCCGAGGGCGAAGATGGTCAGCGCGGCGATGGTCACCAGCGGGTCCTCCCACTCCGATTTCAGACCGAGGTAGATCATGGCGGCGATCAGGCCGCAGTAGCCGAGGGCGACGATGCGGCGCACATGGGGCGGCGCGACGGGAGTGGGAACGTGGCTCATCGGGGAAGTTGGGTCAGGAGGCGCAGGAGTCCGGCGCTCGTCTGCGCGTAGGTGTAGCCGGCGGCTTGCTGGCGCGCGGCCGCCCCCATCGCGCGCAGTTGCCCGGCCGGTGCGCCGAGCAGGTCGCGCAACCGTGCGGTCAGCGCGCGCTCGTCGTCCGCGGGAAAGATCCACCCGGTGCGGCCCGGTTGCACGAGATCCGGGTGGCAGCCCACGACGTCCGACACGAGACAGGGCACGCCGAGATGCATGGCCTCGTTGACCGCGAGGCCCCAGGTCTCGAACGCACCGCGCGAGGGCAGGGCGAAGGCGTCGGCGAGCAGGTAGCGGGAAGGCATCTCAGTCTGGTTGGCGAAAGGCAGGAAACGGACGCTGGCCTCCGGGTGGGCGGCGGCGAGCGCTTTCAATTCCCTTTCCAAGGGACCGTCGCCCACGAAGACGAGCGCGGAGTGCGGCATCGCGGCCGCGAGGAACGCGCGCAGGAGCTCGACCGGCTGCTTGCGGGCCTGCAGCTTGCCGGCGAAGAGCAGCACGCGGCGGTCGCCGAGGCCGAGCGTCTCCCGCCAGCGCGCGGCGGCGGCACGCGCGGCCGGATCGTCGGGATCGAAACGCGCGGCGTTCACCGAGTGCGGCACGAAGAACAGACGGGAGGCGGAGATGCCGAGCGCGCGATAGTAGTCGCGGTTCGCGCCGCCGACGCAGGCGAAGGCGCTGAACTGGCGCAGCAGCGCCGCGAGCGCGAACCGGCGCAGCCCCGTCGGCGCGTCGCGACCGAGCAGGTGCGAGTCGCCGCGCAGGATCACGGGGAGGTCGCGCCGCCGCGCCCAGAGCAACGCGCGCAGGTGCGAGCGCCAGGCGTAGCCGAAGAGCAGCACGGCACCCGGCCGCCACGCGGCCAGCCGCTCGATCAACGCCGGGTTGTTCAGCCCGTGGAAATGGTGCGTGCCGGGATCGCGCGCGACGTTGGGCACGAACTCGCAGTCGTAGCCCGAAAGCAGGTCGATGTCCCACTTGATGGCCCGGCCGAATTGCGGGTCGCGCTGCGTCGTGACCCCGAAATCCCACAGATAGAACACGCGGAACGGCAGCGGCGTATGCGCGGCGAGCCACTGAAACCAAGGGCTGTAATACTGGATCGGGTGTGAAAGCACGATCGCCAGACGCGGCAGCGGTCCGTCGGCAGGGACGGTCGGGCAAGCAGCGGGCGGCACGGCGGAGGGCGTCATACCAGCGGTGCAGGGGATTGGGCGGTCGCCGCGCGGGCGCGGATCACGGCGGTGAAAATCTCCAGCTGACGCTGCGCCACCGCGCGTGCGCTGTGGTGGTCGCGCAACCGCGCGCGTTGCAACGGCTGGTCGGGTTGCCAGTCGCCGTGTTCCGCCAGTCGGGTCAGCACGGCTGCGGTGCGGGCGATGGCCGTGGCATCGGTCGCCGCAGCGAACGCGATCTTGGTGACGCCGCCGAGTTGGTCGACGAGACCTTCCAGCACGCTCCGGCGCGGCATCACGGCGAGGGTCGGTCGTTCGGCGCTGAGCGTCGGGTAGGTTTTGGACGGCGAGTAGGCGACCTCGTCGGAGCCGAGCAACAGCGCCAGGTCGGTTTCGAGCAACAGGCGCAACGCGGACAGGTAGCCGATGCGGTCGGGTTGCTCGTGCACGCGGTCGGCGATGCCGTGCTTCTCCGCCAGCGCGCGCGTGGTGCTCGGCCCTTGGCCGGCTTGCGCGTAGGAAGTGCCGAAGAAAAACAGTTCCACCGGGCGCACCCGGGTCGAGACGCGGGCCACGGCCGCGAAGAGGATGTCGAGCGCCGGCAGCATGTCGGCGCCCAGCCGTCCGGCGTAGGCGATCTTCAAGGTGCGACTGGCGGGCAACAGCGGGGCGCGACTGGCGTTCAACTGTCGGGCCACGGCGAAATCCTCGTCGGGCGCGCCGAAGGTGACCACGGATCCGCTGGCGGGGCCGAACCACGGGTAGCGCTGCTGCAGCGTGTCGAGGTAAGCCGGCGAGACGCTGATGACGTGCGCGCAACGCCGGAGCGTCCAGCCTTCGAGCAACTGCGCGAAGGCGCGGGCCGTGCGATATTTCCAGCCGCCGGGCGGAGCCACGCCCGAGCGCTCGTAGTAATCGCTCAGCCACGGGTCCTGCAGGTCGATGACATACGGCACGCCGGTGCCCTGCCACCAGCGGCGTCCGAGCGGCAGCACGGCAAATTGCGTGGTGGAAAAATAGACGAGATCGAAACGCTCCGCGCGCAGCAGGCGGCGCGCGGCGGCGTGCAGGAAGGGAAACGCGCGCCACCCGAGGTTGTTCACGCCCAGCCGCGCGGTCCAGCGGCGGGACAGCACCGGCACGCGCACGACACGCACCGCCGCAGGCACGGTGCCAACCAGTTCGGGCTCCACCGGCGCGAGCGGACGGTCGTCGTCCGCTGCGAGCACGACCACCTCCCAGCCGGCGGCGACGAAGTGCGGCAGACTCATGCGCACGCGCTGCATGTCCGGCGCGTTGAGCGGCGGGAAATGCGGCGAGACGATGAGGAGCTTCGGCATCGGCCGGGTGATCACTTCAATAATTTCTGCACCGGACGCAGGAACGCGCCGCGCTCGTGTTCCCAGTTGAAGCGGGTCTGCCCGAGTGTCCACGCGGCGGCGCGGGCGCGCGTCTGGCGCGCGGAGTCCGCGAAATAATCGTCAAGCAGTGTCGCGACCTGCGCCGGCTCTCCGAGATCGCCGAGCAACGCAGCCTCGCCAAGTTCGGCGGCAAGTGCGGTGTGCGCCTGCGTGGCGGAGAGCAGCTGCGGAAGACCGGCGAGCACGTAGGCGAAATTCTTGTTCGGCAGGCAGAGGTCGCGGTTCAGCGGCGTGCGTTCCTCGAGCGAAAGCCCGAGGTGGGCGCCGGCGACGAGGCGCACGAGCTCGTGCGGCGGCGCGCTGGGCAGGAAACGCGGCGGTCGGGCGAGCCGCAACTCGCCGGCGAGCTGGAGCAACGCCGCCTGGTAGGCGGGCGCGACATGGCCGCGCAACTGAAGCTCGATGGGCGTGCGGACGAGCGCGAGCGCACGCAGGACGGACTCGAGGCCGCGGCCGGGCCCGACGGTCTGCGAGAACCAAGTGAGAACGGCGGGCGAGTCGGCCGAGATCGGCGCGGGCACGACGGGTGCGGGCGGCGCATCGGCGAGCGGATAGAGGTTGAGCACGGTGGCGGCCTTGACGCCGTAGACCTGCTCGTATTGCCGCGCGATGAGCGGCGAGGCAGCGGTCAGGTGGCTGCACTCAGGCAGGAAGGTCGCCTGGATGATCCGCGCGGAGACGGAGAGCGCCGGGTCGTTCATCGCGCCGACCGTCTCGGCGTCGTGGTAGTCCTCGAGGTCGAAACCGAGGAACGCGTTCGCCTCACGCGCGGCAAACGCGGCCATCGCGAGGCCCGCGAGTTGGTGGCCGAGGTAAAGATCGGCGCGCAGGCGGGCGGCGAGCCTCGCCTGGGCGAGCGCGCCGGCATAGTGGGCGAGCGCGGCCAGCGCCGGCGTGGCGAACGGCGCCTTGCGCACGAGCCGGCGCGCAGCGCGCTGCTGGAGTTTGCGCAACGCGGCGGCGGGACCGTTGAGGCTGTCGAGGCGTTCGAGCGTCCAGCGGGCGTGCGGGAGCAGGGCGGCGTCAAGTTCGTCCGCCGGACGGAAACTGCGTCCGGCCACCACGTGCACGCGGTAGCCCGCAGCGCAGAGCGCCTCGGCCTCGCGCACGAGGCGCGGCGTGGACGAGACATGTCCGGCAGTGAGCAGGCAGACGGTTTTTTGTGCGTCGCTCATGGTTTCAGCCGAAAAGCCCGGCGGCGTGGAGGTGCGCGGTGAGTTCGCGGCGATAGTCGGCCCATTGCCAGCCGGCGGCGGTGGCGAGGGCGGCTTCGCGCATCGCGTGCAGCGCGGCGCGATTCTCCAGACACCACCGCACGGTGGCATGGATCGCCTCGGCGTCGGCGGCGGCGAAGAGGCGGCCGTTGACGCCGTCGCGCACGAGATCGGCGGCGCCGGCGCGGGGCGTCGTGAGCACAGGCGTGCCGCGCGACCACGCCTCGGTGGCGACCATGCCGAAGCCGTCGCACAGCGACGGGAAGAGCAACGCGTCCGCGTCACGCATGCGGTCGAGCAGCTCCGCACGCGGGACGGAGCCGTGGAACACGATGCCCTCGGGCAGCGGTTGCAGCACGCGCTCCGGCAGCGACACGCTGCCATAAACGTCGAGCGTGGCGTGGCGTCCGAGCTGGTGCCGGCGCCAGGCGTCGAGCACGTAATGGGCACCCTTGATGATGCTGAAGCCGCCGGCCCAGAGCAGCGAGAGCCGGCCTGTGGGCCGCGGGGCGAGCGCGAGGTCGCGGTCCACACACGGGGGCGCTCCGAGGTGCAGCACGCGGACCTTGGACACATCGTGTCCGGTGGCGGCGTAGCTGGCCTTCGTGACGTGGGAGTTGGCGAACACGATGTCGGCGAGCGCGAACTCGGCGCGCCGGCGCGCGTTGCGTCGCGGCGTGCGCCGGAGCACCCAGCGGCGGAACGGCGTGTCGAGCTCGGGGAATTTCTCCGTCTCGCTGCGCAACAAGTCCTCGACGTAGCCCGATTCGAGCGAAGGCAGGTCGTAGGCGATGCGGAGACCGAGCGCACGGGCGCGGCGGAAGGTGTCCAGCGAGCTGTAGAGAAACCCGTGCACGCCGGTCAGGCCCGGATGAAGCCCGCGCGCGATGCGACGGTCGAAACGTTGCTCGAGGATGTCCCAGAGTCCGTCATGCCAGCGCAGGTCGCGGCGCGTCGCCCGCGCGAAACCCACGCGGAAGAGCTCCGCCCACGGGTGCGACTCGACGACGGCGGCCGGCACCTCCGTGATGCGGCGGCGGGAAAACTCGCGCGCGAGATCGAGCCCGGCGACTTGGCCGAGCCGGCACAACGCGC
>JAMPXH010000171.1 GCA_023701285.1 Candidatus Didemnitutus sp.
CGCGCTGACACTCACTCCCGCGCTGTGCGCCACGCTGCTGAAGCCGATCGCGCAGGGCCATCACGCCGAGAAGCGGGGTTTTTTCGGCTGGTTCAACCGCAGCTTCGGCCGGGCCACCAACGCCTACGTCGGCGGCGTCGACCGATCGGTGCGGCGCTGGGGCCGATCGCTGCTGGTGTATGCCGGCATCCTCGTCGCCATGGGCGTCGTCTATCTGCGCATCCCTTCCTCTTTCCTGCCCGATGAAGACCAAGGCGTCCTCATGATGCAGGTGCTGCTTCCGGCCGGCGCCACGCAGGAGCAGACCAGCACGGTGCTGAAGAAGGTGACGGACCACTTTCTCACCCAGGAGAAGGAGGCGGTGAAGTCGGTCTTTACCGTCGCCGGGTTCAGCTTCGGCGGACGCGGGCAGAATGCCGGCTTGGGCTTCGTGAAGCTGAAGGACTGGGAAGAGCGGCAGTCCGACGACCAGAAAGTCATGGCGGTCGCGGGACGCGCGGCAGGCTATTTCTCGCAACTGCGCGAAGGTCTGGTGTTCGCGTTCCCGCCGCCGGCGATCATCGAACTCGGCACGGCCAACGGCTTCGAATACCAGCTCATCGACCGCTCGGCCCAGGGACACGAGGCACTGATGCAGGCCCGCGGCCAAATGCTCGGGATGGCCGCCGCCGATCCGCGCATTGTGAACGCGCGCCCGACCGGGTTTGACGATGTCGCCCAATACAAGCTCGACATCGATGAGGAAAAGGCCGCCGCCCTCGGCATACCGCTCGGCCTCGTCAACCAGACGCTGGCAGCCACGTGGGGCTCGTCCTACATCGGCGATTTCAGCCACCGCGGCCGGGTGAAGCGTATCTACATGCAGGCGGCTGCGCCGTTCCGCATGAATCCCGAAGACTTGAACCGGTGGTATGTGCCCAATTCCGCGGGCCAACCGGTGCCGCTCACGACCTTCATTGGCGGAGACTGGGCTTTCGGGTCTCCCTTGCTGGCCCGTTTCAATGGCCTGCCTGCCATCACGATCCAGGGCCAGGCGGCACCGGGCCGCAGTTCGGGCGAGGCGATGATGGCGATGGAAGAACTGACCCGCAAACTCCCGCCCGGCTTCGATCTGGCGTGGACCGGCCTTTCCTACGAGGAGAAACAGTCCGGCGCCCAGGCTCCCGCTCTGTATGCCATTTCGCTGCTGGTTGTATTCCTGTGCCTCGCGGCCCTGTATGAAAGTTGGGCAGTGCCGTTTTCAGTCATGCTCGTCGTGCCAATCGGCATCCTTGGCGCGGTGCTCGCAGTGGCGCTTCGCGGCCTGAACAACGATGTGTATTTCCAAGTCGGGCTTCTCACGGTCGTGGGCCTGTCGGCCAAGAACGCCATCTTGATCGTCGAGTTTGCGCGCGATGGTTACAACCGCGGCATGAGCCTGATCGAAGCGACGCTCCTCGCATGTCGCCAACGCTTGCGTCCCATCATCATGACCTCGCTCGCGTTCGGCCTCGGCGTGCTGCCGCTCGCCATCGCTCGCGGCGCGGGCTCCGGCGGCCAGAACTCCGTCGGCACTGGCGTGCTGGGCGGCATGCTCGCGGCCACCTTCCTCGCAATCTTCCTGATCCCCGTGTTCTACGTCGTTGTCGCCCGGCTCTTCCGGGTGAAGCCGGTGGAAAACTCCGAGCAACGCTAAGATCCGGAACGCCATGATTCAGCTCCGCCATACCATCCCGCTGCTCGCCGCCGGCGGCATCCTACTCTCCGGTTGTTCGCTCGCGCCGAAATATCAGCGCCCGGCGGCTCCCGTCGCAGCGACGTATCCTCTCGATGCGACCGCCTCGAACCCGTCGGCCGTTCCGGCCGCCGATCTCGCCTGGCAGCAGTTCTTCGGCGACGCCCGCCTTCGCGCGATCATCCAGCTTGCGCTCGAGAACAACCGCGACCTGCGCGTCGCCGCCCTCAACGTCGAGCGCATCCGCTCCATCTACAGCATCCAGCGCTCCGTCCTGATTCCGCGCCTCGACGCCACGGGCGACGCGGTCCGCCAGCGGACGCCGGCGACCTTGAGTCCATCTGGCCAGGCCGCCACCGGTTCAGTTTACAGCGTGGGGCTACAAATCCCGTCCTACGAGGTGGATTTCTTTGGCCGGGTGATGAGCCTGCGCAATCAGGTCTTGCATCAATACCTCGCGACCGAGGAGGCCCGCCGCAGCGCACACATCGCCCTTATCTCCGCGGTTGCCCGCCAATACCTCGCGGCCTTGGCTACCGACGAGCAACTCGCGCTCGCACGCCAGACGCTCCAGGCGGCCGAGCAATCCTACGAGCTCAACCGCCAGAGCTTCGAGGGCGGCGTCACGTCCGAACTCGACCTGCGCACAGCCGAGGGCCAGCGGGAAGCGGTGCGCGCGAGCGTCACCGCGCTTGAACAGCAAGCCGTCCAACTCACCAACGGACTCGTCCTGCTCGTGGGAACGCCGCTTCCCACCACGCTTCCTCCGGCCGGCTCGCTCGCGACCCAGGCTCTTGTGGAAGACATTCCTCCGGGTCTGCCGGCCGACCTGCTCGCCCGCCGTCCCGACGTGCGTGCCGCGGAGGAGGTCCTGCAGGCCGCCAATGCCAACATCGGTGTGGCCCGCGCGGCATTCTTTCCATCGATCAAGCTCACCGCTTTTGGCGGCAGCGCGAGCACTGAACTTGCGGGGCTGTTCGAGAGCGGCACCGGCCGTTGGAGCTTCGCGCCATCGATCACGCTGCCCATCTTCGCCGGCGGACGGAACAAAGCCCAACTCGACGTGGCGTGGATCGAGCAGCGCATCGAGATCGCCAATTACGAGCAGGCGATTCAGAACGCGTTTCGCGAAGTGGCCGACGCACTCGCCGTGCGCAGCCTGATCGGCCGGACCATTGCCGCGCAGCAGGCGCGCGTGAACGCCGCGCGGCGCCGCTACGAGCTTACGCAACAGCGGTTCGATGCCGGCATCGATCCGTATTTCACCGTGCTGCTCGCTCAGCAGGAGTTGTTCGCGGCCGAGCAATCACTCATCGACGCGCGCCTCGCGCGGCTCGCCAATTTGACCGCGCTCTATTCCGCGCTCGGCGGCGGTTGGCAAGACGACACCGCAACGCCTCAACGGGCCCAGCAGCAGTAGCGCACCATGAAAATGTCCGCAATACACCCCAAACCCGGTTGCGCGCCGGACTGGTATGGGCTCATGGCGGACTGCTTGCGCAATACTGGCAAACGGCTGCCCAGCGACTCGCGATCGGGCGAGTTGTTGGCGCGCTTCACCGCCTCCGCGCGCGCCATCCACGATGGATTCATGCGGAGCTTCCGCCCTCTCGGGTGGACCGATCACAAGTTCATGGTGATGGTAGTTCTTTCGGCTCACGATCCTGCACCCGCGACGCCTTCGCAGCTCGCTCACTATGCCGCGATCACCCGCGCCTCGATGTCCGAGGTAATCGAGGACCTGAGGCGCAAGGGATGGATCGTCCGTAGCCGAAATCCCCAAGGCGATCGGCGCACCACATTGGTAAATCTCACGCCGAAAGGACGGGAGGCGATCGCAGAGGCCGCTTCGCTTTATTTGACGCTCGCCAGCCGAACTGTGCGGGAGCTGCCATCCGACGATCTTGCTGCGTTCGAACGCAGCTGCGAACGTCTGCGACTCGCCGGCGCAGCTCTCAGCTCCAAGGCCGTTCAATCCTGACGCTGAGGATAACCTCTATGATCACTCCGGACCATCTGCATCGCCTTCGCTTGGCTCAACGGCGCTCGGCTCAGGAGCAGCAGCTCCTCTCAGGCCGCGATTGGATTCTGGTCGCCGGGATCGTGCAACTCCTCAGTGGGCTCCATCCGCTCTTCGTTCTGATCAACCAGCGCGTGCTCGGCGCTTCGCCGCGCCCGGGCATTGCTCCCGGCCTCGAATTGGCCGCCGATGTCGTGCTGGCGGCGGCCTTCGTGCTGTTGTGGCGCTGGGCGCGCTATGCGCCGTTCCGCGCCGCGATGACAGCGATCGTCACGTTCCTCGTCGTCCATGGCGTGCTCGGGCTGATCGAGCCCCGCACTTTGCTCGCCGGTGCAATCGTGAAATCGCTCATTCTCGTCGGCCTGGTCCACGCCGCCAGGACCGGCTACCTCCGCCATCGGCCGCTTTGAACCGTCGCACGATGAAACCAATCGATCTTCTCACGGCCGAACCGGCCGATCCGACGCCTGATCAAGGCCCGCGCCACCGCAGCGGTCCCCTCGCGCTGTTTGTCTCGATTTTCTGCACTTTCTCGGCGGCCGGCGGCGGCCTCATCCTCTGGCGCGAAGGTCTGCGTCTCTGGGCCGGTCTCGCCGCGCTGCTCTTCGTTGCCGCGGCGATTTGGGCGATTTGGGGCCTGGTTGGCCGCTTCCGCCATCATTGGCCCGCGCAGCGTTCCCATGCGGTGCTCACGAACGTGCTCGGCTTCGACATCATTTGCACCTGCCGCGATGTCGCGGCCACGGTGTTCTTCGAACCGGACTCGCTCGCTCCCGGGTCGGCCACCTCGGTTCTGTTTTTCGTCGAGAACTATGCGTCCCGGCAACGCATCGTCCGGTTTCGCTTTGGACCGCATGCGGCTCTGGGGCTCGACGAAGCCCGGACGATCAACCTTCATCTGGCGGCCGGACAGGCGGCCGTCTATGTGCTCCCTCTCGCCGTCGCGTCGGCGGCGGCGCCGGGCGAGCACGATCTGCCTGTCACCCTTCGCGTCGAGAGCCCGACCGGAGCCGGTCTGCGTCTGCCGGTCGGCCGCCATCACCTCCACGACTTGCGGACCGTGCACTTCGCCGCTCCGTTCACGCTGGCCACCGTGTCAGCGTCTCCCGCTCCCGCCGCAGTTCCCGAAAAGCCGCGCTACCTCTCCCTCGCTTCGATCAGCGAGCCCGCGCCGCGGCTCGAACCTCTCGCCAGCATGCTAGGGACGAGGGAAACGCCGCCCTGACTACGCGCCCTCGCGGGCTCTCGCTAAGCTAGGGTGTGTTTTCAAACTCGATGAATGAGCCAATCGATCACCGCAGCGAGTTGAACGAAGGCGAGAAAGGTGGCCGCGAGTTTCTCGTAACGGGTGCTGATGCGGATTTTCTGCTCGTGCAGGCGCTGACGGAAAGTGTCGGCATCAAATCCTTTGTCGGCGACGACGCAGCACCGACGTGCCGCAGCCAGCACGGGCTCAGCTGCTTTGAGGTCGTGGCGCGGCCCGCGGCCAACGAGACGGCGAGCGCGCGACCGTGCCGATCAACCAGAGCGGCCAGCTTGGTGTTCAGTCCGCCATTGGTTCGTCCCATGGCCTGCGCCGATTGACCGCCGGCTAGGTTGGACCCGTGATGCAGTTTGATGTGCGAACAGTCCAGATGTCGCAATACGCCACGCGCTCGCTTGCTCAGCACCCGCAGCATCGCGGCAAACAGGCCCGACGCGCGCCAGCGTCTGAAGCGCGTGTAGA
>JAMPXH010000050.1 GCA_023701285.1 Candidatus Didemnitutus sp.
CGGAGCCTTCCACCTACGGTGCGATGCTCATGGGTGCCGGTCTGGCCTTCTTCGGTTACCGCCGCTGGCGCCGCAATAACCGCGCTCCGTCCGCCACGCAGTCCTGAGCCGCGATCATGCAGGAGGTGGGCGTCGGTGTCCCTACCGACGCCTGTCGCCACCAAATTGTCAGGAGCTCATCAGTCGGGAATCGCGTCCAACGGCATGAGTCCGGCTGAGCGCCGTCGCGCTCGAGGCGCCTGGAGGCAAGCGAGCGGGCCGCGGTCGGTCCGACAGCGGGCAACGATTCCGCCGCGCGCAAAAAAGGCGCGCTCCCCTCGGGGAACGCGCCTTGGCCGAGCTGATGCCAGTAAGAATTATTCGTTCTCTTCCGGCGGCGTGAAGCCGCGGCGGAGGACGTTCTCCGCGATCAGACGCGGGAAGAGGAAGTTTTCCAAATACTCGCGGCCGCCGGCCTTGGTGCCGCCGCCGGACATCTTGAAGCCGCCGAACGGGTGGCGCTCCACGATCGCGCCGGTGTTGCCGCGGTTGATGTAGAGGTTGCCGACGAGGAATTCCTCGCGGGCGCGCTCGATCGCGCGCGGGCTGCGGGAGAAGAATCCGCCGGTCAGCGCGTAGTCGTTGTCGTTCGCCATCGCGAAGGCCTCGTCGAGATCCTTCGCTTTGAGAATCGCGACGACGGGTCCGAAGATTTCCTCGCGCACGATCTTGTGATCGGGCTTGCAGCCGGTGAACACGGTCGGCGGCACGTAGTAGCCGCCGCTCGCGATCTGCTCAGGCGTGAGCGTGGCCTGCCAGGCGAGTTTCGACTCCTTCTTGCCGGCCTCGATGTAGCCGAGGATCGACTTCTGCGCGGCGTCGTCGATCACCGGGTTGACGATCGTGCCTGGCTGCGACGGATCGCCGACGGGGATCGTCGGGCACGCGGAGAGGAAGCGCTCGACGAACTTGTCGTAGACGCCTTCGAGCACGATGAGACGCGAGAGCGCGGAGCATTTCTGGCCGGCGAAGCCGAACGCGCTGTAGAGGCACGCCGGGATCGCTTCGTCGATGTCCGCGTCGTTGTCGATGATCATGGCGTTCTTGCCGCCCATCTCGCAGACGACCTTCTTCAAGTTGAGCTGACCGGGGCGCGTCTTGCCCGCCTGCTCGTAGATGCCGAGACCGACCTCGCGCGAACCGGTGAACGCGATGAAGTCGATCTTCGGGTGCGCGACGAGATGCGCGCCGGCGTCGGCGCCGGAGCAGGGCAGGTAGTGCAACGCGCCCGCGGGCACACCGGCCTGCGTGAGGATGTCCATCAGGAACGCGCCGATGATAGAGGTCTGGCGGGCGGGTTTGATGATCATGCAATTGCCCGCGACGAGCGGAGCGACCGTGAGGCCGGTGAGGATCGCGAGCGGGAAATTCCACGGCGCGACGGACACGCCGACGCCGCGCGGCGTCCATTGCTGCACGCAGTGTTCGCCGGGAACTTTTTGCGTGACGACGGGCTTGGCCATGCGGCGCATCTCGACGGCGTAGAAGCGCAGGAAGTCGATCGCCTCGGACGTGTCGGCGTCGGCCTCGACCCAGGGCTTCGCGCCTTCGAGGATGAGGAGGGAATTAATTTCCATGCGGCGCGACTCCATGATGTCCGCCGCGCGCTCGAGCATCTTCGCGCGCTCGTCCACCGGCGTGGCGCGCCACTTCGGGAAGAACGCGACGGACGCCGCGACGGCGTCCTCGGCGTCCTGCACCGTGCCCTTGGCCCAGTAGCCGACGACCTGCGCGGGACGCGCGGGGTTGACGGACGGGAGGAACGGGCGGTCGGTGACCTTCTTGCCGTTGATGATGACGGGCCACTTCTTGCCGAGCTGCGTCGCTTCGAATTGCTTCAACGCGACGCGCTGCTTCTCGCGGTTGGCGGCGAGCGTGTAGTCGGTGTTCGCGGCGTTGACGAACGCGCCGGCCGGGCGCGGCTTGCGCGCGAGCGGCTCGGTGGCGGCGGCGAGGGCGTTGACCGGGTTGCCGAGGAGCTGCTCCTTCGAGGCCTCGCCCGTGTTCTTGATGCGAAGAAAGCCTTCGTTCGAGGTGTTCTCGAGCAGGCGGCGCACGAGATACGCCATGCCCGGGAGCAGTTCGCCGATGGCGCTGTATTCGCGGACACGGTGGCCCATCTGGAGCAGCGCGGCCTTCAACTCGTCGGCCATGCCGTAGAGCGCCTGGAATTCGTAGTGCTTCGGGTGCACGCCGAGGCGCTCGGCCTGCACGATGGCGTGGGCGCAGGAGCGGACGTTGTGCGAGGCGAAGTTCGGCGTGATGATGTCGGCGTTCTCGAGGAGGAACACGGTCATCTTCTCGTAGTTGGCGTCGGACTCCGGCTTCTTTTGCCAGACCGGGATCGGCCACTCGCGTTGCTGCGCGAGGACGGTCTCGGCGTCCCAATACGCGCCCTTCACGAGGCGGATGTTGAGGGGACGGTTGTTTTTGCGCGCCCAAGCGACGATGTCGCGGATGTCCTGCTCGCTGTCGCGGAGATAAACCTGCATCGCGATGCCGATGGCGGGCTTTTGCGCGAACTCGGGTTCCTCGAAGATGGATTTGAAGAGCGCGAGCGTGAGGTCCTTCAGCTTGTAGCTCTCCATGTCGAAATTCACGAGCGCGCCGACTTCGATGGCGCGGCGAAGGATCGGGCGGAGGCGGTGCTTGAGCGCCTTGATGGAGTTCTCCGGGTCGGCCGGATGGACGTCGGGCGTGAGCGCGGAGATCTTGACCGAGAGGTTGAGGCGCGGGAGTGGCTTGTTGTCGGCGCCGAGGTCGGAGAAGCACGGCTCGGGCTCCTTCGCGTAGAACTTCGACACGGAGTCGAGAATCTCGAGGTTGCGCTGCAGGAACACGTCCGCCTCTTCCTCGCTGACGACGGCTTCGCCGAGGAGGTCGATGGTGGTGGCGATGCCGAGCTTGATGTTCTTTTTGATCTGCTTGAGCAGGTCTTCGCCCGTCTCGCCGGCGACGAATTGCCCGGCCATGTCGACGATCTGCGCCTTCACCGGGCCGGCGACGAGCGCGGGCGCGAACGACGAGGCGGCGAGGCCGGCCTTGAGCGCGGGGTTGAGCTCGACGGCCTTGTCGCCGAGATACTCCTGGAGGTGGCGGACGATTTCGCCGGAAGAGTTGAGCGAGGGAAGGACGTCGACGAAGCGGAACAGCTGCGTCTTGAACGCCGGGTCTTTCATCGACCAGTCCATCAAGCGCGCGTAGGCGCCTTTTTTGGAGAACAGTGCCGGCGGCGGCTGCTTGTCCATCAGGGCAAAGAGCTGTTCGCCCTTGGCGCGAACGGCGGCTTCGATCTTCGGATCGGGGGTAAGGAAGGGATGCATGACGGGGAAGCGTTGCCGTCATAGTCGCCGCACGGCCCGGTGTCGCAATCGGTGCGCGGCCCCAAAAACTGGCCTTCACGGAATCTAATTGCAGAAAAATCGCGTTCTTCTCGCCGCTTGCCAACGCGGGTTTCGCCGCATCGGATGGGCACACGATGTGCACGCGGTTTCAGCTTGGGCGATGGAGCGGTCCGGCGCGGACGCGCGCGGCTGGTTCGTCCCGACGAGTTTCTCGTTCACTCGGCACCGCTCGCGGCCGCGGTTTCACGCCATGAAGTATCTTGGTCTCATCGGCGGCATCGGCTGGGAATCCACCGCGCTCTACTACCGGCTCGTGAACGACGCCGTGCGCAACCGCTTCGGCAGCCTCTATTCCGCGCGGATGCTGATCAACAGCCTCGATTTCCAGTCGCTCGATTCGCTGGTGAAGGAAAACCGCTGGAACGACGCCGGGGCCTTCCTCGGCGAGGCCGCGCAGACCCTCGAGCGCGCCGGTGCAGAGGGCATCGTGATCTGCTCGAACCTCATGCACTACGTTGCCGAGCATGTGGAGGCGGCCGTCGAGATCCCGTTGCTGCACATCGGCGATGCCGTGCTGAAGGAGCTCCGCGCCATGCGTGTGCAACGCGTCGGCCTCATCGGCACCCGTTTCACGCTCGAACACGATTTCCTCCTCCATCGTCCGGCCGAGAAACCTCTCGCCGGCCGGCCGCGCAAACCGATCAACGTCCTGGTGCCCGACGCCCGCGATTACGCCGAGCTCGACCGCATCATCTACGGAGAACTCTGCCGCCAGCAGGTGACGGAGTCCTCCCGTGCCACGCTGCTGCGCATCGCCGGCGACCTGCGCCAACAAGGGGCGCAAGCCATCGTGCTGGCCTCTTCCGAGCTGGCGCTGTTGCTCCAGCCCGACGACTTCACCCAACCGCTGCTCGACGGCACCGAACTCCACGCCCTCGCGGCCGCCCGCTGGGCCATGGACGGTCGTGCGTCTGCGCCCCAGCGCCGGGCCGCCTCCGGCTCCCGCGCCCAGCTCCGCCCGGGAAAACCTGCGACCCGCGCCCGCGCCGACGGGTCCTGAACCAAGCGGCCTTCGTCATGCCCTCCCGCCTTGAAGATTTGTTGTGCGTTGACTCCCAGGGAGATGGGGCGGCAAAGGTTTCTGCAACTTCCCGGCCTCGCGCCGTGTTTTCCCGGTGAATGACGGAACTCCAGTGCAAACGAACTCCGACGGGATGACGGTCCCGACCGACTTCACCACTTTCATGCGCAATTACCAAGACATGGTCTATTCCACCGCCGCGCGTCTCACTGGCAACGAGACGCAGGCGGAGGATATTGCGCAGGAGGTGTTCATCAAGGCGCACGAACATTGGGACTCGCTCCGCGGCTCACCCACCGCCGGCGGCTGGCTCAAGACCGTGGCCACCAACATGTCGATCAACCACATCCAGCGCTACAAGAAGCGCTGGAGCTTCTTCTCCGACCTCGTGCATCGCGACGACGAAGGCGAGGAGAAGCAGGTGGAATTCGCCGCGCCCGACACCTTCTTCAGCGGCGTCGATTCCAGCGAGCGCCGCGAGTGGAGCGAGCGCGCGCTCGAGAAGCTGCCGCCCCACCAACGCGTGCCGCTCGTGCTCTTCCATTTCGAAGACATGCCCTACGACGAGATCGCCAGGAAGCTCGGCGTCTCCCTTTCCAAGGTGAAGACCGACATCCTCCGCGCCCGCGAGGCCCTCGCCAAGATCCTCGTGCGCAGCGGTGCCTCCCACGAAGCCTTCCAATCCTGAGGACGCGCCCATGAATCCCGATAAAATGTCCCCCGAGGAACTGGAAAAGTTCATCCACCGTGAGCTCCGCGCCCTCCCGTCGCGCAAGGCCCCGGCCGGCTTCGAGACGCGTTTCCAAGCCAAGCTCGAGGCGCGCCAAGCCTCGACCGCGCTTTCGCCCGAGCAGCTCGAACAACTTGTCCACCGCGAGCTCCGCGCCCTTCCGCTCCGCCGCGCCCCGCGCACGCTCGAGACCCGCGTTTTCGCAGCCATCGAACAGCGCCAGGCCATCGCCTGGTGGCACAAGAGCTGGAGCTACTGGCCGACGCCGGTGAAGACCGTCTTCGCCTTCGTCGCCGCCCTCTTCGCCGGCGCGCTCGTCGCCGCTTCCTATAAATTGCTGGCCGGCACCACGCCCGAAACCGTCGTCGCCGAGGCGAGCGGGCATCTGGGCATCTTCACCCAGCTCTGGCACGCCGGTGCGTGGACCGTCGATCTGCTCTCCGACATGGTCGGCTCCATCCCTTCGCTCTGGCTCTACGGCGGGCTCGCGCTCGTCGCCACGCTCTACGTCGCCTTCTTCGGTCTCGGCGCCTTCGCCTACCGCGCGCTCTACCGCGCCAACTGATCCTCTCCATGAATTCGCTCCGTTCCACTCTTCTGTTCCTCTGGTTCGCGTTCGCGCTGGCCATCCCGCCGGCGCTCTCCGCGCAGGAGACGCCGCCGCCCGCACCGGCACGGCCGGCGGTCGACGCTCCGACCTTGCCCGATGACAAGGTCGTCGCACCCGCGCCGGCACCCGCTCCCAGCGAAGTCACGCCGCCGGCCGAGCCGGCCGATGCGGTTGCCGTCGAGACCGAAAAATCCGCCGCGGAGTCGGCCGAGGCCGCCACGCCGACCGAGGCGGAGATGCGCGAACTCGCGACCACGAACTCCGCACAGCCGGAAAAGCCGGCCAAGCCCGCAAAGAAGCCGCGCCGCAACCGCGGTGCCGGTTCCGACGCTCCTCCCTTCGGCTCGCACCGCGTGCCGGCCGGACAGAATTGGGGCGAGGCTGTCTCCCTCTTCGGCAGCACCAAGGTCGAAGGCACCGTTGACGCGGCGGCCGTCTCCATCTTCGGCAACACCACCGTGGACGGCCATGTGCGCGGTGAAGCGGTGTCCGTGATGGGCACCACGACCATCAACGGCAAGGTCGACGGCGAGGCCGTCGCCGTGTTCGGTGACATCGTGCTCGGGCCCGACGCGGTCGTCGGTGGCGAAGTGGTCGCCGTGCTCGGCCAGGTCATCCGGTCCGATGGCGCCGAGATCCGCGGCGGCGTGCAGGAGATCGGCGGCTTCGGACCCTTCGTGGACTTCGAATGGCTCCGCGCTTGGGTGACGAAGTGTCTGCTCTGGGGCCGGCCGCTCGCTTTCGGCGGGCACCTCGGCTGGGCCTGGATGGTGGGCGGCATCTTCCTCGTCTTCTACATGCTGCTCGCGCTGCTCTTCCCGCGCGGCATCGACCGCTGCGTCGAGAATCTCGAACAGCGTCCCGGCGGCACGTTCCTCGCCGCCGTGCTCGCGGCGCTGCTCACGCCGGTGCTCATCGTGCTGCTGGTCATCACCGGTGTCGGCATCGTGCTGATCCCGTTCGTGCTCGCCGGCCTGTTCTTCGGCACGTTGTTCGGCAAGGCCGCCATGCTCGCCTGGTTCGGCCGGCGCGTGACGCGCCTCTTCGGCGACGGCTTCCTGTCGCACGCGTTCGTCGCGGTGTTCATCGGCGGCGTGCTGGTGTTGCTGCTCTACACGATCCCGTTCCTCGGTTTCCTCCTCTGGAAGCTCTTCGCCGTGCTCGGCATGGGCATGGTGGTCTACACGCTCGCGCTCACGATGAAGGCCAACCGTCCGGCGCGTCCGGCGGCGGCGCCCGCTGCGTCCGGCGGCTTTGCGACCGCGGTTCCCGTGGCGCCGGTCGGTGTCGCGGCGGGCGAGCCCGGCGTGCCGCCGGTCGTGGCGGCGGATGGCTCTCCGCTGGGTGCGACGGCAGCGCCGTTGTTCTCGGCCTCGACTCTGCCGCGCGCGGGTTTCTGGATCCGCACGGCGGCGGCGGTGCTGGATTTCATGCTCATCGGCATCACCACGGGCTTCCTCGACAGCCTGTTTGATTTCAGCGGGCCGGGTTTCCTGTTCTTCTCGCTGGCGACCTACAGCGCCGTGCTGTGGAAGCACAAGGGCACCACCATCGGCGGCATTATCTGCGGTCTGAAGGTCGTGCGCCTCGACGACCGGCCCATCGATTGGGGCGTGGCGATCGTGCGCTCGCTGTCGGCCTTCCTTTCACTCGCGGTGGCCGGCTTGGGCTTCATCTGGGTCGCTTTCGACGACGAGAAGCAGTCGTGGCACGACAAAATCGCCGGCACGACCATCGTGAAGGTGCCGAAGGGCACATCGCTGCTCTGAGCGGCGCAAATCCCGACATCAAGGCGGCCGTCGCGGCCGCCTTTTTTGTGCTCACATTTCTGGGCTGACAGCCGCCGGCCGAGCCCCGATAGCTAGGCGCCTCATGGCAAAACCACTCGTCGGCATCATCATGGGCAGCACGTCGGATTGGGAGACGATGCAGCACGCGGCCGCGCAGCTTGAGGCGCTCGGCGTGCCGTTCGAGAAGCGCGTCGTCAGCGCGCATCGCACGCCGAAGCTCATGGTGACCTACGCGGAATCCGCCGAGCGGCGGGGCCTGAAGGTGATCATCGCCGGCGCAGGTGGGGCGGCGCACCTGCCGGGCATGGTCGCCTCGCTCACCACGCTGCCCGTGTGCGGTGTGCCGGTGGAGTCGAAGGCGCTCAAGGGTCTCGATTCGCTCCTTTCCATCGCGCAGATGCCCGGCGGCGTGCCCGTGGCGACGTTCGCGATCGGCAAGGCCGGCGCGATCAACGCCGCGCTTTTCGCCGCCTCGCTCCTCGCGCAATCCGATGCGAAGACGAAGCGCGCGTGGACCAATTTCCGCGCGGCGCAGACGAAGAAAGTCCTGCAGAGCAAACTCCCGTGAGTTCCCCGAAGCAGGCCATTCTTCCCGGCAAGACCATCGGCGTGCTCGGCGGCGGGCAGCTCGGCCGCATGCTGGCGCACGCGGCGACGCGCCTCGGCTACCGCGTGCACGTCTACGAGCCGCAGGCGGGCTGTCCCGCCGGTGCGGTGGCGCACAAGGAAGTCAACGCCCCCTACGAGGATCTCGCGGCGCTCGCGGACTTCGCGCGCGAGTGCGACGTGGTCACGTATGAATTCGAGAACGTGCCCTCCGCGCCGCTGCAGCACATTGAGTCGCTGACGGCGTTGCGTCCGCATGGGAGCGTGCTCGCCACCGCGCAGAACCGCTCGCGCGAGAAGCGCTGGCTGCGCGACAACGGTTTTCCGCACGCCCGCTTCGCCGAGGTGGCGGCGGACGGCGATCTGGAGGCAGGACTGCGCGAGGTCGGCGTGCCGTGCGTGGTGAAGACCGCGGACTTCGGCTACGACGGCAAGGGTCAGCTCAAGGTCATGAGCGAGGCCGACGTGTCGGCGGCGCGGAAGAAATTTGCCGGTCAGCCGGTGGTGATCGAGCAGTTCGTGGATTTTGCGTGCGAGGTGTCGGCCGTCGTGGCGCGCTCGGCGAGCGCGGCGGTGCGGGTGTTCCCGATCGCGGAGAACATCCATGCGAACCACATCCTCGCCTTCTCGATCGTGCCCGCGCGCGTGCCGGCCGAGGTGCTGGCCAAGGCGGAGAAGCTGGCGCGGCTCATCGCGGAGCGCCTCGACCTCGTCGGCGTGATGGGCGTGGAGTTCTTCGTCACGCAGTCCGGCGACGTGCTCGTGAACGAGCTCGCGCCGCGCACGCACAACAGCGGGCACTACACGATCGATGCGTGCATGACGTCGCAGTTCGAGCAGCAGGTGCGCGCGATCTGCGGGCTGCCGCTCGGCGCTGTGACGCTGCTCTCGCCGGTCGTGATGGTGAACATCCTCGGCGATGCCTGGAAGTGGGACGCGGAGGGCAAGTGCGTGGGTGAACCGAATTGGGACGCGCTCCTCGCGCAGCCGAACGTGCGTTTGCACCTCTACGGCAAGGCCGAGCCGCGGCCGGGGCGCAAGATGGGGCACTTCACGGTCACCGCGCGCGATGCGGACATGGCCTACGAATTCGCGCAGAAATACCTCGCGCGGCTGTGAGACTCGGGGCCGGGGTCGAACCGGCCCGCGTTCAGCCGTTGTTTTTCGGCGCGCTGGCTGGCGGAGGCGGTGCAGACGGCCGGTCGGGCACGCCGGTGTCCATTACGTAGCGCCAGGTGCCGTCGGGCTGCTTTTTCCAGATGCTGAGAAACCAGCCGCCGCCGATGCGCTCGGTGCCGTCCGGTGCAGTGGAACGGATCTCGTAGCGGCCGTAATTGTAGCCGAGCGTGCCGTCGGCGGAGACGTCGGTGTGATGTGCCGACCACTTCAGCGTGGCGCCGGCTGGGAACTTGCCCATGCGCTGTTGCACGGCGGCGTGGCCGCGAAACTGGCGCGGGTCGGTATCGATGAAGGCGACGTCGGGGGCGGCGAAGTGTTCGAAGGCCGCGAGCACGCCCTTTTCCTGAGCCATGGCGCAAAATTGATCCTCCATCGCGGCTACCTCGCGCAGGAGCGTTTCGCGATCGGGAGTCGCGTGCGCGGATGCGATGGTCAGGGCACCGGCGCAGACGAGGGCGAGGAAGCGGGATTTCATCCCGCGACGCTGGCGGATGGGGCCGCGCCGGGCGAGGCGCTTGCGGCGAGACGCGAGGCGCAGCGGACCAGCGGACTCAGAGTGCGGGCAAGACCAAGCCGCGGCATTCGCCCAAGCCGATGCGTCGTGCGCCGGCCCGCTCGGCATAGCCGCGGAAGATGACCTCGTCGCCGTCGGCGAGGAACTGGCGCTCCTCGCCATTTGGCAGGCGCAGCGGATCGGTGCCGCGCCAGGTGTATTCGAGCAGGCAGCCGCGCGATTCGCGGGTCGGCCCGGAAAGGGTGCCGCTGCCGAGCAGGTCGCCCGGTTGGAGGTTGCAGCCGTTGCTAGCGTGGTGGGTCAGGAGCTGCCCGAAGGTCCAATACATGCCGTTGCTCTGGGCGCGGGAGATGCGGTGCGGGCCTTCGCCGGTGAGGCGCATCTTCGCGGTCAGCAGCCACACCTCGAGCGTGAGGTCGAAGGCACCGGCGGCGGCATCCGTTTCGTCGTTGAGATGGGGCAGGGGAGCGGGATCGCTGGGCGGCCGCGCATAGGCCGGCGCGCGGAATGGCGCGAGGGCTTCCTGGGTGATGACCCAAGGGGAAAGGGTGGTGGCGAAGTTTTTGGCGAGAAAGGGGCCCAACGGTTGGTATTCCCACGTCTGGATGTCGCGGGCGGACCAGTCGTTCAGCAGGGCCACACCAAAGATCTGCTGCGCTGCAGCGGCGATCGGGATGCGCTCACCGAGGACGTTGCCGGGGCCGACGAAGGCACCGAGTTCGAGTTCGTAGTCCAGGTTTTTGCATGGGCCGAACGCGGGCGCGGCGACATCGGAGGGTTTGAGCTGGCCGTGTGGCCGGCGGATGGGCGTGCCGCTGGCCACGATCGAGGAGCTGCGACCGTGATAACCGATGGGAACCCATTTATAATTGGGAAGCAGCGGATTATCCGGACGGAACATGGAACCCACATTCGTGGCGTGGTGGAGCGAGGCGTAGAAATCCGTGTAATCGCCGATCTGGGCCGGGAGCAGCATGATGGCGGTCCGCAGAGGCGTGAGGTGACGCTCGATACGGGAGCGCAATTCTCCGGGCGGGCAGGTGTCGGCGCCGAGCAACTCGCTCAGGCGGGCGCGCAGCGCGGACCACGCCGGTGCGCCGAGCGCCATGAGTGCGTTCAAAGTCGTCTGCTGGCAGGCTGAGGCGACGGACGGGGGCAGCAGCCCGGCTTGGGCGAGGGCGGACAGATCAACGACGCGGTCGCCGATGGCGACGCCGAGCCGCGCGACGGCCTGGAGGGAGGGCCGGAAAACGCCCAACGGAAGGTTTTGTAGCGGGAAGTCCGCGTCGGGGACGTTGGCAGACTCCACCCAGCTACGGCGGGCGGGATCGTGGGTCGCATTGAGTGTCATGGCCGTTTGCTCGGGATGCCTGCGATCAGGGCACAGGCGGATGCGCTGAGGGGCAAGCAACCGCACAGCATCCACCGCGCCGCTGCAAGTTGTTCCTTGCTGGCGAGCCGCTTCGAAGAAGGTCTGCGTGAGTGTGTTTAAGACCCTGGGCTGAACGAGGGGCGCGATGCCAAGCACATCAGACGCGTGCGATGTCCATTGGATATCCCCGGTCAGACGAGGGTGGTCAGCCTATTGAACTGGCTGTTGCAGCGCTGGCTACGTTTGTGCGCTCGCCTTCGGCGTATGACCTTTCTGCAACAATCCCATTGCTTTCATCATGGATTTTGCGCAACTTGTCTTATCAGATTACCCGTTCATCGGAGTAATTACCCTAACACAACACACCAACTGAACTATGAATAGGAGCTCCGTAGACCCACGGAAGCCTCTCGCCCTTGTATTGGGTGCGGGCTTGTCCTTGTTCGCGGCTAATGCCGCTTTTGCCCAGACGACCGCTCCGGCGGCCGAAGAGACCGTGAAACTCGAAAAGTTCGTCGTCACCGGTTCCCTCATCCCGGCGACCCTCGACGAGCAGAAAGCCCTGCCCATTCAGATCATTGATGCCAAGGCCATCGAGATCAGCGGCGTGAACACCAACGTGCTGGACGTGCTCCGCAAGACCGTCCCGCAGATCCGGGGTTCCAACAATATCGGCGTGGAAAACGCCAACATCTCAGGCGGCAGCAACAGCGGCGCTTCCAATGTGGCCCTCCGCAACGTGGACACCTTGGTGCTCTTCAACGGTAAGCGCATGGCGGCCAATGCCGGCGCGGCCGGCGGCGGCACCACCGGTGTCGACCTCAACATGATCCCGATCTCTGCCGTGGATCAGATCCAAGTCCTCACCGACGGTGCGTCCGCCCTTTACGGCTCCGATGCGGTCTCGGGCGTCGTCAACATCATCCTCAAGAAGGATTACCGCGGCGCGGAATTCAGCTCTCACTACTCGATGGGCGATACGGATAATGGCGGCCAGTGGAGCCAGAAGTCGGTCGGCGCCGTCGTCGGTGCCGGCAATGACAAGACCAACCTCCTGTTCACCGCCGAGTGGTCCAAGTCCGACCCGATCTGGGCGCGCGACATGACCTATGCCGATAATCCGGTCAACACGGCCTCCCTCCCGGGCATCCTCGTGCTCTCCGGTGTTTATTACCAGCTCGCAGACGGCCTGAACACGATCCCGGCCGCCAACCAAGGTCAGACCTTGGCGCAGTTGGTCACGGCTGGCGTGTATAATGTCGTCCCCGGTCCCTACCAAATCTCGGACCGTTCGACCATCAGCAGCGCGGTCGACAAGCGTATCGCCACGGTCTCCGCCAACCACGCCCTCAGCGACTCCATCACCTTCACGACGGACTTCATCTATGCGCAGACGGAGACGGAGTATCAGCTCAATCCGCAGCCGATCACGACCTCCACCACCACGCTCCTCGCCAATGGCGTAAACACGATCAACACCCCCGGGGTGAGCATCCGTAACCGCTACTTGGGCGGAGCGAACCGTATTTATAACAATACGAACGATTCCTACCGCTGGACCGCGGGCTTCGAAGGCAAGATCAACGAGTATTTCAACTTCAACGTCTACGCCAACTACGCCCTCGCGAAGCAAGTCTCTATCGGCTACAATCAAATCCTTGATTCCGCCCTCCGGACCGCCATCGTCGCTGGCACGTTCGACGTCTTCGCCTACGAGCAGAATGCGGCCAACGTTGCGGCCGCCGGCATCTTCGGCAACTCCATTGCCAACTACAAGAGCGGTTACCACAGCTACCACGCGGTCGCGAGCGGCAAGATCTTCGAGCTGCCTGCCGGCAACATCCAATACGCTGCTGGCGTCGAATACCGCAAGGAGACGCTCTTTGCCACGGCTGACCTGAACTCCCTCATCCCCCCGGGTGGCACCACCAGTCTCTGGAACTCCGGCACCTCGCTGGCGCCGTTTGACGGCGGTCGCTCCGCCAAGAGCTACTTCGCCGAGCTCAAGGTCCCGGTCGTCAAGGACATCCCCGGCTTCCACCTTCTCACGCTGGACGGCGCCGTCCGCCACGAGGCCTTCAGCGACAACAACGACGCCACCGTGCCGAAGGTCTCGCTGGCATGGCTGCCGCTCGACGACCAGCTGCGTATTCGCGCCACCTACGGCAAGTCCTTCGCTGTGCCCTCTCTCTACAACCTCTACGGCCCGCAGAGCACCGGCTTCACCCCTGACCTCAGCGGCGTGGATGCCTATAACTCCGACGGCACCCCGAGAGGCACCAAAATCGGCTTCCAAGGCCATCAAACGGGCGGCTCAAATCCCTTCCTCACGCCCTCGAAAGCCAAGTCCTACACCATTGGCTTCATCTATTCGCCCAAGTGGGCCAAGGGCCTCGATATTACGGTGGATTACTTCAACATCAAGCAGACCGATCTCGTCGGCTCCTTGGCTGGTGCCCTGGAAATCATTCAGGACGTCGAGCAGTTCGGTCCGGCTTCGCCGTATGCCCAATTCGTCGCACTCAATGCCTTCCCTGGGCAGGCGGGTGCGGTCGCCATCACGACCCCTGGCCAGCTCCACCCCGATCCGGACAAGATCTACGTGCAGACCGGCATCGGCAACATCGGCAGCCAGAACCAGCACGGCTTTGACGTGACCATCAACTACGAGCTGCCGTGGAAGCAATACGGCCGGTTCAGCATCGCCAGCAGCTGGGCGATCATCAAGTCCTTCACGAACGACGGCAACGAATACGTCGGCCTCGACCTGTATGGCACGCTCCCGAAGTTCAGTGCCTACAGCTCCGTCAACTGGAGCTACAAGGGCTACGGTGCGACGCTGGGCTACACGCACATCAAATCGGTGGACACCGTCTTCGGCCCCAACGCCGAGAGCGGTGCGTATAACACGTTCGACCTCCAGGTCAGCTATGACCTCGGCAATGCGACCCCGCTGCTGAAGGGCATGGAGTTCACCCTCGGTTGCAACAACCTGACCAACCGCATGCCTCCGCTGTCGGATAGCTACTCGAGCCCGCCGTTCGACGCCGGCACCTACAGCTATCTGGGTCGCGTGTTCTACGCCGACCTGAAAATCAAGTTCTGATCCGGCTTTAGCTATCTCACTATCCAGCGCCCCTCTTCACCGAGGGGCGCTTTTTTGTTTGGGTTTGCTCTCTCAAATTGGCATTGCTGCCCAAATGTGTGCCCGCACGATGCCGCGAATGAAGCTCGGTGTTCTCTCTCTCTTGTTCGTTGCGGTGACTGCTTTCGTTCGCGCGGAAGAGGCTGATTTTTCCCACGCGATCTCAGCTCAGGAATTCAAAGCCGCTGGCCTTGATCGCCTCAGTCTCGAAGAGCGTCGCGAACTGGATCGGCTCGTGCAGAGCTTCAAGCATGGGGAAATCGCGGCCGCACAAAAGCAGGCCGCTGGCGCGCGCGAGGCCCAGCGAAGCGCGGAGGCCGCGGCCGCGGCCGCCAAGCAAGCGGCGCGCGTTGCGAAAGAAGAAGCCGAGGCGGCGAAGATTAAAGCGGCCGAGAAGACCCTCGATCAGGGTTTCTTCGCCAAGGCCAAGGTGCTCGTCGTGCCTGGCACGAATATCGAGTATGCGGAAATCCGCTCCACGATCAATGGCCCTTTCGAGGGTTGGATGGGCAAAACCATCTTTCAGCTCGCCAATGGTCAGCGCTGGCAGGTTGTGAATCATGGCGACCGCTATTTCACGCCGCCCGAAGAAAACGTTGAAGTGCAGATCAGGCCGGCGGCGCTGGGCGGATTCTGGATGGAGGTGCCGCATCTCAGAGTCCGTGTTCGAGTTAAGTTGATTGATCAGCATCGCTGAGCCGGACGGCTCCGGCAGCGCCCTCTCAATAGGCCCCGGACCGCTTGAAGCGGATGTCCTCGGGAGATGCGAGCGGGCCCTCGGGCAGTCAGTTGGCGCCTAACTGCAACATCAGCGCGGACTCTTGTGTGCTGGGAGGCATGTTCGCGTGCGCTTGCGCGCCAAGGGTCGCCGAGCGTCGCGCTTCATGAAGCACATCCACTCCGTTGGTCGCTTGGATTTTACTGATCAGCACCTGCCCAACTCCAGAGACTATTACTCGCAATGGAAGATGTGTGCCGTCAATCGGCACCGTGAACTCGGTTCTGGCGCGCAGACGTGGCCGTGCGCTGTTCGCGCGGAACTCGATCGTATAGCGTCCGGCCAGCTCGCGCCAGCTGCCGTCGGCGTCCTGCTGCTCGACCGCGATCCGTTGCACGCAAGGAGCGAAGTTGTGCACCCAGAATTGCAGCTGCCAGCGTCCGGCCACCGGGGAGGCCGACCACACTTCGTCCGGCTGGCGGGCCACGCGTCGCAACCAGCGCAACCATTCGCGCAGACGCGCCTCATCGGCGCGCAGGATCGCCTCGTTCTGTGACTGCCATCGGCTGGAGCGGCTGGCCCGCCACATCGCGCGGGCCGCGCGCCGGCCGTCGCGGATCGCGTGGGCAAATTGCGTGGCCTGCTCAAGCAGGTGGGCGTGCAACACCGCCAGGGCCGCGGGTTTTCCCGCCGAGCGTCGCAGGCGGAACACCTGACGCGCCGACTGGCGCACGAAGACATCCCGGTGCGCGAGATAGAGGCGGAAGGCGAGGCTGGCCTGCAAGCTGGCGGGCCAGTCCTCCGCTTCGGCCCGCTGGTGCAGGCGCGCGAGGAAGCGCGCCTCCTTTTCGAAAGCCGATGCGCCCTCGGTGTGGGCGAACGTATCCCAGCGATCGTTGATCTGCCAGCGGGCGTAGCCGGCGAAGGCGTGCGCGTCGGCTTGCAGCAGGTGGCGGGCGATGGCTCGGGCTGGGCGCGGCGTCGCGCCCGCGAGACGCCGCCAGCCATCGGCGAGCAGGCTCACGTTGTCGTGCGGCTGCTCCGGTTCGAGCCAGAGGCTGGCGGCACCGGCATCGACGGCGGTCGTCGTCTCGAGGGCGAGCCGATAGGCTTCCCACGAGGTGATGAGAAAACCGTCGGCCTGCACTTCGTGGCAGCGACGCCACCAGGATTTGATGTTGTCGAAGCGATCGCCGAAGACGGGCAGTGGCTCGTAGCGGAAAGCCCCGTTCATCGGACACCCGTAGTAGCGGATGCCCTGTTTCTGCAGCGGCGTGGCCAGGTCGCGCTCGGCGAAGTTGAAAAGCTCCACGCGCGGCAGACGCGCGAACGGATAGTAATACCACTCGTAGGCGGTGATGCCGCGCGGCAGCAGCGGGATCGCCTCGGGCACGAAATAAAGCATGTCGGCCCACATCCCGAGTTCGAGCCCGAGCTTCGCGCACAGCGCATAGAGGCGCTGCACGTGGCCGGCAAAATGCGCGGCGAGTCCGATCCTCTCAACTTCGGCGCGACAGCGCGGGCACTTTCCGAGGTGGAAGGATTCGTCGAGGCCGACGTGCACCTTGCCGGTCGTGCAGAAGGGCTGCATGTCGCGGAGCAATTTCTCCGCGACTTCCAGCATGCGCGGATGCAGCGGACAGATCTGGCCGCGTTCCAGCGGGGCGCCGTGCGCGTCGCGCAGTTCGTTCATATCCCGCCACTCGGGGTGCTTGATCAGATACTGCGTGTGGCCGAGCAGGTTGACGATGGGCACGACGCCGATGCCGGCCCGTTGTGCCGTGCGCACGAGTCGCGCAAGCTGCTGGTGCGTGTAGGCCTCGGGACGTGCGATTCCGGGCAGGCTGGGGTAGTGGACCGCATCCTCCAGATGGAGATAGAGCTCGTGGTAGCCCCAGGCGGCGTAGCGCGGAAGGAGGCGTTGCAACACGTCCAGACGCTCGACTTGGCGGGCGAGGTCCCACTGGAAGGCGCGGACCATCGGACGCCGTGCGTCCGGCGTGCCGTCGCGCACCGGGGTGGCGGAGCTCGGGTCGGGCGCCATGGTGCTGCGGTGGCGGCCGGGACGGCCGCCGCTACCTTTGGACGGCATGTCAGCTAGTTGATGGCGACGCGGCGTCATCGCGAGCGGAAAGCAAAAAGGCGACACGCGCGGTGCCGCCTTGGATCAGATTTCGTGCTGGCGCGGTCCGCTGGATCAGCCGCGCTTCTGGGCGAGCATCTGCTCGAGCTTCACGATGTCGGCCGAGAATTGGCGGATGCCTTCGGCGGTCTTTTCGGTCGCCATGGCGTCCTCGTTCAGCGCGAAGCGGAAACTCTTCTCGTCGAAGCTGACCTTGGTGGCGGCGGAGTTCTTCGCGGCGACCGGGTCGAGTTTGCGGGCGAGCGGCGCGGTGCTCTTCTGCAGTTCGCCGAGCAGCTGCGGGCTGATGGTGAGCAAGTCGCAGCCGGCGAGTTCGGTGATTTCGCCGGTGTTGCGGAACGACGCGCCCATGACCTCGGTGGCGTGGCCGTATTTCTTGTAGTAGTTGTAGATCTCGGTCACCGATTTCACGCCCGGATCCTCGGCGGGCGCGTAGTCCTTGCCGGTCGATTTCTTATACCAGTCGAGGATGCGTCCGACGAAGGGCGAGATGAGCTGCACCTTGGCCTCGGCGCACGCGACGGCCTGCGCGAACGAGAAGAGCAGGGTGAGGTTGCAGCGGATGCCGTCGCGCTCGAGTTGCTCGGCGGCCTTGATGCCTTCCCAAGTGGAGGCGATCTTGATGAGCACGCGCTCGCGGGCGATGCCGGCGCGCTCGTAGCGGGCGATGATTTCGCGGGCCTTCGCCACGGTGCCGGCCGTGTCGAACGACAACCGCGCGTCGACTTCCGTGGAGACGCGGCCGGGCACGATCTTCAGGATCTCGCCGCCGAAGAGCACGAGGAGGCCGTCGATCACATTGCCGAGATCGGCGGTGGGGCCGGCGTCCTGCACGGCCTTGTCGACGAGCCAGCCGTATTCCGGCATCCCGGCGGCCTTGAGGATCAGGCTGGGATTGGTCGTGGCATCGCGGGGGGCGTATTGCTTGATGCTGGCGAAGTCGCCGGTGTCGGCGACCACGACGGTGAACTGCTTCAGTTGTTCGAGCTGGCTGAGGGCGGTCATGAGGGGCCGTCACTTTAGGGCGAGGGGGTGGGCGCGCAAATAATTCCGCATCCATTCCAGGCCGCCGGCTTCGTCATAGAAAGCGCCGTCGAGCTGCGATTCGAACGCCGCGTCCAGCGCCGGTTTGAAATGCGGGCCGGGCTTGACGCCGAGGGCGATGAGGTGACGGCCCAACACGATAGGTTTGGGCGCGGCGTGTTGCACCGCGAGCCGTTCCGCGACCGCGCGAAGCTCGTCGATGCGCCGCAGGGCCTCCGGCGCCTCGAGCGGCGGCCGGCCCATGTGGTCGGCGAACATCACGGCCATGAGCTCGTCGAGCGTTGCGGGGGCGATTTTCTGCGCGAGCCGCCGCACGGTCGTGTCGCGGAAATGCATCTGCCCGTGATGATGGGCGAGGTGATTGGTGACCAGCGGGCGCACGCGTTCGACGAGTTCGCGGGGGGCGCCGATGCGTTCGAGGAACGAGTCCGCCAACGGGGCGCCGGCCGCCTCATGGCCGGGCGAGATCCAGCGCAACCGGCCGCGTCGCTCGGCCTGGTGCGTCGTGGGTGCCTTGCCGAAGTCGTGGGCGAGCACGGCGAGCATGAGCAGGCGGCGGGTCGCAGCGTCGGCTTGCGGCCAGAGGCTTTGTTGCACGAGCGCGTCGAGACAATGGGCGGTGTGCACCAGCACGTCGCCTTCGGGGTGCCACTCCGGGTCCTGCTGCAGGCCGTCGAGCGCGGCGATTTCCGGATAATGGGCCAGCCAACCCGTCTGCTTGAGCACGGTCAGCCCGCTCGAGGGTTTCACGGCCTTCACGCACCACTTGTCCCACTCGCCCCAGATGCGCTCGACGGGCAGCTCGGCGTAAGTGTCCTTGATCGCACGGCAGATCTCGATCGTGGCGGGGGCGAGGGTGAGTTCGAAACGCGCCGCCAACTGGAACGCCCGCAGCACGCGCAGCGGATCCTCGCGGAACGCCTCGCTCGTGTGTCGCAGCACGCGGGCGAGCAGATCCCGTTCGCCGCCGTGCGGGTCGATCAGGCGTTTTTCCAGCGGATCGTAGGCGATGGCGTTGATCGTGAAGTCACGGCGGGCCGCGGCGTCGGCCTCGGTGAGCGTCGAGTCCGGGGCGACAGCAAAGCCCCGGTGGCCGGCACCGGTCTTCGACTCGCGGCGCGGCAGGGAGAAATCGTATTCCACGCCACCCAGGCGGACCTTCAGCACGCCGAAGCTGCGCCCGACCAGATCCGTCGGACCGAACGCCGCCAAGGCACGTCCCATCGCCTCATAATCCAAGCCGAACACTTCGACGTCGAAGTCCTTGGGCTCCAGGCCGAGCAACCAATCCCGCACGCAGCCGCCCACCAGGCGCGGACGTCCGCCGGCGCGGCGGAGCGCCTCCAGGGCGGCGAGCAAGGGCGATGGTAAATGCATGATCAGGATACGGGCCCGGCGAGGGCGCGCACGGCGAGTGTGCGTCTCGTCGGGCGCGGTGCAAGGACTCTGGCACGCGGTGGCCCGTCGGCGCCCGCACCGAGGTTGCGGGTGTCGTGCGGCAGCCCGCGCGCAGCAGGCTACGCTTCAGGCCGCCGGGGTCGGCTTCAGCGAGCCCCAGGCGACGAATACCCAGCCGAGCAGGAGGGCCACACCCCCGAGCGGAGTGACGGGGCCGAGGAACTTCGGCCCGCCCAACGCGAGCCAGTAAAGCGAACCCGAGAAGAGCACGATGCCCGCGCTCCAGCACCACGCCGCCTTCAGGTTCGGCCCCGCATGTGCGTCGCGCCAGCCGGCGAGGGCGAGCAGCGCCACTGCATGCACCAGCTGATAAAGCACCGCGGTCTGCCAAGTGCCCAGCGACTGGCGGGCTTCGAGCATGTCCTTCAATCCGTGCGCGCCAAAGGCGCCCAAGGCGACGCCGAGAAACCCGAACGAACCGGCCAACAACGTAATGGTGCGGGTTGAAGCAGTCATGGGAACAGTGTGTGGACAATCGGCGCGAAAACAAACACATCCCTGATCATGCGCCGTTGCTCCATCCTGTTGCTCGCCTTGCTGCCCGCCTGGGCGCTGGCGGCGTGGGATGACGAGCCGGTTGCGACGCTGCAACTCGGCTACGCCTCCCGTGCGGATTGGCGCGGCATCCAGCAGGCGGGGCAGGGGGCCTTCGGTGTCGCGCGGCTGACCGCACCGCGATGGACGGGCGGCCTGCGTTGGCACGAAGCGTGGCGCACGGCCGATCCGCGGGTCGTCGACCTCCAGGCGAAGTTTTTTCTGTGGGACGAGCCCGGCTCCTGGGCGCTCGGGCTGAGTGCCGCCCACCGGCGCTCCAGCGCCGGCGCGAACCTGCCGGTGCGTCACGCGACCGAGGTCGGCGTGGAATGCCGCGGCGTCGCGCTGCGGGGATTCGTGCCGAGCGTGGCCTATCTGCGCGATCTGCGCCGGGACGGCGACGGGGTCGAGGTGCGCATCGCGCGCGAATTCGCCCTCACCCGCTGGGGCGCGTTCCTCACGTGGTCGACGTGGGCGGGCTGGATGGATGCGGCCCGGGTGCAGCCGGACGCGCCGGGACCGGCGCGCAGCGATGCCTACGCCTACTACGGCACCGAACTGCGGCTGCCTTATCGCATCGGGGAACGGACGATGCTGGTGTTGGGTGCCCACGCCACCACGACGCAGGGCGCGAGCGGGATCTGGGCCGCCTCCGGGCAGGCCGGAAAAGGCCGCGTCGGGTTGGATTTATCCGTAACTTTCGATTTCTGAACCCTTAGCCCGTGAAACCGCCCGGTTTCGATGCCGCGGAAAATGTGAAAGCTTGGGTGTTGACAGGGTCTTTCAAAATCCCTCCTTTAAGCCCCTTTCCGCAATGAAAACCTATTTGGCCAAAAAAGAGACAGTCCAGCCCAAGTGGTATCTGATCGATGCCGAGGGCCAGGTCCTTGGCCGTCTCGCCGTTAAAGTCGCTAACATCATCCGTGGCCGTAACAAGGCTTCCTACACGCCGCACGTCGACACCGGCGACTTCGTCATCGTGATCAACGCGAGCAAGGTCGTCCTCACCGGCAAGAAGGAGGAAGTGACGGAATACATGTCTTTCTCCGGCTACGTCGGCGGCGAGAAATACCGCAAACTCACCGAAGTCCGCGCCAAGAAGCCCGATTTCATCATCATGCAAGCCGTCAAGGGCATGCTCCCGAAGAACCGCCTCGCCGCGAAGATGCTTACGAAGCTCCGCGTGTTCGCGGGCACCGAGCACCCGCACGCCGCGCAGAACCCCATCAAGCTTTAATCCTGATCCATGAGCGCTGACTCCACCGTTTTCATCGGCACCGGCCGCCGCAAGACCTCGACCGCCCGCGTGCGCCTCGTTGCCGGCTCCGGCAAGCTCACCGCCAACGGCCTCGATTTCGACGCCTACTTCAAGCACGACAATTTCGCCCGTCGCGCCGCCGGTCCCCTCGCGACCGCCGATGTGAAGGACAAGTTTGACGTCGTCGCGAACATCGCCGGCGGCGGCATCAGCGCCCAATCCGGCGCGGTCGCCCACGGCATCGCCCGCGCGCTGCTCAAGTTCAACTCCGAGCTCCGCGTCACCCTCAAGAAGGCCGGTCACCTCACCCGTGACCCCCGCGAGAAAGAGCGCAAGAAGCCCGGCCAGCCCGGCGCCCGCAAGCGCTTCCAGTTCTCGAAGCGCTAATCATCTGGCCAAGAGGTTTTCATTCTCCGACGGGGTGCCACGCGGCACCCCGTTTTTATTTGCGCCCCTCGGCGCGCGTCCCATTTACTTCGCGCTTAATTAGATGAAAGTCGGCATTGTCGGCGCGTCGGGCTACTCCGGCGAAGTTCTCGTCAAACTCCTGCTCTCGCATCCGCAGGTCACCTTGGCAGCGGTCACCTCCCGTCAGCACGCGGGCAAGGCCCTCTCTGCCGTCATCCCCGCCTTGCGCGGCACGCGGGCTGACACGCTCCTCTTCGTCGGCTCCGATGCGGCCGAGCTCGCCGCCCGCGATGACATCGGGCTGTGGTTTCTCGCGCTCCCGCACGGCGCCGCGGCGGAATTCGCCAAGGTCCTCGTCGCCGCCGGCCGCCGGGTCATCGACCTCAGTGCGGACTTCCGCGTCGCCGCCCTCGCGACCTACGAAAAATATTACGGCCATCACCACGCGCCCGAGCTGCTGCCTTCCGCGCGCTTCGTGCTGCCCGAGCTGACCGATCCGCGCTGGCGCGACGAGATCAAGCTCGCCGCCGCGCCCGGCTGCTACCCGACGAGCACGCTCGTGCCGCTCGCGCCGCTCGTCGCCGCCGGCCTCGTCGCGCGCGAGCACATCGTGGTGAACTCCTTCTCCGGCGTCTCCGGCGCCGGCAAGAAAGCCGAGGAAGCCTACCTCTATTGCGAACGCGCGGAGAGCGCCAAGGCCTACGGCCTCGTGAAGCACCGCCACCTCGCCGAGATCGAGGAGCAGCTCTCGCTCCGCGCCGGCGCGCCGGTCGTCGTGCAGTTCAACCCGCACCTCGCGCCCATGCGCCGCGGCATCATCACGACCATCACGGCCCCCGCCGCTCCGGGCGCCACCATCGATTCGCTCTACGCCGCGTGGCGCCAGGCCTACGCCGGCCGTCCCTTCGTCTCCCTTTTGCCCAGCGGCGAAACGCCCGACTCCGCGCACGTCACGGGCTCCAACCGCGTGGACATCTCCGCCGTGCACGACGCGCGCACCGGCAACTTCGTGATCACCTCCGCCCTCGATAATCTCGTGAAGGGCGCCAGCGGCCAGGCCGTGCAGATCATGAATCTCTGGTGCGGCTTCCCGGAGGCCGCGGGACTCCTTTGAGGTCAAACACCCAACATGACACCACTCACTGTTACCCCGGATAGCGCGGGCATCACGGACGTGCCCGGATTTGAGGCGGCGGCAGTCGCCTGCGACATCCGGCAGAAGAACGACCTGAAGCGCCTCGATCTGGCGCTCGTCTACTCGCTGCGGCCCTGCACCGCCGCCGGCACGTTCACCAAGAACGCTGTCAAGGCCGCCCCCGTCCTCCAGTGCCAGAAGGCCCTCGAGGAAGGCGGCCCCTTCCACGGCATCATCGCCAACAGCGGCAACGCCAACGCCTGCACCGGCAGCGATGGCCTCAAGGACGCCGCCGCCATGGCCCAGCGAGCCGCCTCGTCGCTCAACCAGAAGCCTCTCGCCTTTTTTGTCTGCTCCACCGGACGCATCGGCCAGCCGCTCCCCATGGAGCGCATCCTCAAGGGCCTCGAGCGCGCCGTCACCGAGAAGGGCCGCACCCCCGCGCACGGCAAGAAGGCCGCCGACGCCATCCTCACCTCCGACACGAAGGCGAAGACCGTCACCGTCTCCTTCACCTACGACGGCAAGAAGCACACCGTCGCCGGCTTCGCCAAGGGCGCGGGCATGATCCAGCCCAACATGGCGACCATGCTCGCCTTCCTCGCCACCGATTTCTCCGTCCCGCGCAGCTTCCTCCAGAAGACCCTCTCCGACGCCGTCGCCGGCACCTTCAACTGCATCACGGTCGACGGTGATATGAGCACCAACGACACCGTCCTCATGCTCGCCAACGGCCACTCCGGCGTCTCCGTCGGCGACAAGAGCCCCCGCGAGCTCCGCGTCCTCTTCTCCGAGGCCGTCTGGAAGGTCTGCGAAATCCTCGCCGACAAGATCGTCTCCGACGGCGAGAAGATCACCAAGGTCATCGAGGTGAAAGTCCTCGGCGCCGCCTCCAGCGAGGACGCCGAGAAGGTTGCCCGCGCCATCGGCAATTCCCTCCTCGTCAAATCCTCCTGGTATGGCGAAGACCCGAACTGGGGCCGCCTCGCCGACGCCGCCGGCTACTCCGGCGCGAAGCTTGTCGAAGCCAAGCTCGACATCCGCTACAACGACACGCCCGCGATGGTCGCCGGCAAGCCGCAGCCCGACCTGAAGCCCAAGTGGAAGGAGATCGTGAAGAACCGCCGCTTCACCGTCACCCTCGACCTCCACCTCGGCAAAGCCTCCTACCGTCTCCTCGCCACCGACCTCACGGACGGTTACGTGAACTACAACAAGAGCGAGTGAGCGCGTTCCCGGCAGCGGCGATCCTCCTCTCTCGCCACCTCGCACTCGCGCGCGCCTTCGGTCGCGGCGGTCGTCCCGACCGCCACCGCTTCCGGATGATGGCCGTCGGGACGACGGCCGCTACCTCACCAAGCGCGCCCTCTTGCTGCGCCCTCCCTCCTTCCGCCAAATTTTTTTAGTGAAAACCCGCGGCGTTGCCTCCACAAAACCCGCCGCACGTTCCCATCGATGACCCTCGGTCACTCTCTCTCCTAAACGGCATGCCCTCCATCAACGTCAACGAGGTCATTGCCAAAGCGCGCGTGTTGCTTGAGGCGCTTCCCTACATCCAGGATTTCCGCGGCTCCACCTTCGTCGTCAAATACGGCGGCAGCTTCATGGATGATCCCGATCCGACCGCGCGCACCCGCGTCGCAGCCGACATCGCCTTCCTCGCCGCCGTCGGCATCAACGTCGTCGTCGTCCACGGCGGCGGCAAGGCCATCAGCAAGGCCATGGACGCCTCCGGCCTGAAGGCGAATTTCGTCAACGGCCTCCGCGTCACCGACGAGGCCACCATCGCCATCGTCAAGCGCACGCTCGACGAGATCGTCAACCGCGACGTCTGCGACACCCTCGCCTCCGTCAAGGCCCGCCCGAAGGGTCTCCCCGGCGACAGCGTGCTCGTCTGCCAGAAACTCACGACCGACGACGACGGCAATACCGTCGACCTCGGCTACGTCGGCGACCCCACCGAGGTGAAGGTGAAGCTCATCAAGAAGGAGATCGCCGAGGGTTTCATGCCCGTCATCTCCCCGGTTGCCGAGGGCTACGACGGCAAACCCTACAACGTGAACGCCGACACCGCCGCCGGCCGCGTCGCCTCCGCGCTCCGCGCCCGCCGTCTCGTCTACATGAGCGACGTGCCCGGCCTGCTCTCCGACCCGAAGAATCCCGAGTCGCTCATCTCCACGCTCAAGGTCGGCGAGGTTGAGGGCCTGAAGAAAAAGGGCGTCATCGACAAAGGCATGCGCCCGAAGGTCGCCAGCGCCGTCCGCGCCCTGCAGGAAGGCGTGCAACGCGTCCACTTCATCGACGGCCGCATGCCGCACAGCCTCTTGCTCGAGATATTCACCGACAAGGGCGTGGGCACGGAAATCGTGCTCGGCTGATTCGATCACGAACCGCAAAACGCGCATTGCGTTCGAGGTAGGCAAACCAAGGTAGGGCGATCCGAGGTAAGGCGAGCCAAAGGTAGGGCGAGTTCTCCGAA
>JAMPXH010000172.1 GCA_023701285.1 Candidatus Didemnitutus sp.
GAGAAATACCTGCGCCAGCACTACGCCTGGGTCCAGCGCACGCGCGTGCCGACCTTCCTGTTCGAAGCCTTCGACGAGAATTGGAAGGGCGGCGGCGCCAAGGTCTCGCCCGCCGCCGCCGAGAAACACTGGGGCGTCTTCGGCGTCGACCGCCGCCCGAAGGAATCCTTCCGGCAGATCATCCGCGAGTTTCATCCCACCGCCGTCCCGTGAAGACCCCGGCGCGCCGGCTCCTGCTGTTGACGGCGCTGGCCGCTCCGCTCGCCGCCCAGATCACTCCGCCCGAACTGACCGCCGCCCGCGCGCTCCTGCAACGGGTGCTGCCGGACCACGCCGCGCAGATCGATCTCGCCTACCTGCCCCGCGCTGCCGGTGCGCCCGATGCCTTCGCGGTCGAGACCCGCGAAGGGCGACTCGTGTTGCGCGGCCACAACGGCGTGACGATCGGCGCCGCGCTCAACTGGTATCTGCGCCATGTCGCGCACGCGCAGCTCTCGTGGTGTGGCGACAATCTCGATCTCCCTGCGCGATTGCCCGCGGTGCCGGAGCCCGTGCACATCACCTCGCCCTACGCGCACCGCGTCTATCTCAACTACTGCACCTTCAACTACACCGCCGCGTGGTGGGACCGCGCGCGTTGGGAGCGCGAGATCGATTGGATGGCCCTCAACGGCATCACGATGCCGCTGGCCATCGTCGGTCAGGAAGCGGTCTGGCAGGCCACGCTGCGCCGCTTCGGACTTCCCGACGACGAGATCCGCCGCTTCTTCGTCGGTCCCGCCTTTTTCGCGTGGCAGTGGATGACCAACATCGAGCGCTGGGGCGGCCCGCTGCCGCAGACGTGGATCGACTCGCACCTCGCCCTCGGCCAGTGGATCGTGCAACGCCAACGCGAGCTTGGCATGACGCCCATCCTTCAAGGCTTCACCGGCTGCGTGCCGGTCGCGCTGACGGAAAAATTCCCCGCCCAGCGCATCCCGCAGAAAAAAGTCTGGTGCGAGATCCCGCCCGGCCCCGCGCAACTCGATCCCGCTGATCCGCTCTTCGCCGAGATGGGCCGCGTCTTCCTCGAGGAGCAACGCCGGCTATTCGGCACCGATCACCTCTACGCCGCCGATCCCTTCCACGAAGGCGAGCCGCCGCTCGACACCCCGGACTACCTGCGCGAGGTCGGCGCCACGCTCTTCCGCATCGCGAGCGAGTTCGACCCGCAGGCGACGATCGTCATGCAAGGTTGGTCCATTCGCGAAGCGATCGTGCAGGGCATCCCCGCCGACCGTCTGCTCGTGCTCGACCTCACCGGCCAGAAATGGCGCGAGACCCGGTCCTTCTGGGGCCGCCCGTGGGTCGCGGGCATCCTCCACAACTACGGCGGCCGGCACAGCCTCGGTGGCAACCTGCCGGCGCTGGCGCAGAACGCCCCGTCGCTGCTCGCCGCGCCCGAAGGGAAACAGCTCATCGGCATCGGCCTCTTCCCCGAAGCAATCGAGCACAATCCCCTTCTCTACCAACTCGCCGCCGACCTCGCTTGGCATGCGCAACCGCCCGACCTTGCCGCGTGGACGCGCGGCTACGTGCACGCGCGCTACGGCGCCGATCATCCCGCCGCCCAGCGCGCGTGGTCGCAGCTGCTGGGCAGCGTCTACGCGCAGAAGAGTCCGGAGCCGCCGATGGAGAGCCCGTTGCAGGCGCGTCCCGCCCTCGCGTTGAAACAGGCCTCGCCTTGGGGCAGCTTCGAGCGCGACTACGACGTGGGCGCCGTGTGGGCCGCGTGGGCCGACCTGCTCGCCGCAGCCGGCGAGCTCGGGCAACGCGAGACGTTCCGCTACGACCTCGTCGATGTCGCGCGGCAGGCGCTCGCCGACCTCTCCGTGCCGTTGCACCGCGACGTTGTGGCGGCTTGGCGCTCCGGCGACCGCGCGCGCTACGCGGCGGCGCGCGACCGGTTCCTGGCCCTCGGAGCCGATCTCGACACACTGCTCGTCACGCGCCGCGAATTCCTGCTCGGCCCGTGGCTGGCCGACGCGCGCCGATGGGGCACCGACGACGCCGAGCGCGATCTCTACGAGCGCAACGCCCGCCAGCTCATCACCGTCTGGGGCGGCACGCCGGAGACCACGATGCTCTTCGAATACGCGGCGCGCCAGTGGTCGGGCCTGATGGAGAACTTTTACCTGGCGCGCTGGCGGCGCTACTTCGCCTGGCTTGAGACGCAGCCCGCCGGCTTCGACGATACCGCGCTGCCGCGGCGCGACGGCCGCGTGACAGCGGCAGCGAACGATTTCTACCACGAGCTCGCGCGCTGGGAATTCGCCTGGTGCGAGCAGCACGAGCCGCACGCGACCGAGCCGCAGGGCGACAGTGTGGCGGTCGCACGCACGCTGCTCGCGAAATGGTCGCCGGTCCGCGATGAACTGTTCCCGCGGTTCGACTGGCGCACGCTGGAACTCGCGCCGCGCTGAAAGCCGCATGGAACCCGTGCCTTCCGTTTCTCCGCCGCCGGTCGCGCGCCTCGTGTCGCTGGATGCGTTGCGCGGCTTCGATATGCTGTGGATCGTCGGCGCCGACGCGATCGGCGGAGCGCTGCACCGGCTCGAAGGCGGCCCGTGGGTGCGTGGTCTCGCGCGGCAGATGGAGCATGTCGCGTGGGAAGGGTTTCACTTCTACGACCTGATTTTCCCGCTCTTCCTCTTCATGGTCGGCGTGGCGATTCCACTGTCGCTCGACCGCATCGTGGCCCGCGAGGGCATGCGGGCCGCGCTCGGGCGCATCGCCCGGCGCACACTGCTGCTCTACGTGCTCGGCATTTTCTACTACGGCGGCCTCGCCACGCCGCTGGCGGAAATCCGCCTGCTCGGCGTGCTGCAGCGCATTGCACTCTGCTACGCGGCGGCGAGCCTGCTTTACCTCTGGCTGCGTCCGCGCGGACTGGTGGCGACGGCGGTCGCGCTGCTCGGCGGTTACTGGGCGCTGTTGACCTTCGTGCCCGTGCCGGGCTTCGGCGCCGGCGACTTTGCCGAGGGACGCAATCTCGCCAATTGGTTCGACGCGCAATTTCTGCCCCTGCGCAAGTGGTCGGGCACGCACGACCCCGAAGGGATCCTCAGCACGCTGCCCGCGATCGCTTCGTGTCTGATCGGCGTGCTGGCAAGATTGGCGCTGCGCCGCCCGGCCGCTCGGCCGAGCCATCACTCACTGATGCTCGGTCTCGCCGGGCTCGCGCTGCTTGCAGTCGGTTGGGCTTGGTCGTGGCAATTTCCGGTGATCAAGAACCTGTGGACCTCCTCGTATGTGCTCGTTGCCGGAGGTTGGAGCCTGTTGCTGATGGCCGGCTTTCATCTGACGATCGATGTCTGGGGCTGGCGACGCTGGGCGGAGCCGTTCGTGTGGGTCGGCAGCAACGCGTTGCTGATCTACCTCGTGAGCAACGTCGTGGATTTTGCACGCCTCTCCGAACGCTTCGCCGGCGGCGACGTCGCTCGCGCGCTCGACGCCTGGCATCCGGGCCTCGGCGGGCTCGGGCTGGCGCTGACGGGGGCGGCGCTGTGCTTCCTGCTCTGCGGCGTGCTTTACCGCCGGAAAATCTTCGTGCGGCTGTAGTATCCGCCCGCAGCGGAGGATGATGACACTCACTCCTCCCGAGCGCGGAGGCCGCGCGGAAATCTCCGCCATTGACGGTTCTTTTCCCGCCGCGTTTCCTCACCCTTCAAATGGGCGCCAAGATTGCTGGAAACTCCGAACTGAAGTTCAAGCGCATCGTGTTGAAGCTGAGCGGCGAAGTGCTGCGCGGCCGCGGCACGGAGCCGATCGACGACCCGACGCTCGAGAAAATGTGCGCGCAGGTGAAGGAAATCCACGATCTCGGCGTGCAGGTGTGCATCGTCATCGGCGGCGGCAACATCTTCCGCGGCCTCCACGGCGCCAAGCGCGGCATCGACCGCACCACCGGCGACTACATGGGCATGCTTGCCACCGTCATCAACGGCCTCGCCCTGATGGACCGCCTCGAGAAGATGGGCGTCAGCACCCGCGTGCAATCCGCCATCCCGATGAACCAGGTGGCCGAGCCCTTCATCCTCCGCCGGGCCATGCGCCACCTGGAGAAGAACCGCGTGGTCATCTTCGTCGCCGGCACGGGCAATCCCTATTTCTCCACCGACACCACGGCCGCGCTCCGCGCCTCCGAGATGCACGCCGACATCATCATGAAGGCCACCAAGGTCGACGGCATCTACGACAAGGACCCGAAGAAGCACGCCGACGCCGTCCGCTACGAGGACCTCACCTTCATCGACGCGCTCAAGCAGCGCCTCAACGTGATGGATTCCACCGCCTTCTCGCTCTGCATGGACAACAACGTGCCGATCCTGGTGTTCGACCTCAACGACGAGCACGCCATCCGCAAGGCCGTGGTCGGCGACAAGGTCGGCACGCTCGTGCACAACTAGGCGGCTCGCCCGCGCCGGCCAGCCGCGCATTGCCAACCACCGGGCGCAGGCTCTAGGCTCCGCCGATCCTTCGCCCCGGCCGCACGGCCACCCGAAAATCCAAATTCCAAAATCGAAAATCCGATGACCACCCAAGTTCTCTCCGATGCCCAGGCCCGCATGAAGAAGGCCGTCGAACACACGCTGCACGAATTCAGCACGATCCACACCGGCAAGGCGTCGCCGGCGATGGTGGAATCGGTGATGGTCGAGGCCTATGGCTCGATGATGCCGCTCAAAGGCTGCGCCGCGATCACGACGCCCGATCCGCGCATGATCCAGATCCAGCCCTGGGACAAGGGCCTCACCCGCGCAATCGAGAAGGCGCTCCAGATGGCCAACATCGGCGTCAACCCGGTCGTCGACGGCGCACTCATCCGCCTGCCCTTCCCCGAGCTCTCCCGCGAGCGCCGCCAGGAGTTCGTGAAGACCGCGCACCGCCTCGCCGAGGAGGGCCGCGTGGCCGTCCGCCACGTGCGCCGCGACGCGATGGAAGGTGCCAAGAAACTCAAGAAGGACGGCAAAATCTCGGAGGACGACGAGAAACGCCTCGAGAAGGACGTGCAGACCGCGACCGACAAATCGATCAAGGAGATCGACACACATCTCGCCAGCAAGGAGAAGGACCTCCTCACGGTCTGAGCGCTCCGCCGCTCTCCTGGCCTTCACGGCAAAATCCCGAGCGCGCCATCCGGCGCGCTTTTTAATGGGCGGATACCGGACGGCGGACGGCATCGGCTGACCTGGCCCCGCGCCACCCACCGGTGGGGGCGGTTGTCCCCAACCGCCCTGGGTTCCAGACCGCAGTCGCGACCAACATCCTAGGGCGCTTGGGGACAAGTGCCCCCACCCGGATCGCCTATGCGTAACGCACGCCTGAACCCGACAGCGCAGCGCGCGCCGTGCGCTGCGGGCACAAAAAAGCCGGCGCGGGAAGCCGC
>JAMPXH010000173.1 GCA_023701285.1 Candidatus Didemnitutus sp.
CACCAGCAGCATCGCGAACCCGACGAACAGCGCCAGCTCGAGCGTCATCAACCCCGTGCGCTCCCAAGTCGGCAGACCGGTCGTGAGCAGATTCGCCACCGGCACGACCAGCGCGACCAGCAGGCCGATCGATCCGCCGTAAAGATAGACGGCCACGAAGGCGGTCCAGAACGCCGGCAGGAGATGAACCCCGAGCGGACGCGGACCGCCCCACGGTGCGATGTGCACCAGGAACGGCACCAGCCAAGCCACGGCCATGAGCACCAGCGTCTCGCGCCAGGTGGCCCGACTCAGGGAAAACAAACTGCGTGCGGTGATGTTCATCGTTGGAAAAGAGGATGTGCCCGTGCGGACACCAAGCGCGCATTCAAAACGAGCCGACGCGCGTGGACAAGGGGAGAGTGTCGCCCAACCTCCTGAGGGAAACACCGCAGGACGGCATACGGCCAGTGGGAGTGCACGATCACATCAGGCACAAGCGGAAGAGACTTACCGACATAGACGCGCCACCGGCCAAAGTGTTCAAAGGTCCGGCGTCATGCGCCCGGTGTTGCCGCGCACTTGCGGTTGCCTGCCCCTTGCTCGACGGAGTGACAGGCTCTCCCCTTGCGCTGTCGCAAACCGTCTGCTGAATCGCGCGCTTCGTGTCCTCTTCCGCCACCCGCATCCTTCTCATCACCGGTGTCGCCGGCTCCGGCAAAAGCACGCTGGGCCAGCAGGCCGCCGCCCGGTTGGGCTGGCCTTACTTCGAAGCCGACGACTTTCACCCGCCGGCGAACACTGCGAAGATGGCCGCAGGCGTGCCGCTCGACGACGCCGACCGCGCGCCTTGGCTCGCCGCGATCCGCGCCCGCATGGATGAGGTGCGTGCCACCGGCGGCCACGCTGTCTTCACCTGCTCGGCGCTGAAGGCCAGCTACCGGACCACGCTGCTCGGCGGCACCGACGATGTCGCGCTCATCTTCCTTTCCGGCGACTTCGAAACGATCCTCGCCCGCGTGCGCGGCCGCCAGGGGCATTTCATGAAGGAGGAGCTGGTCCGCTCCCAATTCGAGGCGCTCGAACCGCCGGCGGAGGCGCTCACGCTCGATGTGCGCCAGTCGCCCGAGGCACTGCTCGCGCAGATCCTCGGCCACGTGCAGCACTGAACCCGCGCCGCGCCCGCGTCAGTCGCCCGCGCCCGCTTGGCGCAGCTGGCTCAGCGCGACCCGCGCGGCCTCTTCCTCGGCCGTCTTCTTCGAGCTGCCACGGCCGACCCCGAGCTTCTGGTCGTTGAGATAGACGGCCACCTCGTATTGCCGCGCGTGCTTGGGCCCGGTCGCCGCGGTGACGTCGTAGCGCAGCGCGCCGTTGCCGTGTGCCGGTTGGATCATCTCCTGCAGGCGGCCCTTCGGATTCTCGCCTTCCTCGGTCAACGCCAGGCGCGCCGGGATCGAGCCATACCAAGCCAGCACCACCCGCTGGACCGTGGCGAAATCGCTGTCGAGGTAGATCGCCCCCACCACGGCCTCCAAAGCGTCCTCGAGGATCGAGGCCCGCTTCCGGCCGCCGGCATCCTCCTCGCTCTGCCCGAGCCGCAGGCCCGCATCGACGCCGAGATCCAGCGCGAGACGGGTGAGAAACTCGCCGCGCGTGAGACCCGCGCGGCGCCGGCTCAACACGCCCTCGCGCTCCTGCGCGAACTCGCGGAAGAGCGCATCGGAAAGCACGAAGTGCAGCACGGAGTCGCCGAGGAACTCCAAACGCTGGTTGTGCGCCTTCACGTCCGGATGCTCCTGCAGGAAGGAGGCGTGCGTGAGCGCCTCCAGCAGGAGCGCCGGGTCGCGGAAGGTGTGGCCGAGGCGCTTTTGCAGGGCGGCCAGTCGGGCAGGTTGAGAATTCATGCGAGGGACGCGGCCGAGATTCCAGTTTCCCCGGCAAAGCTCAATGCGAACCTCGCGCCCTCCGCTCAGGAACTGGCGCTCGCATACCGGCGCAATCCCGCGCGGAAAACCCAGATGGCGACGCTCAGCCACACGATGGCCGTCGCGCCGAGCCACAGCACATAATGCGGCTGGAACCCATGGATGAGCGTCGCCGCCGGCACGTTGCTGGAGATCACCGCCGGCAGCGCCCACACGAACAGCACCTCGCGCACGCCGACGAAGGCCTGCCGCGGAAGCCGCGCGAACTCGAACAACGTGAAATAGCTGCCCTCGATGCCCTGGCTCCCGATCAACCAGAACGTGAGCGAAACGATCAACAGCACGGCCGCATAGTGGATGACGAGCGAGCAGCCCAACAGCGCCACGTAGAGCGCGATGTCCAGCACGCCGGGCGTCAGGCCGAGCTTCGAGGCCGAGTAGATCACCAGCGCGATGGCGATGAAACTGTTGAGCAGCCCGTCGAGGTCGAGCTTGCGCGTCGAGAGCATGAAGAGCGGGTTGCCCGGCTGCGCGAGGAAGAAGTCGAACTGCCCGTTGCGGATGTTGCGCCCGAGTTCGAACAGGTTGCTCCAGAAAAATCCCATCATCAGGCGCTGCAAAATCATCGCCGTGCCCACCAGCAGCAGCATCTCATACTGGCTCCAGCCCGCGATCGAGTCCGTGTGCGAGTAGATGACGCCGATGAGCAGGATGTTCACCGCCATCCAGAAAAACTCCACCAGCGACCACATGAGGAAATCCATCCGGAACATCATCGTGCGCACGATCGAGTAGCGCGCGCTGGCGAGCCAGATTTTCAGATAATAGAGGGCCGGTGACATGGTGACGGGAGGGGCGACGCGACAGGATCAGCCGCCGACCGCGGTGTGGCGGCGCAACCCGCGCGACCACAGCGCCTGCGCGCAGACCAGCAGCACGATGACCCAGCAGGCTTGGATCGCGAGGCCGGGTCCGATGGAGGCGATGTCGATACGCCCCGTGAAGATCGCCGCCGGGAAATACATCATGTAGAAATACGGCAGGTAGTGCGAAAGCTCGAACAACCACGTCGGCATGAGATCGAGCGGGAACATCTGCCCGCCCAACAGCACTTCCACCGCCATCGACAGAATCACGAAGGACTGGATCTCGAGGAACCAAAACGTGAGCAGCCCGAAACAGTAGGCGATGGTGAACTGGATCAACGCCGACATCAGCATCGCGGGCAGCCCGTAGGCGAGGCGCAGTCCCCAATCGGAAGGGAACACCAGCGCGTCGCGCAGCACCGGATAAGCCAGCGCCAGCGGCAGCAGCACGAGCACGCCCGACACCAGCCGCGCCGCCACGAACACGCTGAAACGATACGCGTAGTAGTTCACCGGCTTGAGCAGGAACTGGTTGATCAGGCCGTTCCGGATCTCCTCGCTCACCTGATAATCCTCGTTGAACGCGCCGATCATGAAATTCAGCGGCAGCAGGATCACGAAATACGTCAGGGTCTGCCGCAGGTCGAAACCGCCGATCTCCGTCTGCCCCGCGAAGGCCGCGCCCCAGAGCGTGAACACCACCACGAGGTGGAAGAGCGAGAAGAGCCCGCGCACCGCGAAGTTCCACCGGTAAACCAGATTGCTCTGCAACCCGACGAGGAAGACGTGGCGATATTTGGCGAGCGTGGCGAACATGGGTCGGGAATCGGGCAGTAAGCCGCGGATCGGCGAAAGCGCAAGCGACGGCACGCCGCCGCGCCGCCACCCGCGGGCGCGAACCTCACCGCTCCGTCAGCTTGAAGCGCTCCGCGACCTCCTTCGCCAGCGCGCGGTAGGCCGTCGCGCCCGGGCCGTGCGGATCGTAGGCGAAGATCGGCTTGCCGAAACTCGGCGCCTCGCTGAGCCGCACCGTGCGCGGGATGACGGTCTGGAAAATCTTGTCCGGCAGGTGCTGGCGCACCTCCTCCACGACCTGTTTCGCGAGGTTGATGCGGCTGTCGAACATCGTCATCACGATGCCGCCGACATCCAGCGTCGGGTTCACGCCGGCGTTCTTCAAGCGGTCGACGACCTTCAGGATCTGGCCGAGGCCCTCGAGGGCCATGTATTCGCACTGCAGCGCGATGAGCAGGTGGTCGGCCGCGGCGAGCGAGTTCATCGACAGCATGCCGAGCGCCGGCGGGCAATCGATGATGATCGCCCGGTAGCCGCCGGAGTTGCGGATCGGGTCGAGGACGGACTTCAGGCGGAGGAGGTAATTTTCCTGCTGCGCCAGCTCGATCTCGATGGCGGCGAGATCCACCTCGGACGGGATGAGCGCGAGATGCGACCATTGCGTCGGCGTGAGCATCTCAAAGGCGTTGCCCTCGCCGTGCAACGGCTTGTAGAGGCTGCGCCCTTCCTGTTTTTCGATGCCGAGCGCGCTGGTGGCGTTGGCCTGCGGGTCGAGGTCCACCACGAGGGTGTGGATCTTCCGCTCCGCCAGGGCAGCGGCGAGGTTGACGGCGGTGGTGGTCTTGCCGACGCCGCCTTTCTGGTTCGCGATCGTGAAAACCGTGCAGGCCATGCGGCGATTAATCGCGGGCACGCGCGGGGTGTCTAGCGCGAATTGGACCGGGAGCGGAAGTCGGGCCCGCCCACGCCGTCGCCGTCCGGCTTGCGCCCGCGGCGGGATGCTGCACCGTGGAACGCTCCGCATGTCCGATGCCGCCAACGCCCACCGCGTGAAGATCACCGGGGTCTGCCCGCCGGCCCGCGCCTTCGCCCTGACCCGGCTCGCGGCGGCGCACCCCGCGCCGGTCTGGCTGGTGGTCGTCGAGGAGCCGCGCGAGCTCGACCCGCTGGCGGAGGACGTCGCGCTGTTCGCCGCCCAGCGTCCGCCCGGTGGCGAGACCGGCGCACCCGAAGTGCTGGTGTTTCCGGAATCCCATGCGGACAGCCGGGAGATGCGCGAAGCCTTCCACGCCGCCAGCGACCGGCTCGCCGTGCTCAGCCAGCTTCGTGGCCGGCTCCACGCGACGAGCGCCCCCGATCCTGTGATGATTCTGACCACGCCGGGCGCTTTGCTGCAGGCCGTGCCGCCGCCCGCGGATTTCTCCGAGCGAGAAGCCGTGCTGCGCAAGGGCGACGAGCGTCCTTTCCAAGGCCTGCTCGATCTGCTGCGCCAATTCGACTACGACAGCGAGGCGGTCTGCGAGGCGCCCGGCCAATACGCCGTGCGCGGCGGCATCGTCGACGTCTACCCGATCACCGCGCACCAGCCTTACCGTTTGGATTTCTTCGGCGACACGTTGGAGGACATCCGCACCCTCGATCCGGTCACGCAACGATCGGGCGAATCCGTCGCCACCGTCACGCTCACCGCGGCCCCGCAGATCCACGCGTCGGCCGGGCGCGCCTCGCTGCTCGATTACCTCGGACCCGCCGCGCACGCGGTGGTGCTCGAGCCGAAGGCGATCGAGGAAGCCTTCGACCTGCTCGCCGGCGCGGGTGACGACACCGGTAGGGCGAGTTCTCCGAACGAGCCGCGC
>JAMPXH010000051.1 GCA_023701285.1 Candidatus Didemnitutus sp.
CGCCGCCGCGGCGTGCCGATCTTCACGTTCATGAACAAGTGCGACCGGCCGACGCGCAACCCGCTCGAGCTGCTCGACGAGTTGGAGTCGGTCCTCGGCCTGCAATCCTCGCCGGTCATCTGGCCGCTCGGCAACGGCCCCTCGTTCAAGGGCGTGTTCGATCGCCGCACCCGCCAAGTGCACCTCTTCGAACGCGTGCCCGGCGGCGCGTTCCAAGCCCCTGTCAACGTCACCTCGCTCGATGACCCGCAGGTGCGCGCCAAGCTCGACGACGACACCTACGCAGCCGTGAAGGAGCAGCTCGAGATGCTCGACGGCGCCGGCCACCCCTTTGACCTCGACGCCGTGCGCCACGGCCAGCAGACGCCCGTCTACTTCGGCTCCGCCGTGAATAATTTCGGCGTCGAACTCCTCCTCAACGGCTTCCTCAAGGACTCCGTGCCGCCCGCGCCCCGCCGCGCCATGACCGTCACCGGCGTCGGCCTCGAGGACATCGCCCGCGCCGCCTCGCAGCCCGCGACCGAGGAGAACTCGCGCATCATCCCGGTCGATTACCCGAAGTTCTCCGGCTTCATCTTCAAGATCCAGGCCAACATGGACCCGAAGCACCGCGACCGCATCGCGTTCTGCCGCGTGTGCTCCGGTAAATTCGAACGCGACATGGTCGTCACGCACCAGCGCACGGGCAAACAGGTGCGCCTCTCGTCGTCGCACAAACTCTTCGGCCAGGAGCGCGAGACGGTCGACGAGGCTTGGCCGGGCGACGTGATCGGCCTCGTCGGCCACGACGCCTTCGGCATCGGCGACACGCTCACCGAGGACCGCACGATCCTCTTCAACGAGATCCCGCGCTTCCCGCCCGAGGTCTTCACCTACATCTCGAATCCCACCGCCGGCGACGCCAAGAAATACCGCGCCGGCCTCGAGCAGCTCCTGCAGGAAGGCGTCGTCCAATCCTTCACCGCGAAGAACGCTCCGCCCGGCGCGACGCTCCTCGCCGCGGTCGGCCCGCTGCAATTCGAAGTCGTCCAGTGGCGCCTTCAGAGCGAATACGGCGCCGAGTCCCGCCTCTCGCCCACGCCGTGGACCGTGTTGCGCTGGGTCGACATTCCGGCGGACCAAAAAGGCCCGAAGGGCTTCGACACCTCGCGCGTCGTCGTCGCCACCGGCGTCAGTTTCGGCGCCGACAAGTTCGAGAACCCCGTCGTGCTTTTCCCCAACGACTGGACGATGCGCTATTTCGTGGAGAAGAACCCCGAGTTGAAGCTCCGCGACCTGCCGCCCGAGCAGACTGGCTGAGCGCCGGGATCGTCCGTCGTCGTCCGAAAATCCGGAAAACTCCCGGCGCCCGCTCAAGTGCGCCCGCCCCGTGCCGATGACAACGGCCGTCGCTACCCCTTGAGCGGCACGCGCGGCACGGATGCCGCATCACCACGCCGGATCACGGACGAACCATGTCAGTCGTCATCAACACCAATTACGCCGCGACCCTCGCGAGCGACAACCTCGCGGCCTCCAGCCGCCTGTTGCAGCGCAGCCTCAGCCGCCTCTCCAGCGGATCGAAGATCGTCAATCCCTCCGACGACGCCGGCGGCCTCGGCGTCGCGATGAAACTCTCGGCCACCGCCAGGCGCCAGGGCGCCGCCGTCTCGAACCTCGGCAATGCCGTCTCCTACCTGCAATCGCAGGACGGGGTGCTGAAAACCGCCGCCAAGGTCCTCGAACGCATCGGCGAATTGAAGACACTCGCCGCCGATCCGACCAAGAACGCCTCCGACATCGCGAACTACAACGCGGAGTTCAGCACGCTGCAGGATCAACTCGTCTCGCTCGCCGCGGAAAAATTCAACGGCAAGGCCCTCTTCGGCCCGGACGCCCTTTCCGTGGCCACCACCGCCGACGGCGGCGGCGCGATCACCCTGCCCGGGGTGGAACTGCTCGGCAGTCCCGCGTTCCCGACGCTGACCGACAGCTTCGCCAATCTCAGCCAGTGGAGCGACGACAGCTTCGGCGGCTCCGCCTACGTTGCCGGCGGCGCTCTGAATCTCGACGGCGCGTTTGGGATCGTGACCTCGAACCAAACCTTTTCCGAGCCCTTCGAGCTCAACCTCGAATACCAGAGCAAGAGCCCGGGCGATATTTTCTCGGTGTGGCTGGACGACGCCGGCACGATCATCGGGTCCGCCAATCCCGGCGATACGAACTGGCACAGCATGCGCATCGTCTTCGATGGCACGACCGCCAGCGCCTATCTCAACGGCTCGTCCACGCCCAGCATGACGAGCACGCCGAGCCCGGCCTCGGGCCCGATCCAGCTGTCGTCCAATGCCGCCAACGGCGTCCGCGTGCGCAATCTCTCGATCGCGAGCACCGAGGGCTCCGGCAGCGAAGTCTCGACCGTCACCTCGGCCGCGGACTTGCAGAGCCTCTCGCTCTCCTCGATTACGGACGCCCTCAGCGACGTCGCGTCTTTCCGCGCCAACAACGGTGCACAGCAATCCCGCCTCGGCTTCGCCGCCGAGGTCCTCACCGTCAACAAGGCCAACATCGAGGCCGCCAACAGCCGCATCACCGATGTCGACGTCGCGCAGGAATCCACCCAGCTCGCGCGCTACAACATCCTCGTCCAATCCGGTGCCGCCATGCTCACGCAGGCCAACCAATCGTCGCAGATGGCGTTGCGTTTGCTCGGCTGAAGCGCGCCGCGCTTCCGTTGACGCGTCCGCGGCCTTCGCCAGAGTGACGGCGTGAATCTTTTTGCCCGTCGGATACTCTTGCTCGTCGCCGGGGCGCTGGCCCTCGCCACTCCGCTCGCCGCCCGGGAGGGCGCCCCGCAGCCCTTCCTCATCGTCCACGGCGCCTGGGGCGGCGCGTGGCAATTCGCCAAGGTCGACCCGCTCCTGCGCGAGCGCGGCTACGACGTCCGCCGCGTCACGCTCACGGGCCTCGGCGAGCGCGTCCACCTCGCCTCGCCCGACCTCGGGCTGCAGACGCACATCGACGACGTCGTGAACGTCATCCTCTTCGAGAATCTCCGCGACATCGTCCTGCTCGGCCACAGCTACGGCGGCATGGTCATCAGCGGCGTCGCCCAGCGCGTGCCGGACCGCATCGCCCGGCTCGTCTATCTCGACGCCATCCTGCCGAACGACGGCGAAAGCCTCGTGACCGCACGGGGCGACCGGCGAGGCAGCCTCGACTTGCCGAAGATGACGCGCGACGGCTTCCTCATCCCTTTCTGGGTGCGTCCCGACAAACCCCACCCGTTCGACGTGCCGCATCCGTTGAAGACCTTCACCGACCCCGTCGAGCTGAAGAATCCCGCCGCGCAGAAGATCCCCGCGCTTTACATCCTGACGGTCGAGCCCGGCAAGCAGCCGGAGGAGGACGATTTCTGGCCCTTCGCCGAGCGCGCCCGCGCGCGCGGCTGGCCCGTCGTGGAAATGGCCGGCGACCACAACCCGCAATGGCGTCAGCCCGCCGCGACCGTCGAGGTCCTCGCGGGCGCCCTCCGCTGAACGCCCCGTCTTCATCCCTGAAAATGCGAAGGCCGCCTACCCCTAGGCGGCCTTCTCTTTTACCCTAACACACAAGCAAACAGATGAACTAACAACGATGGGAAAGACGCCGCTCCGCAGATTTCGTTCAAACGTATTCTGTTTTTCCGGCCGGTAATTTACCTCGCCGTAACATCCGCCCCCGCACCGTCGCCCGAAACCGCGAAAAATGCCCTCCGCGGCGTTGTCAGCGACCCGCGATGCGGCCAAGTTGCCCGTGAGACGTTTCCTCGCTGTCGCTGCCCGCTCCGCGCCCTCGGCTGACGGAGCGCGACACCGCCGGGGATCGGAACGCTCCCGCCCGCCGCCACCATGCCGCCTCCCCGCGAAAATCCGCTCCGCGCCGCCAAGGTCGTCCATCGCCACGCCTGGCTCTGGGAACCGCTGGAAGAAGAGCCGAGCTTCGTGCTGCGCGCGATGTTCGGCGCCAAGGCCGTCTATCTCGACGGCCGGCTCATGCTCTGCTTCTGCGCCGGCGAGGAGCCTTGGCGCGGTCTGCTCGTGTGCACGGAGCGCGCGCACCACGCGAGCCTCTGCGCCGCACATCCGGAGCTCGCGCCGCATCCCATCTTGCCGAAGTGGCTCTATCTCCCCGAAGCGGCCCCGCGCTTCGAGAATACCGGCACGGCACTCGTGCAACTCGCGCGTCGGCGCGATCCGCGCCTCGGTGTGCTGCCCCGACCCAAGCGACGCCGCGCCCGCGGCACCAACCGCCCGCGATGAGCCCATGAGTGCCGTCTTTTTCGTCACCGCCGCCGAGTTCCGCCGCTGGCTGCTCGCCAACCACGCCTGCGTCCCGGAGTTGCAGGTCGGTTTCTACAAAAAGGGCGCCACCCGCACCGGCCTGACGTATTGCGAAGCCGTCGAGGAGGCGCTGTGCTTCGGCTGGATCGACGGCCAGGTGCGCCGGATCGACGAGCAGCGCTACCAACACCGCTTCACACCCCGCCGGCCCGGCAGCACGTGGAGCAATGTCAACGTCGCGCACGTGGAGCGCCTGATTGCGGCGGGACGGATGCACGCCGCCGGGCTGGCCGCGTTTCACGCCCGCCTGCCCGCCAAGACCGGTGTCTATGCGTTCGAGCGCACCGCCACGCCGGTCTTGCCGCCCGCGATGGCCCGCCGCTTCCACGCCGCCAAAGCCGCGTGGGCCTTCTTCCAAGCGCAGCCGCCGGGCTACCGCCGGCTGGCCCTTCACAAAGTCGTCAGTCCGAAGCAGGCCGCCACCCGCGAACGGTGGCTCGCCCGCCTGATTGCCGCCTCCGCCGCCGGCCAGCGGCTGGAATAACAGGCCGTCCGCATCGCGGGGCCGCTGCGCTGGGCGAAAGCGCTCCACGCCGCCTCCGCCCAGCGCGCCGGCAACGCAACAATTCCCCGCCAGCGAATGGCAACAGACGCGAGGTCGGGGGCGGCAAAACCTGATTTACTGCCGCGCTTGAACCCCACCATGTCTACCGAAATCCATGGTCACGCCGTGATGGACTTGATGCAGGCGTCCGGCCGCACATTTTGCCGGCAATCGCTCGTCGCCTACATCGAGCATCACTTCGGCCGCCACACCCGTTTCTGCACCTGTTCCTGCTCCGATCTCACGGCGGAACAATTGGTCGATTTCTTTGCCGCCCGCGGCAAATTCAAGGGCACCGAAGACGCCTTCACGCTCGATCCCGGACACGCCTGCCACCACTGACCTCGCCCGCCCAGCCCAGCCTGACCACTCATGACCTCCGCCAAGCTCTTCCTCGGCACCGACAGCGGCGCCACGACTTCCAAGACCGGTGGCATCCGCGCGGATGGCACGATCATCTCCCAGGAGTTGCGCCAGATCTCGACCAACGCCCAGGACGGCACCGCCGGCGTCGTGCGCGGCTGGGTGCAAGGGGCGAACAACTTCCTCGCGGAGCACGGCTGCACGTGGGACGAGGTCGGCGGCGTCGGCCTCGCGCTTCCCGGTCCTTACCTCAGCTACGGCATCATGGGCCGCGCGGCCAACCTGCCCGCAAGTTTCTACGGTTGGAATTTCCACGCCGACTACGCCGCCGCGCTGGCTGAGGCCGCGGGCCGCCCCATCCCGCTCGTCGTGGGCAACGACGGCAATTTCGGCGGCGTTGGTGAAGCCCACCGCGTCGCCGCCGGTCGCGCCGCCAGCGTGCTCATGCTCGCGCCCGGCTCCGGGCTCGGCGCAGCCTACGTCGATCCGCGCGGCCTGCCGCTCGACGGCGACACCCTCTCCGGCATGGAGAGCGGCCACATGCCCGCCCCGCTCCACCTGCTCGGCAACATCCGCCCCTTCCGCTGCGGTTGCGGCCGCGAGTGGGGCTGCATCGAAGCCTACACGACCATCTCCGGGCTGCCGCAGTTGCTCGACGTCTTCCTCGAGAAACATCCCCGCCACCCGCTGGCCACCTCCACCCAACCGATCAAGGAGAAGGTTCTCTCCCTGCGCACGCTGGCGCAGCAAGGCGACGCGCTTGCGCTCGACATCTTCGACTTCCAGGCACGCGCGCTCGGCCTGCACATCGCCAACCTCCTGATGTCGCTCGACACCGAATACGTCGTCATCGGCGGTGGCCTCATCGATCCGGGTGCGACGACCCACGCCTTCCGCGAGCGTTATCTGGCCGGCATCCGCGCCGCCGCGGAGCCCTACCTGTGGGAACCGCAACGCGCCCGCCTGAAGATCTTCGCTGCGACGCTCGGCGAGCTTTCCCAGGCCATCGGCGCCGCGCTGGTCGCCCGCGCCAAGTTCGGCGCCTGAGTTCAGTCGCGCTGCCCGCCCGCGCCACACCGATTCCGCATCGCCGCGGGCCTTCCCATTCTCGTTGCGCACGGTTTCAGGTGGAGCATCTTGCCAGCGCCATGAACCCGGCTGAACTGCACGGCTTGCTCGCCTTCCTCCGGCACGCGGAACGGTTGAAAACCGTCACCCGCACCGCGTGGACCTCCGAAGGCAAAGCCGAGTCGACCGCCGAGCACACCTGGCGCATGGGTCTGTTTGCGCTCAGCCTGCAACCCTGGTTCCCCGAACTCGATTACGGCCGCGTGCTGGGGCTCGTCGTCGTGCACGACCTCGGCGAGGCGATCAACGGCGACATCTCCGCCGTCCAGCAGGCCGGCGCTCCGCCGAAGCTTGAGCAGGAGCGCCGCGATCTCCTGCAACTGCTCGCGCCCGCGCCGGCGAACGTCCGCGCACATCTCGTCGCCCTCTGGGAGGAATACAACGCCGCGACCACGCCCGAGGCGCGTTTCGTCAAGGCCGTGGACAAGCTCGAGACGCTGCTGCAGCACAACCAAGGGCGTAATCCGGCCGACTTCGACTACGCCTTCAACCTGCCCTACGGCCAGGCCTACACGCGCGGCCACCCGATCATCGAGCAACTGCGCGCCGCCCTCGACGCCGAGACCCGCGTGCGCGCCGACGGCAACCGCCCCGCTCCACTGTAGCCAGCGAGCTCGCTCGCGCCCACAGGTCGCCGGCAGCCGCTCGCCCCACGGCTTTCACTCCAGCCACGCAGCCCAATGGGTAGCGGCGGTCGTCCCGACTGCCATGAGCAGGCAACGTGTCCCCGTGCACGCGCACCACGAACAACGGCAGCGCCTCAGCCGGACTCATGCAGTTGGACGCGATTCCCGACTGATGAGCTCCTGCCAATGGGGTGGTCGCCGCTGTCCCAGCGGCGACAGGCGTCAGTAGGGATGCCGACGCCCACCACCTGCATGATCCCGCCTCAGTGCGCGTGCCCGTGCTCAAGAAACAGCATCATCAGACCCAGCACGGTGAAGATCAGGCCGAGCAGGGCCGCCTCGTAGCGTTCGAGCTTCTGCAACGGCAGCTTCGAGAAGCCCACCAGCGTCAGCGACGTGAAGAGCAACATCCCCGCCAGCGTGCCCACGGCGAGGATGCCGCTGAGCACGAAGAATCCCGTCCAACCGTAGGCCACGCCCGACAGGTAGACCGGCAGAAAGCCCTCGCAGGGCGAAAAAGTGAGCAGCGTGAACAGCCCGCCGATCGCCGCCCAGTCGCCCGCGCGCTGGGAGACGAGTTGCGAGTCCTTCAACTCCTCCTCCATGTGCGTGTGGTCGTGTTCGTGGCCGCAATGCTCGGAGGCCCGGTGCCCGCTCCCGCCCACGTGGTGATGCAGCACGCCGCCCCTCGCCTGCCGGTAGAAAAACCACCCGCCGATCACGAGCAGCACCCCACCCGCGATCTGGGTGAACAACTCGCCGAAATGCTCGTCGAGTTGCAGCCCCAGCCAGGCGATGATCAAGCCCAGCAAGCTCGTCAGCAGCACGTGCCCCACACCCGCCGCGAGCGCCACGAGGATGGTCTTGCCGTTCGTCCAGCTGCGGGCCCGCGCCACCAGCACGAACGGCAGCCAATGCGTGGGAATGGCGGCATGGAAAAAAGCGACCGTGAAGCCGGTCAGCGCGAGGGTCGTGAGCATGATTTGAACGCGAAGGTGAAACAAACCGCCGGGCCTCGGCGGTGTCGAACCCGGACTTTAGCAAAGTCGTCAAGGGGGCGCGCCCCCCGCTGCCGGCACGCCCGGCGGCGCTGCGCCATGCTCCTCTCGCAGCGCGCCGCGTGCCGCACGTCGCCCGCCCGCCGGACCGTGGCCGCAACGGGGCCGACAAAATGCGCAGCGTCCTCCGCAACGCGTGCACGGCAACAACTTACCGGCCGCGCTACCCTTGCTATAAGGGTTGCCGGACGTTCACGCCCGGCTTTCCATGGTTCTCCACGCATGTCCGCTCCCGATCCCAACGCCGTCGCCAGCTACCTCCTCGCCCTGCAGGATGACATCTGCGGAGCCTTGGCGCGCGAGGACGACGGCGGCGAATTTCGCGAGGACCGCTGGACGCGCGGCGAGTCCGCTTCGGCCGGCTTGGGCGGCGGCGGCCGGTCGCGCGTGCTGGAGAACGGCGCCGTCTTCGAGAAGGCGGGCGTCAATTTCTCCCACGTCACGGGCCCTTCCCTGCCTCCCTCCGCCACGGCGCACCGCCCGGAACTCGCCGGCAAGCCCTTTCACGCGATGGGCGTCTCGCTCGTCATCCATCCGCGCAATCCCTTCGTGCCCACGTCGCACATGAACGTGCGGTTCTTCTGCGCCGGGCACCACTACGCGGACCACGAGGCCGCCTTCCCCACGACGCCAGCAGAGCCCTCCGCGTGGTGGTTCGGCGGCGGCTTCGACCTCACGCCCTACTACGGTTTCGAGGAGGATTGCGTGCACTGGCACCGCACCGCGCGCGCCGCCTGCGATCCGCACGGCGCGGAGCTTTACCCGCAATTCAAGCGCGGGTGCGACGACTACTTCTTCCTGAAACACCGCGGCGAGCCGCGCGGCATCGGCGGCGTGTTCTTCGACGACTTCAACGCCCCGGGCTTCGTGCCCAGCTTCGCGCTGATGCGCAGCGTCGGCGACGCCTTCCTGCCCGCCTACCTCCCGATCGTGCAGCGCCGAAAGGCGACGCCCTACGGCGAACGCGAGCGCGAGTTCCAGCTCTACCGCCGCGGACGCTACGTGGAGTTCAACCTCGTGTGGGACCGCGGCACGCACTTCGGCCTGCAGAGCGGCGGGCGCACGGAAAGCATCCTCATGTCGCTGCCGCCGCTCGTCAGCTGGCGCTACGATTATCAACCCGCCGCCGGTTCGCCCGAGGCGAAGCTCTACGACATCTTCCTGAAACCCGCCGACTGGGCCAATTTCCCCGCATGACCTCCCGCGAACGTTTCCTCGCCGCCGCCGCCTGCCAGCCGCTCGACCGTCCCCCGATCTGGGTGATGCGCCAAGCCGGCCGCTACCTGCCCGAATACCGCGCCCTCAAGGCCAAGTCCTCCTTCCTCGAGATGGTGCGGACGCCTGAGCTCGCCGCCGAGGTCACGTTGCAGCCGCTGCGCCGCTTCGCGCTCGATGCCGCGATCATCTTCTCCGACATCCTCGTCGTCCCCGAGGCGCTCGGCCAGGGCTACAAGTTCCGCGACGAAGGTGGCATCGCGATGGAGTTCCGCCTCGAAAACCGCGCGCAGCTCGACCGTCTCAATTCCCAGGGCGTGGCCGAACGCCTCGATTACATGGCGCAATCGCTCGCGCTCGTGAAGAAGGAGCTGAAAGGCGAGAAGGCCCTCCTCGGCTTCGGCGGTTCGCCGTGGACGCTCGCCACCTACATGATCGAAGGCGGCAGCTCGGAGGATTTCTCGCGCATCAAGGAGCTGTTCTTCACCGACCGCGCGTTCTTCGACGCGCTGATGGAGAAACTCACCGCGGCCGTGATCGAGTTTTTCCACATGCAGATCCGTGCCGGCGCGGATGCGATTCAGATTTTCGACTCCTGGGGCGGCATCATCGCCGGGCAGGACTACGAAGCCGCCTCGCTCCGCTGGATGCGCCAGATCATCCAGGCCATGCCGAAGGACTTTCCCGTCATCCTCTACGCCAAGGGCTGCCCGATGCAGCTCACCGACATGGCGTTCACCGGAGCCAAGGTGCTCGGTGTCGACTGGACCGTCGACCTCGGCGTCGTGCGCCGGCTCGTGCCGGACAACGTCGCGCTCCAGGGCAACCTCGATCCGGTGCTGATGAACACCACGCCCGAGATCGTCCGCCGCGAGGCCACCCGCCTGCTCGAAACCATGCGCGGCACGCGCGGTCACATCTTCAACCTCGGCCACGGCATCATGCCCTCCGCGAAGGTGGAGAACATGCAGGCGCTCGTGGACACGGTCACGCAGTGGCGCTGATTCCTTTCCCGTCATGAACTCGAACCCGCAAAAATCGGTCGCGATCATCGGTGCCGGCATCGCCGGCCTCACGGCGGCTTACCGGCTGCACGAACGCGGATTCCGCGTGAAGGTGTTCGAGCGCAGCGCGCAGGCGGGCGGGGCCATCCGTTCCCATCGCGAAGGCGGCTGGCTGGTCGAGTGCGGTCCCAACTCCGTCCAGTTCGGCGCGCCCGAGCTGAAGCAACTGGTTGCCGACCTCGGCCTCGAGCCGGAGTTGCAGGTCGCGAATCCCGTCGCGAAAAAGCGCTTCATCGTCCGCGACGGCCGGTTCGTCCCCGTGCCCATGGGCCCGGGCCAGTTTCTCGCCACGCCGATCTTCGGCGCCCGCACCAAGCTCTCGCTGTTCACCGAGCTCTTCTCCCGCCCGCGCATCCGCAACACCGACGTCAGCCTCGCCGAGCTGGTGCGCTCGCACTATACGCAGGAGCTCGTCGACTACGCCGTGAATCCGCTCATCGCCGGCATCTACGCCGGCGATCCGGAAAAACTCTCCGTCAAGAACGCCTTCCCCAGCCTCTGGGAGGCCGAGCGGCTCAAGGGTTCGCTCCCGCGCGGCATGATCGCCGTGATGAAGGCCAAGCGCCCGCCCGGCCAGAAACGCGCCAAGGGCGGCACGCCGCTCGTCTCCTTCCGCGGCGGCCTGCAACAGCTCATCGACACGCTCGTGGCCAAGCTCCCCGCCGGTGCCGTCGAACTGAACACCGCCGTCGAGACCATCATCCCCGGTCAACCGCACCGCCTCGTCTGCTCGCACGGTGCCGACCACTGCGGCGGCGAATTCGACTTCGTCGTCCTCGCCGTGCCCGCGCCCGCGCTGGCCCAGCTCACCTTCGGCACGCTCGCTGAGCGCCCGCTCGCCACGCTCGACACCATCACGCACCCACCCGTGTCGTCGCTTTTCCTCGGCTTCAAGCGCGAGGACGTCGCCCATCCGCTCGACGGCTTCGGCGGCCTCACGCCCGAGAAGGAGCGCCGCGACGTGCTCGGCATCCTGTTTTCCTCGACGCTGTTCCCCGGCCGCGCGCCGGAGGGCCACGTCGCGCTCACCGTCTTCGCCGGCGGCATGCGCCAGCCGGAACACGCCCGCCTCGGCACCGAACAACTGCTCGAACGCGTCGAGCGCGACCTGCGCGAACTCGTCGGCGTGAAGGGCAAACCGGTGTTCGTGAAACACAGCTTCTGGCCCCGCGCCATCCCGCAATACCAGATCGGCTACGAGCGCCACTTCGAGACCATGTCCCGCCTCGAGGACCGCACGCCCGGTCTCTTCATCGGCGGCCAGTGCCGCGACGGCATCTCGCTGCCCGATTGCTGCAAGAGCGGCGAGAAACTCGCCGCCAAGGTCGCCGAAGCCGCCGCGAAGCGCTGAGCCATCCGCGAACGATCGCCGCCCCGGCCGGCAGCGACGATTTCGCCACGCGTCCGCGATTCTGGCGCGGACGGCCACGCCCCGTCGCACCTCGTTCCCGCCACTCGGAAAGCGGGACGCGAAAATCGAAAATCCGGGCCCGCCTCCCCCCTTGACTCCCCTCTGCCGTGGAGTAGCGTCCGGCGCTTTTCCCAGAATGGCCCAAGAACTCAAAGATACGCTCCTGCTTCCGAAGACGGATTTTCCCATGCGGGCAAATCTCGTGCAACGCGAGCCGCAGCGAATTAGCCATTGGGAAAAGCTGGACCTCTACGCGCGCATCCAGGCCCGCCGCGCCGGCTCCGGCAAGAAATACGTCCTGCACGACGGCCCCCCGTTCACCAACGGCGACGTCCACATCGGCACCGCGCTGAACAAATCGCTCAAGGACTTCGTCAACCGCTACAAGTCGATGCAGGGCTTCGCCACGCCCTACGTGCCCGGCTGGGACTGCCACGGCCTGCCGATCGAGCAGAAGGTCTCGCGCGAGATCCAGGAGCAGAAGCTCAACCTCACCACCGCCGAGCTGCGCGCGAAGTGCGACGCGTTTTCCGAAGGCTGGATCGCGAAGCAGACCGCCCAATTCAAACGCATCGGCGTGCTCGCGGACTGGGCCCACGAATACAAGACCAAGGCGCCCGCCTTCGAAGCGGACGTCCTCCGCACCTTCGCCGCCTTCGTCGCGCAAGGCCTCGTCTATCGCTCGAAGAAGCCGGTTTATTGGTCGATCCCCTTCGAGACCGCCCTCGCCGAAGCCGAGATCGAATACAAGGACCACGTCTCGCCCTCGATCTGGGTGAAGTTCGCCGTGCCCGAGTTCAGCAAACTCGGTGTGCCGACGAGCATTGTTATCTGGACAACTACCCCTTGGACACTGCCTGCGAATCTCGCTATCGCTGTCCATCCCAACATCGACTACTCTTACGTGGCGGACAAAGCGGCTGACGGAAAAGATGAAGTGTTTATTGTCGCTTCGGCCCTAGTTGAGCAGTTCAAGACGGCGGTAAATCGTCCAAACGCTCAAGTCACCGGGACAATCAGTGGAGGTGTGCTCGGCAAGCACCCGGAGTTTGGCGGCGGAGCTATGGCACGGCATCCTTTCATCGATCGTGATGTCCCAATTGTTCAGGCCGACTACGTCACGACCGACAGCGGCACCGGTTGCGTCCACACCGCGCCCGGCCACGGCGCGGAGGACTATCAGACCGGCCTCAAATACGGCCTGCCCATCTACTGCCCCGTCGGTGACGACGGCAAATACCTCGACGACGGCCAGGTGCCGGCCGACCTCGTCGGTCTCACCTGCCTCGAGTCCGTCGAGGACCTCGCCGCCAAGAAAACCTCGCCCGCCAACATCGCCGTGCTGAAGAAGCTCGCCGGCGTCGGCGCGTTGCTGGCCAAACAGAATCTCTCGCACTCCTACCCGCATTGCTGGCGCTCGAAGACGCCCATCGTCTTCCGCGCCGTCGACCAGTGGTTCGTGTCGCTCGACAAGGCCGGCCATCGCCAGATCGCCCTCGGCGAGATCACCAAGATCGCGCAGGCGCAGGGCTGGATTCCCGCGTGGGGCGAGGCCCGCATCCGCGGCGCCGTCGAATCGCGTCCCGACTGGTGCATCAGCCGCCAGCGTTCGTGGGGCGTGCCGATCATCGCGTTCTACGGCCCGGACAAACAGGCCTACATCGACGCCGACGTCATCCGCGCCGTGGCCGACAAGATCGCCACGAAGGGCACGAATTTTTGGTATGACGCCCCCACGAGCGAGATCCTCGCGGGCGTGACGCTCCCCGCGGGCTGGCCGGCCGCCGCCGAGCTCACCTGCGGCCGCGACACGCTCGACGTCTGGATCGACTCCGGCTCCACGCAGGCCGCCGTGCTCCAGCGCGGCCAGGGCGGCACGCATTGGCCGGCCGACCTCTATCTCGAAGGCAGCGACCAGCACCGCGGCTGGTTCCAGTCCTCGCTCTGGTGCAGCGTCATCGCTTTCGGCGCCGCGCCTTACAAGAACGTCCTCACCCACGGCTTCATCGTCGACAAGAACCGCCAGAAGATATCCAAGAGCTCGACCTACCAGAAGCCGCAGACCGCCGAGGCCTACATCAAGGATCACGGCGCCGACGTCATCCGCCTCTGGATCGCCTCGCAGGATTTCCGCGACGACATCCCGGTGGACGAGGAGATCCTCAAGAACGTCGGCGAGGCGTATCGTCTTTTCCGCAACACGTTCCGCTTCCAGCTCTCGACCCTCTTCGATTTCGACGCCGCGCAACACGCCGTGCCCTACGCGCAGCTCGACGCGCTCGACCGCTGGGCGTTGCACCAGACCGCCAAGCTCCTCGCCGAGTGCACGCAGGCCTACGACGCCTTCGAGTTCCATCGCGTTTACCAGCTCTGCAACCAGTTCTGCTCGGTCACGCTCTCGGCGGTCTATCACGACATCCTGAAGGACCGGCTCTACACGCTCGGCGCCGCGCACCCGCTCCGCCGCTCGTCGCAGACCGCGATCCACCAGATTTTCCGCACCCTCGTCCGCATCCTCGCCCCGGTGCTCACCTTCACCGCCGACGAGGCCTGGAGCTTCGCCACCACGGGCAAGGAATACAGCGACGACTCCGTGCACCTGCAGGACTGGCCCGTCGCGCCCGCCGAGTGGACGGACGCCGCGCTCGACACCGAGTTCGCCGCGCTGCTCAAGCTCCGCGCCAAGGTCACCGAGTCCCTTGAGCCGCTCCGCCAGGCCGGCACGATCGGCAAATCCCTCGATGCCGTGCTGACCTTCGCCGGCTTCGCCGCAGACGGCACCTCCGCCGCCTTGGAGAAGCATCGCGCCTCCTTGGCCGAGTTTTTCATCGTTTCGCAGGTGGCGGTGGAACCGAATCCCGCCGCTGCGCTCGAAATCAAGGCTTTCAATGCCCGCGAAACCGGCCACAACCGCTGCCCGCGTTGCTGGCGCTGGGTGCCGGCCCTCACCGCGACGCCGCACGGCGACATCTGTCCCCGCTGCGCTGAAGCCCTTCCCTGATCGATCCTGCCGCTGACCCCCATACCCCCATGGCCAAATCGAAAAAATCTCCCGTCAAGAAACCCTCTCCGAAACCCGTCAAGAAGCCCAAGAAGATTGTGAAGAAAGCCGCTCCCGCCAAATCCACCAAGCCGGCGAAAGTCCTCCCGGCCAAGAAAGCCTCCGCCCCCGCCAAGGTCTCGCCCAAGCTCGCCCCGGCCAAGCCGGCCGCCGCCAAGGCCGCCCCGGCGAAGGTCGACGCGCCCAAGGCCAAGCCCGGCATGACCGCGGCCGACCTGAAGCGCCGGATCCTCGAGCGCAAATCCGCCGGCCCGGTCAAGGCCATCTCCTTCTCCCTCGATGAGGTCCGCGAGATCGCCAAGAAGAACGAGACCAGCGTCACCACGACCGACAAGTCCGCCAAGAACGGCAAGACCACCGCCGCCAGCAAGCAGGCCGAGCTCGCCGCCAAGCTGGAAAAGGCCGCCAAGCCCAACCACATCAAGCCCGCTTCCCTGTCCGACATCCTCGGCTTCAACCCGTCCAAGGGCCGCAAGCCCGCCATGGTGCACGAGGACGACGTGCCGGAGAAATTCCGCCGCTACTACAAGCAGCTCATCGAGCTCCGCTCCCATGTCCTCACCCAGCTCGGCGAACACACCGAGGAGACGCTGATGAAGTCCGCCAAGGACGACTCCGGCGACCTCTCCGGCTACGGCCAGCACATGGCCGACGCCGGCACCGACACCTTCGACCGCGACTTCGCCCTCTCGCTCGTCTCGAGCGAGCAGGAGGCCCTCTCCGAGATCGAGGCCGCCATCAAGCGCATCCACGACGGCAGCTACGGCGTCTGCGAGATCACGCAGAAACCGATCAGCAAGGAGCGCCTCCACGCCGTGCCCTTCACCCGCTACTCCGCCGAGGCCCAGAAACAGGTCGAGCGCCACTCGCACCGCGCCCAGCAGCGCGGCGGCCTCTTCGGCGACGCAGGCGAGGAGGACGGCGGTGGCAAGCTGTCCGACGACGGCGGCGACGACGAGTGAGCGAAATCCCGACTCCGGATTTTCGATCCCTGCTTGAACCCCGAGCCCACTAGTTCAACGCCCCCCGGCATCGCGTCGGGTCGGGCTTCGGGTAACGGCGAGCAGCCCAAATCGAAATTCCAGCGCATCCTCGCCTACCGCCTCTTCTGGGTCCTCGCGCTGGTGGTCTATGCGCTCGACCAGCTGACGAAGGGCTGGATCGTCGCGCAGCTGGAGTATCCGACCTACGGCCCGCCATTCCACATCCCCGTCATCCCGGGATTTTTCAATCTTGTGCACGTGGGTAATCCCGGTGCGGCTTGGGGCATTTTTTCCGGCTACGGACACTTGCTCGGGGTGCTCGCGCTCTGCACGCTGCTCGCGATCTTCCTGTGGCGGCGCGCGCTCGGGCTCGCCCACGGACTGCCCCAATTCTGCTTCGGGCTCCTCTGCGGCGGCACGGTCGGCAATCTTACGGACCGGCTGCGCTACGGACATGTGATCGACTTTCTCGACTTTCATTTCGGCGACTACCGATATCCAACGTTCAACGTCGCCGACATGGGTATCGTCTGCGGCGTGGCTCTCTACGTGATCTGGTCGCTGAAGCAGCCGGCGGAGCAACCGCACCCGTAGGGGCGGACCTCGGTCCGCCCGCCAGGGCGCAGGCGGACGCAGCTCACTCGACGTTCGCCATCTGCTCGCGGACGCGCTCGAGCTCGTTCTTGCACTCGATCACCCGCTGGCTGATCGCGAGATCGTTCGCCTTGCTGCCGATGGTGTGCACTTCGCGACCGATTTCCTGCAGGATGAACTCCGCCTTGCGGCCGATCTCCCCGCCGGAGCGCAGCAGCTCCTTCAGCTGAGAAAAATGGCTCCGCAGGCGCGTGATCTCCTCCGTGATGTCGATCCGCTCGGCGAAGAGCGCGATCTCCTTCAGCACCCGCTCGTCATTCACATCCAGCTCGAGCCCTGCCGTGCGCAGGCGCTGCATCAGCTGCTCGCGGTAATTCGTCGCGATCTGCGGCGCCCGGGAAGCGATCGCATCCACGTGCGCCGTGAGCTTGCCCAGCCGGCCGAGGAAATCGATCAGCAGCGCCTCGCCCTCCTTCGCTCGCATGGCCCCGAGACCGCGCAGCGCGGCGTGCAACGCCTGCTCCACCGCCGGCCACACTTCCTCCGGCGCACCGAGCTGGCCTTCACCGCTCTGGGCGTTCGCGATCTGCCAGAGCAGCTCCGGCGTCGGCCGGAAAGGCACCCCGCGCGACTCCGCGAGCTGCTCCAGCCGCTCCAACGCCTCGATGACGGCCTCCTCATCCCAACTCTGCGCCGCGCGCCCGCCGTCCACCTCCACGACGACATGCACCTTGCCGCGCACGGCGACCTTGCGCACCGCCTCCGCGATGCCGCCTTCGAGCGTTTCCCACGCATCGGGCAGCGCCACGCTGAGGTCGAGCCCGCGCCGGTTGACGGAATTCACCTGCACGGTGATCGCGTGGTTTCCAAACTGGGCCGAACCGCGGCCGAAGCCAGTCATCGAATTCATTCGGATTGATCCTTAACCACGGATTTCACGGATGACACGGATTTTGTTGCGCCACCATCGGCGCGCTCGCGGCCATCCGTGGTTGATGGAGCCGGCTCGCGGACTCAGCCCAGCATCCGCTGCACTTGCTGCACATCCTTGTCCCCGCGGCCGCTGAGGTTCACCAACACGATCTTGTCCTTCGGCAGCGCCTTCGCGCGCTTCAGGCCGTGCACCAGCGCATGGGTCGATTCGAGCGCTGGGATGATGCCCTCGAGCCGCGAGCAAAGCTGGAACGTCTCCAGCACCTCGGCATCGGTCGCATAGGCAAACTCGATCCGGCCGTGGTCGCGGTAGAACGCGTGCTCCGGACCGACCGCCGCGTAATCGAGACCGGCGCTGACCGAGTGCGTGGGTTCGATCTGTCCGTCGCCGTCCTGCAGGATGAAAGTCTTGCAGCCCTGCAGCACGCCCAGCCGGCCGCCCTCGAAGCGCGCCGCATGTTCGCCGCGCTGGATGCCACGCCCACCGGCCTCCACGCCGGTCATCTTGATGCCGGGCTCGTCGAGGAACTCGAAGAACAGGCCGATGGCGTTGCTGCCGCCGCCGACGCAGGCGACGAGTTCGTCCGGCAGCCGGCCCTCGCGGGCGAGGATCTGCTCGCGCGCCTCCTGGCCGATCACGCGGTGAAAATCGCGCACCATCATCGGATACGGGTGCGCGCCGTAGGCGGTGCCGAGGATGTAGTGCGTGGTGCGGACGTTGGTGACCCAGTCGCGCATGGCCTCGTTGACCGCATCCTTCAGCGTCTTCTGCCCTTGCTCCACGCCGACGACCTGCGCGCCCATCAGGCGCATGCGGAAAACGTTCAGCGCCTGGCGCTCCATGTCGACCGCGCCCATGTAGACGACGCATTCGAGGCCGAACTTCGCGCACGCCGCGGCCGTGGCCACGCCGTGCTGGCCGGCGCCGGTCTCGGCGATGATGCGCTTCTTGCCCATGCGCTTGGCAAGGAGCGCCTGCGCGAGGGCGTTGTTGATCTTGTGCGCGCCGGTGTGGAGCAGGTCCTCGCGCTTCAGATAGATCTTCGCCCCGCCGCAATGCTGCGTGAGCCGCTCGGCGAAATAGAGCTCGGTCGGCCGCCCGGCGAATTCCTTCAAGTGATGCCGCAACTCGGCCTGGAACGCCGGATCGGCCTTCGCCTGCAGGTAGGCCGCGGTCAGCTCATCGAGCGCGGTCATCAGCGTCTCGGGCACATAAACGCCGCCGTAAGGACCGAAATGGCCCGCGGCATCGGGCTGGAGCAAACGGGGGGCGGCGGACGGGGATGGGACGGACGCGGACATCGAACCCACGGTTGCGCCGGTCGCGCTGAACGCAAACCGGTTTTCCCCTTATGCCAGCAGCCTCCGCCGGGCGCCGCGACGGCGTCTCACTCGACGTTCAGACGCAGGGTGCGTTTCGACGGGGCGGCCCGGTCCACGCGGGTGAGCAGCGCCGTGATCACCTCGCGCGGGAAGGTCACCACATTGATGAGGTGGACGACGCTTTGCGGGTCCTGCAGATCGCGGCTGGCGAACTCGATCTGGCGCACGCGGGGGAAGCTGGCGGGCGGGAACTCCGGGTCGTGCTCCTTCCAGGTGTCGGCCCGGGTGCGATCGCCGCACACGAGCCCGGTGACCCACAACGTCGTGGCCAGCGGGGCCGCGAGACCGGGCGTCGCGAGCACCTTGTCGCTGAGCTCGGCGAAGAGGACCGGATCGGGAGCCTTGATGAGCGCCACGGCGAGTTGCTCCACGCGTTTCTCGTCGAAGGGGCCGGAAAGCACGCGGCGGAAAAGCATGCGGGCCGCCAAGTCGTCCTGCATCTGCCGACTCAGCGAGAACTGCGCGATCGCGTGCGGCACGCTGCCCATGATCGGGCCGTAGAAATCGAGCAGCGTCTGCGCATCGGCGCGGGCGCCCAGCTCGGCCAGGCGATCCACCTGCAGTTGCATGTAGATCAAGTTGTAGGGGCCGGAGAAGGGCTTCCGCAGAAGCGCGATGCCTTCCTGCCGGTTGCCCGCCTGAAGTTCGATCTCCGCCTGCACCAGCAAGCGGGCGTGCGGCGCGATGGCGGCGAGCTGCCCGCGCTGCGCGGTCGCCAGTTCGGAGGCGGTCACGGAGTCGTTGCGCAGCGCGAGGAGCAGGGAGCGCACCCAAACCGCGGCGTGCGCGGAATCGCGGGTCGCCATCGCCAGGCAATGCTGCGCCAACCGGTCGGTGCGTCCCAGACTGAGCAAGGTGTCGTGATAGGTGATCGCGATGCGGTTCGCCTCGGATTCACGCTCGCGCATGAGCTGTTCGAAGAGCGCGTCGGCGTGGAGGAAGCTGCCTTGGAACATCGTGATCTGACCGAGCAGCACCGCCGCAGCCTGGTTCGAGGGGTCGCGCTGCGCCGCACTCGCCAGCGCGAGGTGCGCCTCGTTCAGCGAACCCTGCACGAAGGCGCGCATCGCGCGGTCGTAGAGATAACCGGCCTGCTCCTGCCGGATCTCCGACCAGCGGCCGGGCCAGGCCACCTGCCACCACGAGACCCGCGCGCCGGTGAAAAAGGCGAGCACCGCGAACACCAGCAGCGCGCCCGCGAGGTAGGTCGCCAGCAACCCGCCGCCCCACCAAGCCAGCGCGCGGCCCCAGAAGGGACGCACGCCGCGGGCATTGACCGAGCAACACCAACCGTGCGGGGTCCGCACGAGGAGCGGACAGACGCGGCCGAAGCGCGCGGGCTCATGCCAGTGCGCCACGGCATCGCAGCGCACGCGGCGCGCGGTGTTGTCGTCGCTCGGGTTCTGGCACGGATTGCATCCCTGCCGACCGCGGCGCACGAAGGCGGTCTTGCGGGCGTTCCAATAGAGGAACCCGCCCGCCATGCGCAGCGAGTCGGCCGTCCACCGCAGTCCCCGGCTCCAACGCGAGCCACTCACGCGCCGGTCGAGGATCGGAGCGCGGACGCGGACGTCGCGCGGCGTTGACGGCGGTAGGCGACGAACGCGCCGGCGAGGAGCAGGGCGCCGAGTTGCGCGTAGGTCGCGGGCTCGGGCACGATGCCATAGGCATCCTGCATCGGAGTGGAGACGCCCAATTGGTTCCACGTGAGCGTCGACGAGTTGTTGCCGCTTGTGCCGAACAGGTCCTGGTTCAGCGCGTTGAGCTGCGTGGAGGTGTAGCCGATGAACGAGATGCGCGTCGTGTAGTTGACCGTCCAGTTGGCAAAGATGCTGTTGACGCCGATGTTGCCGTTGCTGTCGCGGGCGTATTTGCGGATCGCGTCCTGCAGCGTCTGAAAACTCACCGCAAAGGTCAGCCAGGAGTCGGGTGTGCCGCCGAAGGCGGAGCCGTCGGTCGTCTGCACGAGACTGTAGCTGGCGGTGCCGCCGTTCGAGCCGTTGTAGGCGGTGAGCGTCTGCTTGATCGCCGTCCCGCTCGTGTCGATCGTCCACGTCGTGGTGCTCGGGCCGGTGTTGGCGCCGGTGCCGGGCGAGCCGAAATAGACGGTGCGCGTGCGGTTGTTCACGTTGCCGGAGCTTTCGACCATGACCATGACGAGGTCGATGCTGCCGTTGCCGTCGAGGTCGAGGCCGACGCCGATGTTGCCGCCGTTGCCGCCCCACTGGTTGGTGCCGTCGAACTTGTTGAAGCGCGCGCGGAACATGAAGGTGTCCGTGCCGTTCAGCGTGCCGGCCTTCTGCGCGTAGCCGTAATAGGTCGAGTCGCCGACGAAATCATCCTGCCCCTGCCCCGTCTGCTGATCGCCGAGCGGATCGGTGAGGAGCGTCGTGCCGTTCGTCGTCCACGGGTTCCAGCCGGTGTGGTCCGCCACGTTGATGGGGCTTTGCGCGTGGCCGGTGCTCGCCGCGCACAAGGTCACCCACAGCGCGAGGCGGAGCGGGCAGGCGCAGGACGGGAGCAGGAAACGGAGGGCGTGACGCATGACGCCCGTGAAAATGAAAACTGCCTTCCCAAAAATAAACCAAGCATGTTTCCTAGTTACGCTAGAGCCTTTATCCGCTCAGTAGGTCCTTTTGGCAGTAATGAGCGTCGCGTCGTCCTGCGGTCCGCTTTGACTGAAGTCGGCCACGGCACGGAGGATACGCTCATTCACTTGGGCGGCGGTGCATCCGGCGGAAAAATGCACGGCGTCGGCAAGGCGCGCGCTGCCAAACTCGCGGCCGTCGGCGTTGGGCGCCTCCGTCAACCCGTCGGTGTAGAGCACGAACGTGGCGCCGGGCGGGAAAGCCACCGCGCGATCCTGCAGCGCCGCATCGAACATCTCGGCGTCGACCAGCCCGAGCGGCATGCCGTCGGAGCCGAGGAATTCGTGGCGCACGCCGCCGGCCGCGGCCGGCGTCACGAGCAGCGGCAACTCGTGCCCCGCGCGCGCGAAGGTCACGTGTTGCTGCCGCCGGTCGATGATCGCGTAGACCATCGTCACGTAGAGGCCCGTGCCGATCTCCTGCGCGAGCGCGCGATTCATCGCGCGGAGCGCCGCGGCGGGCGAATCGTGCCGCGGCGCGATGGAGCGCAGCAACGTGCGGCAGATCGCCATGAGCAGCGACGCCGACATGCCCTTGCCCGCCACGTCGGCCACGGCGAGACCGAGGCGATGCTCGTCGAGCGGGAAGACGTCGTAGAAATCTCCGCTGACCTTCTGCGCGGCGAGGTAGCGCGCGTCGATCTCGACCCCGGCCCAGACCGGCATCTCGCGCGGGAGGAGCATCTGCTGCACCTCCGACGCCAGCGCGAGATCGAGGTCGAGGCGCTGTTTCTCGACCTGCAGCGCGATGAAGTCCGCGTTGTGCACCGCGAGGCCCGCCTGCTCGGCGAGCGCCGCGACGAGCGAATAATCCGTGCGGCTGAAAGGCAGCCCGTCCGCCGCGTTGCAGACGCAGAGCACCCCGATGAGGCGCTGCCGCACCATGATCGGCGCGGCGATGACGGAGCGCACCGTGAGCGCCGGATCCTCGTGACGCACGATGCGCGCATCGCTCCGCGCATCGACGATCAGCTCGCCCTGCCCCGTGGCGGCGACGCGTCCGACGATACCCTCGCCCACCGGGAACGACTCCGAGCGGAGCACCTGCTCGATGAACTTCGCGCGCGAGCCGAGCTGCATCCGCTGCGCGTCAGCGATCGGGCGGTGCGGCGGGAAAAGCCCCTCCACCGCGACGCCGCGCATGAGATTGTCCGCGCCTTTCTCGAAGATGCACGCGCTCAACGCCCCCGTGCTCAGGATCGAGGCGTGCACGATGCGCTGGAACAACTCGTCCCGCGACAGCCGCTCGCCCACGGCGTCGACCATCGTGTGCATGTAATCGAGCACGATCTGGCGCTCCTCGAGCAGCGAGGTCTTCTCCTCCTCCACGCGCGCCGCCGCGCGATGCGCCCGCCAGTAGAAGGCGTAGACGATCGCCGCACCCATCACTCCGCCGAGAAGGAATAGCGTCATGAGCAGCCGCCAGTTGGGCGGAGACCGAGCGCGAATTCGAGGCGAAATCCGCCGGAAGCGCCGGCCAGGGGCCCGCCGCCGCGACGGACCGGCTCAGCGCCCGTCCACGCGATTGCGCAGGAAGGCGAGCACGTCCTGGAACTTGGCCGCGTTGGCGGAGTCGGCGCTGACAAGGTTCTCGTGCGCCTCGAGCACCAGCTTGGCGCTCTCGATCTCGCTCTTTTTCTCCTCGCTCAACACCTGCGCGCCGCCACCGTCGAAACTCAGCTCGAAGTCGCCGGCATCGACAGTCGCCAGGCGGTGCAGCCCGAGATTGCGGATGAGCTCGAGGTTGCGATCGCCGACGCGCACGAGCGTCAGCGTGCCGGGTGGCGTCAGCCGGCGCACCTGCAGCGCGGCGCCGGCCAGCACGCCGAGGAACGTGCTGTCCATGCTGGCACACTGTTGGAAATCGAGGACGAACCGCGTCTTCCCCTGCCGGATCATCTCGGTGAAGAAATCCTTCAGGCTGCCGCTGTTCGTGAACGAGGCCCGCCCCTGCACCCGCACGAGCACGGGGTCCGTGTAGGCGTTGACGAGAAAGGCGGGTTTCGGGATTTCGGGCATGGAGAGGTGGCGGGGCGAATCCTCCGGATGAGCCGCGGCTCGCCGGAGGCGACTCGCCCCACCGTGTTTCGGAATCAGTTCTGCGCGACGATTTGCCGCAGCACGTAAGGCAGGATGCCGCCGTGCTGGTAGTAATCGATCTCGATGGGTGTATCGATGCGGCAGGTGACGAGCACATCCTGTGCCGTTCCATCCTTGCGGGTGATGCGGAGCGTGAGGTCCTGCTGCGGCTTCACCGCCGGGCTGAGGCCGATGACGTCGTAGGTCTCGGTGCCGTCGAGCTTCAGCGTCTGCGCCGTAGTGCCGTCCTTGAACTGCAGGGGCAGCACGCCCATGCCGACGAGGTTGGAACGGTGGATGCGCTCGAAGCTCTGCGCCACGACGACCTTCACGCCGAGGAGGTTGGTTCCTTTGGCAGCCCAGTCGCGAGAGGAACCGGTGCCGTATTCCTGGCCGGCGAGGACGATCAGCGGCACGCCCTTGGCCTGGTAGGCCATCGAGGCGTCGTAGATCGACGTCTCGGCGCCGTCGGGCCCGAGGGTGTTGCCGCCTTCTTTGCCGCCGAGCATTAGGTTCTTGATGCGGACGTTGGCAAAGGTGCCGCGGACCATGATGCGGTCGTTGCCGCGGCGGGAGCCGTAGGAGTTGAAGTCCTCGAACGAGACGCCGTTTTCGAGCAGGAACTTGCCGGCGGGCGAGCTCTTCTTGATCGCGCCGGCGGGCGAGATGTGGTCGGTCGTCACGGAATCGCCGAAGATGCCGAGCGCGCGGGCGCCGCGGATTTCCTTGATCGTGCCCGGCTGCATCGAGAAATCCGTGAAGAACGGTGGCTCCTGGATGTAGGTCGAGTTCGCCTCGAACGAATAGACGTTGCCCGTGGTGGACGGGATCTCGTTCCACTTCGGGTTCTGCGCGGCGAAGTCGGTGTAGAGTTTGCGGAACACCTCGGGCTTGAGCGCGGCCTGCATCTGGTCGCGGACTTCCTGGATGGTGGGCCAGATGTCCTTGAGGAAAACGTCCTGACCGTTCTTGCCCTTGCCGATGGGCTCGGAGCTGAGGTCGATGTCGGCGCGGCCGGCGAGCGCGAAGGCGACGACGAGCGGCGGCGACATGAGGAAGTTGGCCTTGATGTTCTGGTGGACGCGCGCCTCGAAATTGCGGTTGCCGGAGAGGACGGACGCGGCGACGAGATCGTTCTTCACGACGGCCTCCTCGACGGGCGCGGAGAGCGGGCCGGAGTTGCCGATGCAGGTCGTGCAACCGTAGCCGACGGTCTGGAAACCGAGCTGGTCAAGATACGGCGTGAGGCCGGTCTTGTTCAGGTAATCGGTGACGACGCGCGAGCCGGGGGCCAGCGAGGACTTCACGACCGGGTTGGGCTGGAGGCCCTTCTCGACCGCTTTCTTCGCGACCAGACCGGCGGCGAGCATGACGCTCGGATTCGACGTGTTGGTGCAGCTCGTGATGGCGGCGATGAGCACGGAACCGTGGCCGATCTTGGTGCCGGCGATGTCAGCCTTCACCGTGGAGAGATCCTCGGCCTTCTTGCCGAAACCGGACTCGGTGACGGGGCGCGAGAACGCGGCGGTGAACTCCTTCTTCAGGTTCTGCAGCTCGATGCGGTCCTGCGGGCGCTTCGGACCGGCGACGCTCGGGACGACGGTGCCGAGGTCGAGCTCGACGACCTGCGAGTAATCGATCTGGCCCTTCTGCGGGATGCCCCAGAGGCCCTGCGCCTGATAGTAGGCTTCGTAGGTCGCGACGGCCGCCTCATCGCGGCCGGTGGCGCGGAGGTAGTTGGAGCACTCGGCGTCGATCGGGAAAAAGCCCATGGTCGCTCCGTATTCGGGCGCCATGTTGGCGATCGTCGCGCGGTCGACGACCGGCAGCGCGGCGGCGCCGGGGCCGAAGAATTCGACGAATTTGCCGACGACCTTAGTCTTGCGCATGAGCTGCGTGACGGTCAGCGCGAGGTCGGTGGCCGTGACGCCTTCGCGGAGCGCGCCGGTCAGGTGCACGCCCACGACGTCGGGCGTGAGGAAGTAGACGGGCTGGCCGAGCATGCCGGCCTCGGCCTCGATGCCGCCGACGCC
>JAMPXH010000052.1 GCA_023701285.1 Candidatus Didemnitutus sp.
GTCCCGAGCGCCATCGTTGCACGTGCGGCCGGGAAGGGGCGGTCGGGACGACCGCCGCTACCACGAGCCGCAGTCACGCCTCAGAAATCCGCCGTGCCCGGGGTGCGGGCGAAGGGGATCACGTCGCGAATGTTGCCGACGCCGGTCACGAACATGAGCATGCGCTCGAAGCCGAGGCCGAAGCCTGAATGCGGCACGCTGCCGTAGCGGCGCAGGTCGAGATACCACCAATACGGCTTCTCCTCGAGGTGGTGCAGCGCCATGCCTTCGCGGAGCTTTTCCAGACGCTCCTCGCGCTGGCTGCCGCCGATGATCTCGCCGATGCCGGGGACGAGCAGATCCATCGCGGCGACCGTCTCACGGCCGGGCGCGCAACCGTCGTTGGCGCGCATGTAGAACGCCTTGATCGCGCGCGGGTAGTTGTAGACCGTCGTCGGGCACTTGAAGTGCTCTTCGGTGAGGTAGCGTTCGTGCTCGGCTTGGAGATTCGCGCCCCACGCGACCGGATGCTCGAACTGCTTGCCGCTCTTCTCGAGGATCTCGATCGCCTCGGTGTAGCTGCAGCGGACGAAGGGTTTTTCGAGGACGAAATCGAGGCGCGCGAGCAGGTCCTTGTCGACGAACTTGGAGAAGAACTCGAGGTCGGCCGCGCAGTGCTCCTTGGCGTCGCGGATGAGGTATTTCACGAACTCCTCGGCCAGCGCCATGTTGCCGTGGATGTCGCAGAAGGCGACCTCGGGCTCGATCATCCAGAACTCGGCGGCGTGGCGCGAGGTGTTGCTGTTCTCGGCGCGGAACGTCGGGCCGAAGGTGTAGACGTTGCTTAGCGCGCAGGCGAAGATCTCGGCCTCGAGCTGGCCGGAGACGGTGAGGAACGACTTCTTGCCGAAGAAATCCTTCGCATCGTCGACGTGCTTGCCGTCCTCGGTCTTCGGCGGGTTGGCGAGGTCGAGGGTCGTCACGCGGAACATCTCGCCCGCGCCCTCGGCGTCGCTCGCGGTGATGATCGGCGCGTGGACGTAGTGGAAATCCTTGTTCTGGAAAAACTGGTGGACGGCATACGCGAGGCGGCTGCGCACGCGGAACACGGCGCCGAAGAGGTTCGAGCGCGGGCGGAGGTGCGCGATCTCGCGGAGGAACTCCAGCGTGTGGCCCTTTTTCTGGAGCGGGTAGCTGTTGTCGGCCTCGCCCAGCACCTTGAAGCCGGTCGCGACGACCTCCCACTTCTGCCCCGCGCCCTTGGACTCGACCAGCTTGCCGTGCACCTCGATCGAGGCGCCGGTGTTGGCGCGGGCGACCTGCGGATAATCGGGCAGCGTGGCGTCGACGACGATCTGCATGCCCTTGAGCGAGGAGCCGTCGTTCAGCTCGACGAAGGAGAAGGCCTTCGATTCGCGGCGGGTGCGGACCCAGCCTTGGAGGAGGATGGCGTCGGACGGGGCGGTGGCGTTGAGGGCGTCTTTGACGAGCGTGCGTTGCATGGCGAAGGAGGCGGTGAACCAAGCGGGCGGCGCGCGGGTTGGCAAATCCGGATATGACGCGGGCCCGCGGAGGTTTCGTTGCGTAGCATTTTCCGGGGGCGAATGCGCGGAACTGCGGCGGATTTTCACTCGCGGGGGCGTATTTAGCGTCGGCGAAAATAAGCCGGACGCGAATCGCCGGTTATGACCCGCCTTGCGCGTTGAGCTTGGGCTGACCACCCGGCAGCCTGCTCCTATGATCTGCTACGTTCCGGCCGAACAGGCGCCGGGTGAGCCGCGAGCCGCGCTCACTCCGACCACTGCGCAGGCCTTGATTAAGCTGGGCCTCACGGTCCGGGCCGAACCCGGCGTCGGCCGGGCCTCGCATTACTCCGATGCCGACTACGTTTCGGCCGGGGTGGTGCTCGATGCCGATCGGGATGCGGCGCTCGCCGCGGCCGACATCGTGCTGCGTGTGCGCAAACCCTCCGTGGCCGACGTCGCGCGCCTCAAGCGCGGCGCGTGGCACGTGAGCTTCCTCGACCCGTTCAACGAGCCCGCGCTGCTCGCCGCCTTCGCCCAGGCGGGCGTGAACGCCGTCAGCCTCGAGATGGTGCCGCGCACTACGCTCGCGCAGAAGATGGATGCGCTCAGCTCGCAGGCCAGCCTCGCCGGCTACGCCGCCGTGCTCCAGGCCGCCGCCCGGCTCCGCCTCGCGCTGCCCATGATGATGACGCCCGCCGGCACGATCCTGCCGGCGCGCGTGTTCATCATCGGCGCCGGCGTCGCGGGCCTGCAGGCCATCGCCACCGCCAAACGCCTCGGCGCGCGCGTGGAGGCCTTCGACACGCGCCCCGTCGTCGAGGAACAGGTGAAGTCGCTCGGCGCGAAGTTCGTGAAGATCGACCTCGGCCAGACCGGCCAGACCGCCGGCGGCTACGCGCAGGCGCTCACGCCCGAGCAGATCGCCCGGCAGCAGGCCGGCATGGCCAAGGTCATCGCCCAGTCCGACATCGTCATCACCACCGCCAAGGTCTTCGGCCGCAAGGCGCCGCGGCTCGTCACGCAGGCGATGCTCGACGGCATGAAGCCCGGCAGCGTCGTCGTCGATCTCGCCATCGAGAGCGGCGGCAACGTCGAGGGCTCCCGGCCCGGCGAGGATGTCGTCACGCCCAACGGCGTCACGATCCTCGGTCACGCCAACCTCGAGGCGACCGTCGCGCACCACGCCACGCAGGTGCTCGCGGCCAACTTCGCCGCCTGGCTCACGCACTTCTGGGACGGGCAGGCGAAGACGCTCAAGCTCGACCTCCAGGAGGAGATCCTGAAGGGCTGTCTCCTCACGCACGGCGGCGCCGTTGTGCACCCGCAGTTCGCCCCGAAATCCTGACCGCTCCACCCCATGGAACTCATCCTCCTCTTCTTCATCTTCACGCTCGCGGGCTTCCTCGGCTTCGAGCTGATCGCGAAGGTGCCCTCGCAGCTGCACACGCCGCTGATGTCGGGCTCCAACGCCATCTCCGGCATCACCGTCGTCGGCGCGCTCATCGCCGCCGGTGCGGATGACGGCTCGTGGATCACCACCGTGCTCGGCACCGCCGCCGTCACCCTCGCCATGATCAACGTCGTCGGCGGCTACTTCGTCACCGACCGCATGCTCGGCATGTTCAAGAAAAAGGACACCGCGACCGACAAGAAGGAGGGCTCCGCGTCATGAACCGCGAAATCCTCATCAACTCGTCGTATATCGTCGCCTCGATCCTGTTCGTCCTCGGATTGAAGATGCTCGGGCGGCAGGCGACCGCCCGCCGCGGCAACCTGATCTCAGGCGTGGGCATGCTCATCGCCATCGTCGTGACGCTGCTCGACAAGCACGTCGTCAACTACACGTGGATCATCGTCGGTCTCGGCGTCGGCACCGTGTTCGGCTACGCCTGTGCGCGCTTCGTGAAGATGACCTCGATGCCCGAGATGGTCGCGTTGCTCAACGGCTTCGGCGGCCTCGCCTCGCTCATCGTCGGCGCGGCGGAGTATTTCCGCATCGCAAACGGCACGATCGTCCCCGACCCCCCGGCGTTCACCGCTGCGGTGATCTATCTCACGATCCTCATCGGCGGCATCACGTTCACCGGTTCGATCTACGCCTTTTGCAAGTTGGCCGAGTGGCTCAGCGGCCGCCCGGTCCTCTTCAGCGGGCAGCATCTCGTGAACGGCACGCTGCTCGCCGCGACCATCGTGGCCGGCGTGATCTTCACGATCTCGGGCGACCCGCAGTGGGTGTTCCTCGCCTTCGCCGCCTTCACGGCCGCGTCGCTCATCCTCGGGTGGACGCTCGTCATGCCCATCGGCGGCGGCGACATGCCGGTCGTCATCTCGATGTTGAACAGCCTCTCGGGCATCGCGGCGTGCGCGGCGGGCTTCGTCATCTCCAACAACGTGCTCGTCGTCGCCGGTTGCCTGGTCGGCACCAGTGGCGTCATTCTCACGATCATCATGTGCAAGGCGATGAATCGCTCGCTCGCCAACGTGCTCTTCTCCGGCTTCGGCGCGGCTCCGGCCGCGGCCGCCGCCGGCGGCGGCACCGTGATGCAGGGCGAGCTCAAGCCGATCTCGGCCGAGGACTCCTTCGCCGTGCTCGAGGCCGCGCGCCAGGTCGTCATCATCCCGGGTTACGGCATGGCCGTCTCGCAGGCGCAGCATGTCGTGCGCGAACTGGCCGAAATGCTGGAGAAGAACGGCGCCGAGGTGCGCTTCGCCATCCATCCCGTCGCCGGCCGCATGCCGGGCCACATGAACGTCCTCCTCGCCGAGGCCAACGTGCCCTACGAGCAGCTCGTCGAGATGGACGCGATCAACCCGCTCATGCCGTCGATGGACGTCGCCATCGTCATCGGCGCCAACGACGTCGTGAACCCCGCCGCGTCGCGCGACAAGGCCTCGCCGATCTACGGCATGCCGATCATCAACGCGCACGAGGCCCGCACGGTCATCGCGCTCAAGCGCGGCAAGGGCGCGGGCTTCTCCGGCTTGGAGAACCAGCTCTTCCTGCTGCCCAACACGCGCATGCTCTACGGCGACGCCAAGGCCTCGCTGCAGGGCGTCGTGTCGGAGTTCAAGAGTCTGGCCGCGACCTGACCGCGTGCGTCGCCGCGGCGCTGCCTCCGGGCAACGGCGCCGCGGTCGGCGCCTTCGCCCGCCAAGTTAACCAGGCGTCCCGCTTCGGCGGGGCGCCTTTTTTGTCGGTGGTGGCGCGCCTCTCCAGGCGATCCGGTTGAACCGCGCCAAGCGGGCTGAATCACGAATGGACATGAAGGCCCGTGCAAGAATCCGCCACGCGGTGGGTTCGGCTGCCCCAGCCGACCTGGGTTTCCGTTGCCGCATTCTGGCGCGCGCCTCGTTTCCGCCACCGCGAGATCTGCCACGAACTCATGCGCTCATGCGTGCCCACGCTCGCTCTCGTGTGCGACGTGGTTGGCCGATCGCGTCCGCCGCGGCGCGTGAACCCAGGGCGATTGGGGACAATCGCCCCCACCGGCACGGTGCGCTCGCCGCCGGATTCACCGCGCTGCAAGGTGCGCGAGTCGCCGCGCGCGCCGGTCGCGTGCGTGTGAAGCGCCGCGTGCGTTGCGGCCGGTTTTCTGCTAGGCGTGCGCCATGCTCCGCACTGCCTCGATCCACACGCCGCCCACGCCGGAAGACGGATTGCGCCTGCTCGTGACGCGTTTCCGGGGCCGCGGCATCGCCAAGACCCTCTGCGACGTCTGGCTCGCCAGCCTCGGTCCGAGCGAGCGGCTGTTGCGCACCTACCAGCACGGCCGCATGAGTTGGGCGGAGTTCGGCCGCCGCTACCGCGCGGAGATGGTGCAGGCCGGCGGCGCCGATCGCGGCAACGTCGTGATCAAGAACCACGGCCAGAAATTCACCCTGCGCCTGATTCGGCGCCTCGCGGAGTCGGGCAATGTCACGCTCCTGTGTCATTGCGCGGAGGAGGCGCGGCAGTGTCACCGGCACCTGTTGCGCGAGCTGATTTTGAAAGAGACCGTCTGAGCCGGTGCCGCGCCCCAAGGGCTGCGCTTGAGACGGAGTCGGACCTTGCCGCCTGCGCCGCCTCGGTTGAGAGTGCGGGCATGGTTTACAAGACGGTCACGATGCCGGCGCGCAAGCGCATCGCGCTGGTCGCGCACGACGCGCAGAAGACGAACCTGCTCGATTGGGTGAAATTCAACCGCGGCACGCTCAGCGTGCACGAGCTCTGGGCCACAGGCACGACCGGTGCCCTGATCGAGCCGGTGATCGCCGCGCCGATCCACAAGCTCTACAGCGGTCCGCTCGGCGGCGACCAGCAGGTCGGCGCGATGATCGTCGAAGGGAAGATCGACTTCCTGATCTTCTTCTGGGATCCGCTCGAGTCGCAGCCGCACGACCCCGATGTGAAGGCGTTGCTGCGCATGGCCTCGGTCTGGAACGTGCCCACGGCCTGCGATCGCGCTACGGCGGACTTCCTCATCTCCTCGCCGCTGATGCACGGCACCTACGAGCGCCGCGTGCCCGACTACGAGGCGTATCGCCGCTCGCGTCTGGCCGACGGCGTGCTGTCGAAGCAGTAGGTGCGTCTCGCCAGGACGGTCGGGCGGCGATGCTCCGGCCTGCATCGCGTCGCGTCGCGCGCGTTGACGCCCCGCGCCGTGGCGGCGATGCTCGCGGGATGTTCCGTGCACTTGCGTTGATCGCGTTGCTGGGGTCCGCCGCGCTCGGCCGGGCCGCCGAGCCGGCCACGCCCTACGGTCGCAACCCCGAGGCCGGGCACTACGCCGCGGTCGAGGGCATCAGGCTCTATTACGAGATCTACGGCACCGGCGCGCCGCTGGTCGTGTTGCACGGCAACGGCGGGAGCATGGAGGCGATGCGTTTCCAGGCGGATTTCTTCCGCGTCAACCGGCGGGTGATCGCCGTCGACAGTCGCGGCCACGGGCGCAGCGAGCTGGGCGCGGGGGAGCTGACCTACGAACAGATGGCGGACGATGTGGCGGCGCTGTTGCACGCGTTGCAGGTCGGGCCGGCGGACGTGTTGGGTTGGAGCGACGGCGGCATCGTGGCGCTGTGGCTTGCGCGGCGGCATCCGGCGACGGTGCGCCGGCTGGTGGTGTCCGGCGCCAATCTCTCGCCTGCCGACCTGAAACCCGCCGACCTCGCGGCGATGCGCGCGGAGCTGCGCGACGTCGAGGCCAAGCTGGCCGCCGGCGACGCCGCGCAACCGTGGGCCGTGCGCCGCCAGCACCTGCGGCTGATGATCGAACAACGGCCGATCGCCGCCGCCGATCTGGCCGCGATCGCGGTGCCGGTGCTGGTGCTCGCAGGCGAGCACGACATGATCCCCGAGTCGCACACGCGCGCCATCGCGCAAGGCTTGCCGCGCGGGCGGTTGCATCTCTTCCCTGGCGCCGGACACGGCGTGCTGCTCGAGATCCCGGACGCCTTCAACGCGATCGTGGACGCTTTTCTGCGCGCGCCGGACCCGACTTGAGCGTCGTGTGGAAACCGAGCTCCTTGTCCGGAGGCGGCGGCGGTGCGGGCGGAGGATCGAGGAGCTGCATGATGCGGCCCATGAATTCGGCGATCGCGGCTTCGTGGGTATCGAGGCGTGAGCGCAGATCGGCTTCGAGGGCGGAAAGTTTCTTCGCCAGCTCGCGCGTGTCGGTGAGGAGACTGCGCATGCGAACAAAGGCGCGCACGACGAACACGCTCATCTGCACGGCTTGCGGAGAGTTGAGCAGATTGGCGGCCATGAGCGCGCCGTGCTCGGTGAAGGCGAAGGGAAGGTAGCGGCGACCACCTCGGCCGCCCGTTGAGGTCACAATTTGTGCCCTCAAAGAGTCGCCAGCGTTTGAGGTGCCAGATTGGAACCTCAAAGCGGCAAACTCGACCGGAGTGAGCTGGAACATGAAGTCCGGCGGAAATTTCTCCCGGTTCCGCTTTGCAGCCCGGTTCAGCATCTTCGTCTCGACGCCGTAAAGGCGGGCCAAGTTGGAGTCCAAGATCACGCGTTCGCCGCGGATCGTGTGGATGATGGGCTCGAGGGAATCGAGCGGGGCGGACGGCAGGGCGGGGGATTTGGGCGCGCGCGACATGAGGAGTGGCGGCCCGTGCGGAAGGACGATGCAGAATCGAGCGGTGCCGTCGAGTGCGCGATCGATCGGTAGGGTTGGGTCACAGAGGGCACGGAGATGCCACCGAGACCACGGAGCCCCGTGCGAGCAGCGGATGCGGCGGCGTGCTCCGTGCACTCCGGTTTGCCTCGGTGATCTCTGTGACGAGATCGGAATCAGCTAACGAAATCAGACGCGAGCGCGGCGCGGCGAGCCCGCCAGTCAAGATTCAAGCCACGACCCCATCAGGTCGGCCCGGATCATACCGATGAAGACGGATGAAACGGATCCGGGTAATCCGAATCTATCCGTGAAATCCGTGGCTAAGAGGCGGCATCGAGCGCGGCGTGCTCGTCGAGCCAGTCAAGGCTCGTCACAGCCATTCGGTGCCGCCCTTGTCCGCGATCGCTCCGAGATGAACATCAATTTCCGCAGCCTGACCCTTTTGGGTCCCCCCCCCCGTCCGGCTCGGTCTCGGCTATCAGTGGGACAGGCACGTGAGAAGTTGCTTCCAATAGACGGTGGCGTCCGGTTTAGTGTGATCGTCGTGCTAGCAAGCCCCGAAACATCGATTCTTTCGATCGATCTCAAAGCAGCGCTCTTCACGTTCGCTGGATTCGTTCTAAATCAACTTTGGTCGGCTTTTCGTTCTCGCCGAATCGCAGTGCCTTGGACGGCAACTTTCCAGAAGGTGAACCCACAGTTCCCATTGGTCACCGGCGGGAACGTGGAGGTCCTCGTTGGCAAAGTCCCCTGCAAAAATCTGGTTTCCTGTCAGGTCCAGCTATGGAACGAGTCGTCGCGGGATATTGAGAAACTGGATGTGCTGTTCACGTTTAACGAGCCGTTCCAGTTTATCGAAAGTCACGGAGGCTTAGTCTGCAGCGCGAAGTCCTCTCTTTTTTCCGATGGATTTCAGAGGACCATCAAGGTTGTCGCCAACCTGCCCGAAGCCGAAAGATCCAAGCACTCGTCATATCCGTATTTGATGCGAAATCGGGAATTTCATCTGCCATCGCTAAACCGCGGGGACTCCGCGAAGTTCTCGTTTTGGGTCAACGCCGACGACGAAAAGGCAATCCCAGAGGTCACCGTAACGACTGAAAAATCCGGTGTGCGTCTCGTCTCGCGCAAAGCGAATTTTCAACCACTGGACGTGAACGTGCTCAAGGTAGCAATTCCCGTTGGGATTCTAGTCGCTACATGTGCCACCATCGGCGTTGCGCAGCTTGGCTTATCAACCATGGCTCTCGCGCTCACCTCTTGTGCTATTGGTGCCGGGACGGGACTCATCGGCCTTTTGGTGCTTTTCATCGTTCGAGTTCTCAAACGGCTGATCTAAAGAGCGAGATGGGCGGGCGCGTTCGGAGGTTCGTCGGATTCACTTCACGAACGCGCCCACGAAGTCGTGGACGGGCATTGACTCGAGTTTCGGGCGGTCGGCGAAGAGGGACATGAGGTGCGCGGCCTTCTCGGCGCCGTAGTGGGCGGTGAAGGCGGCGTGGGCTTTTTGTTGGAGCACAGGAATTCCCTCGGCGCGGCGGCGGCGGTGGCCGATGGGGTAGTGGACTTCGATGCGCTCCGTCTTCGTGCCGTCCTTGAAGACGACTTGGATCGCGTTGGCGATGGAGCGCTTTTCGGGGTCGAGGTAGTCCTTCGAGTATTGTTTGTCCTCGGCGACGACCATCTTGGCGCGGAGGGCGTCGATGCGCGGGTCGGCGGCGATGTTGTCCTCGTAGTGATCGGCGGTGAGCTCGCCGAAGAGGAGGCCGATGGCGGCCATATATTGGAGGCAGTGGTCGCGGTCGGCGGGGTTGTGGAGCGGGCCGGTCTTGTCGATGATGCGGATGGCCGACTCGTGCGTCGTCAGCTCGACGCGCTCGATCTGGTCGAGGCGGTCCTGCACGAGCGGGTGAAGTTTCATCGCGCACTCGACGGCGGTCTGCGCGTGGAATTCGGCGGGGAAGGAGATTTTGAAGAGGACGTGCTCCATCACGTAGCTGCCGAGCGGGCGCGCGAGGGTGACGGGGTTGCTTTTGAAGGAGACGTCTTGGAAGCCCCAGGTCTTGGCGGTGAGGACGGACGGGTAGCCCATTTCGCCGGTCATCGCGATGAGCGCGAGGCGAACGGCGCGGCTGGTGGCGTCGCCGGCGGCCCAGGATTTGCGCGAGCCGGTGTTGGGCGCGTGGCGGTAGGTGCGGAGAGCGGAGCCGTCGAGCCAGGCGTGCGAGATGGCGTTGATGACTTGCTCGCGCGTGCCGCCGAGCATGGCGGCGGTGACGGCGGTCGAGGCGATGCGGACGAGGAGGACGTGGTCGAGGCCGACGCGGTTGAAGGAATTCTCGAGGGCGAGGACGCCTTGGATTTCGTGGGCTTTCACCATCGCGGTCAGCACGTCACGGATGGTGAGAGGCGAAGGGCGAGGGGCGAGGGGCGATTGGAAGGCGGCGGGCGTGGTGCCCGCGGCTTGGTTGCGGCTGAGCCAGTCGGCCACTGCCAGGATGGCGCCGAGGTTGTCGGAGGGGTGGCCCCACTCGGCGGCGAGCCAGGTGTCGTTGAAGTCGAGCCAGCGGACGATCGCGCCGAGGTTGAACGCGCCTTGCACGGGATCGAGTTCGTAGCTCGTGCCGGGCACGCGGGCGCCGTTGACGATGGAGGTGCCGGGGACGACGGGGCCGAGGAGCTTGGTGCAGGCCGGGTAGGCGAGGGCCATGATGCCGCACGCGAGCGTGTCGGCGAGGCACCAGCGGGCGGTGTCGTAGGCTTCGTCGCTCGCGATCGGCGCGTTCAGCGCGTAGTCGGCGAGGTCGACGAGGAGTGGGTCGGGAGCGGGGCGGACGTTGGAGATGGGAGCGGACATGAGGAGCTAAGCGGAAGTTAAAGGATGGGTCACAGAGAGGGAAGGAGGCGGCACAGAGTGCACGGAGGAAAAGAAAGATAGAAACTTGAACGGAGTTCTCTGTGCCCTCTGTGGATCTCCGCCTTTTCTCTGTGACTAGAATTCAGCGTTGGTCGAGGGGCGGGAGCGGTCGGTCGGCGGGGCCGGTGTAGTTGGCGGAGGGGCGGATGATCTTGCCGTCGGCGCGCTGCTCGATGACGTGCGCGCACCAGCCGGCGGTGCGGGCGATGACGAAGAGCGGGGTGAACATGGGCGTGGGCACGCCCATCTCGTGATAGGCGACGGCGCTATACCAATCGAGGTTGGGGAACATCTTTTTCTCGTTCCACATCAGCGTCTCGATGCGTTCGGCGATGGCGAAGGCGTTCGTCGTGCCGTGCGCGGCGCAGAGGTCGCGCGCAATGTCCTTGATGATGGCGTTGCGCGGGTCGCTGACGGTGTAGACCGGGTGGCCGAAGCCGATGACGATCTCCTTGCGCGCGAGGCGGGCGCGGAGGTCGGCCTCGGCTTCGTCGGGCGTGCGGTAACGCTGCTGGATCTCGTGGGCGACCTCGTTGGCGCCGCCGTGCTTCGGGCCGCGGAGCGCGCCGATGGCGCCGGTGACGCAGCCGTAAAGACCGGAGCCGGTGCCGGCGATGACGCGGGCGGTGAAGGTGGAGGCGTTGAACTCGTGCTCGGCGTAGAGGATGAGCGAGCGGTCGAGGGCGCGCACGTGCGAAGGGTGCGGCTCGCGCTGGTGGAGCAGGCGGAGAAAGTGCGCGGCGATGGTCGCGTCGGCCGTCTCAACCTCGATGCGCCGGCCGGTGGTGGCGTAGTGGTGCCAGTAGAGGAGCATCGACGGGAAGCAGGCGATGAGCTTGTCGGCGATGTGGCGCGCGAGCACGGGGTCCTTCGGGCCGGAGCCGTCGGGCGCGGAGGGTTCGGTGTCCATCGCGCCGAGGGCGGAGCAACCGGTGCGGAGCACGCCCATGGGGTGCGAGCGCGCGGGGAGCTGCTCGAGGATGGCGCGGAGCGGCGCGGAGAGGCCGCGCAGGGTGGCGAGGTGGCGCCGGTAAGCGGCGAGCTCGGCGGCGTTGGGCAGCCGCTCGTGGATGAGCAGGTGCGCGATCTCCTCGTAGGTGGCCTCGCGGGCGAGGTCGGCGATGTCGTAGCCGCGGTAATGCAGGTCGTTGCCGCTGTGGCCGACGGTGCAGATGGCGGTGTTGCCGGCGACGATGCCGGAGAGGGCGACGGATTTCTTCACTCTCGTGGGAATCGGAGCGCCAGCGGGGGTATCGGTGCTCATCGTGGTCTTTGTTTGACCACGGATTTCACGGATAACACGGATTAAACCATCCGTGCGATCCGCGTAATCCGTGGTTACTTCGGTTTGGTTTCGGAAGGCGGGGTGTAGCCGAGCGTGGTGTAGAGATCGGCGCGGGTCTGCATCTTTGGCACGACGGCCTGCTGCGTGCCGTCGCGGCGGAGCGTGGTGTAGAAATCGAGCGCGGCGGCCGCGGCGGCGCGCGAGGCGCCGAGCGGATACAGCGCCAGCGCGATGCCGGCGGAGCGGAGTTGCTCGAGCGTGAAGAGCGGGGTTTTGCCGAATTCCGTGAGGTTGGCCAGCACGGGGACGCGGCGCCCGTTCGACAGGCTCAGGGCTGAGGTGAACGCGCGGTAATCCTCCAGCGTGGGCAGCGCCTCGGCGAAGATCATGTCGGCGCCGGCGGCGACGTAGGCCTGGGCGCGCGAGACGGCGGCGGGGAGGCCCTCGACGGCGGCGGCGTCGGTGCGTGCGATGAGGACGAAGGACGGATCGGGTTTGCCGGCAACGGCGGCGCGGATGCGCGCGACCATGTCGGCGGTGGAGACGAGGTGTTTGCCGGGCAGGTGGCCGCAGACTTTGAGCGGCACCTGATCCTCGAGGTGCACGGCGGCGACGCCGGCGGCGGCCATCTCGCGCACGGTGTGCGCGGGGTCGTCCCAACCGGTGTCGATGTCGACGAGCAGCGGGAGCGCGACGCGCTGGGTGATGCGGCGGGCGTCGATCAGCACGTCGGCGAGCGTGGTGCGGCCGGTGTCGGGCCAGCCGTAGCTGTGGTTGGCGACGCCGGCGCCGGAGAGGTAGAGGGCGCGGAAGCCGGCGCGCTCGGCGAGGAGGGCGGCGTAGGCGTTGATCGCGCCGGCGATCTGCAGCGGTTGCTCGGCGGCGAGGGCGGCGCGGAATTTTTCTCCAGGGGTGGACATGGGAAAATGAAGTGAGCTGCGGTGGCGGGAGGCGGGCGCAGCGCGTGGGGCAGGGCGCACATATGACACGCGAGTCCGCGCTGTCGAGGGCCGCGGGCGGGGGCGCGGGGTGTAGTTGAGCGCTTTATGGGGTTTTGCGGCGAGCTTAAGGGCGCGCCGAAGAGCGACATCGCGCGCCTGCTCCGCGATGAGCGACACGTGCCGCGGCCGCGTGCGCGGCGGCGGTGCGGAGGAGGCGCGCCGAGGTGGGGAGACGTTGCGTGGGCACGCTCCTGCGCACGGGTTGCCCGCGCGCTCCCGCGCACCGAGTGGGCGGCGGTGTTGGCGCGTTGGTGCGTGTGGCTTGTTATTTCGGAGTGCGAGCCGGCGGCTTGCCGAGCATGCGAGCAACGCGGAGACCCGGAGGATTTCTAGGGTGATTTACTGAGTGAATCCCGGGTGGCGAAATTTACCGAAACACGCACCGTGAAGAGGCTTGCGCGCTTCGGAGCGGGGTGGTTTCTACACCCGGGCCTGTCCAAGGATGAACTCTACGCGCAATACCCCTTCGCGGCTCCTCCGGGCCGCCGCCGGCGTCTTTACGTTGGCACTCTCCGCCGCTTCGAGCTCGGCTGAGACGCTCGATCTTCCGCAAGCCGTCCGGCTCGCGTTGCAGCATAACTTCGACCTGCGCATCCAGGCCCAGGCGCCCGGCATCGCGGTCGACCAGCTCGCGATCGCTCGCGGCGAGATGGACATGTCCGTCTATGCCCGGGTGTCGTTCGAGGACAACCAGCGCCTGCAAAACGCCGTCGACCTCGTCTCGACCAACGTGCGCCGCTGGGAGGAATCCAACTGGCGCAGCGAAGCCGGCCTCACCGGCCTGCTGCCCTTCGGCGCGGAATACCGGCTCTTCACCAGCTTCGACGTGCTGAAGAACTCCGTGAACATGCGCCCCGGCTCGTTCGACGCGCCCATCACGGACCCTGCCGTGGGCTACGGTCCCATCTATTCGCCGGAATACGTCTCCTTCGCCGGCGTCGCGCTCACGCAACCGATCCTGAAAGGCTTCGGTCGCGGCAGCACGCTCGCCCGCGCCAACATCGCGCGCATCGAGGTGGACGCCGCCGACTTCGAGCGCCACCTCGCGATCACGAACCAGCTCATCGCCGTCGTGAACGCGTTCTACGACCTCGCCTTCGCGACCGAGAACATCGCCGTGAAACAGCAGGCCGTGGACCTTGCCGCGCGTTTCCGCGACGAGACGGCGCGCAAGCTAGACCTCGGCCGCGCCTCCGCGATCGATGTCGACCAAGCCGCCGTGAAGCTTTCCGAAGCGAAGGAGGAATTGATCCTCGCCCAGGATTTCCGCCGCGACCGCCAGATCGCCCTCATGCGCCTCATCGTGCCGTCCTGGGCCCCCGGCGCCGCCTTCGAGCCCTATGATCTGAAATACGATTTCACCGCCGTCACGCCGCCCGCCGATCTCGCCGCGCTCACGCAGGCCGCGTTGAAGGACCGTCCCGATGCGCGCCTCACGCACCTGCGCAGTGAGCAGGAGTCCATCCGCTACACCTACGCGCAGAACCAGACGCGCCCGACGCTCGACCTGCAGCTCCGCGCCGGCGTCAACGGTTATGCCGGCACGACGGGCGATTCCCATGACCGGCTCTACGACGCCAAGGAGCCCGCGTGGGCTGTCGGCCTCGCCTTCAACTACCCGCTCGGCAACCGCTCCGCGCGCGCCGAGAAGCGCCTCGCCGGCCGCCGCCGCGAGCAGGCCGAGCTCGCCATCGCCAAGGTGCAGACCGAGATCGCGCTCCAGGTGCTCAACTCCGCGCGCCGCATCGAGACCTACCTGCAACGCCTCGAGACCGCCGTGAAGTCGCGCGAACTCGCCGAGACCACCCTCGCCGCCGAGGAGAAACGCTTCGAGAAGGGCCTGACCAGCTCGTTCAACGTGCTCGAATTCCAGACCAAACTCTCCGACGTGCGCACGCGCGAGGTCGCCGCGCGCATCGACCTGCAGAAGGCGCAGGCCGAACTCTGGTCCGTGAGCGGCCAGCTCCCGCGCGAGCTCGGCGTCGAGATCGTGGCCGCGTCCGACCGGCGCGAGGCGGACTTCACGCTGTGGTGAACCCGTGCGCGCGGCGCCGTTGGCCGGTCCATCCCCGGTTCCGTCGGGCGACGGCCCGCGGCCTGCGCGAATCCTCCTTGCCATGATTCCTCATCGGACCGCCGGTTCGACTTTCCGTCTGGGGCGCGCGCTCCGGGCGGGCACGCGACTCCTCGCCTGCGCCCTCGCGCTCCATGCCTCCGCCGCGATCGAGCGCGACGGCGTCGTGCTGCCCTTCAAGGAAGTGCGCGTCAGCGCCGCCGTGCCGGGCACGCTCAACACCGTGCTCGTGAAGGAAGGCGACACGGTCGAGGCCGCGCAGCCGCTCGCGCAGATGGAGGCGAAGCAGCAGCAGCTCGAAGTCGACCGCCTGACCAAGATCCTCGAGAAGCGCCGCTTCGATTTCGACGGGCTCGATGCGCTCCTGAAGGACAGCATGACGAGCAAGGACCAGGCGATGCAGGCGCGCATCGAGCTGGAGATCGCCGAGCTCGACCAGCGCCGCGCGCAGGCCGAGCTCGAGAAGCGCACGCTGCGCTCGCCGCTCGCCGGCCTCGTGGTGTCGGTGCGATTCGAGAGCGGCGAGTGGGTCGAGCCGGGCGCGGTCGTCGCCGAGGTCGTGGATATCCGTTCCGTTTACGCGCAGCTGCTGCTCACGGCCGAAGAGGCGGGCGCGGTGCGGCTCGGGCTCGACGTCGAGCTGACGTTTCCCGCGATGCCCGGCTTCACGGCGCGCGGCAAAGTCGACTTCATCGACCCGCGCGTCGACCCGTCGAGCGGCCTGCAGCGCGTGAAGGTGCTGGTCGGCAACGGCGACGGTGCCATCCGCCCCGGTCTGCAATGCGTCGCGCGTCTGCCCGCCGCCCCATGAACCCGCCGCGCTCCCTGTCGGTCCGTTCCGCCGGGCGCGTCCGCGCCAAGTCCTTTGCCGAGCCATGAGTGAACGTCTGCACGATCTGGAATCGCTGGCCGCCCTGCGGCGTTTCGACGGTCCGCCGCGCGCCTTCTGGTCGCGCTATGTGGAGGCCGTGCGCGCGTGGGCGGGCGGGCGCGCCGCGGCGGTGCTCACACGCCGGGCCGACGGCGCGGGCCGCTGGGTGTTGCTCGCTGCGGCGGGCGGGGTCGCGGGTTTTCCCGGCGGCGAGGGCGAGAGCCTCGCCGATCGCGCGCTGGCGGAGGGCGTGGCGGATGTGTTGCGGGCGGGCGGTCCGGCGCGGACGCTGGCCGTGCCGCTCGTCAGCGGCGAGCCGGAGCACGTGGCCGTGCTGCTCGTGGAGATGGCCGGCGAACCGGAGCCGCTGCTGCTGGCGCGGCTGCAGCTCGTGGCCGACACGCCGGCGCAGTATCAGGATTTCCGCAAGAGCCGGCGCGCGGTCGACGAGATCGAGCATTTCGCCAACGTGCTCGACATCGCGGCGATCGTGCGCGCCTGCACGCGGTTCCGCGAGGCGGCGCTGACGCTGTGCGACCAGCTCGCGGCGCGTTACCGTTGCCAGCCGGTCGCGCTCGGCTGGCGCGCGGGCGATTACGTGCGGTTGCAGGCCCTCGCGCAGAAGGCGGGGTTCGACCGCAAGATGGAGCTCGTCGGCCGTTTCGAGGCGGCGATGGAGGAATGCGCGGCGCGGGACGACGAAACCTTTTTCCCCGCGCCGCCGGATGCGGCGCAGGCCCGTGCGCACCACGAACTCGCGGGTGCGCTGCAAGTGGCGCACGTGGCTTCGGTGCCGTTGCGCGGCCGGGATGGCGCGATCGTCGGCGTGTTGCTGGTGGCGCGTGAGACCGAGGCGCTGGCGGAGCGCGATGTGCAGGCGCTGCGGCTGGTAGGCGACCATGTGGCGCCGTTGCTGGCGGCGATCGAGGAGTCCGACCAATGGGCCGGCGCGAAGCTCAAGCGCTGGGGCGAACGCCGGGCGCGCGAGCTGTGGAGCCTCGAGCATCCGTGGGCGAAACTCGGTGCCGTGCTGGCGGCGATCGGGCTCGCGGTGTTGTTCTTCGGGAAGATGGATTACCGCGTCGAGGCGACATTCATCCTGCGGCCGGACCGGCAGGCGCTGTTGCCGGCGCCGTTCGACGGGTTTGTGTCCGCACTGCATTACAAGGTCGGCGACCAGGTGCCGGCGGAGGCGGCGATCCTCTCGCTCGATGCGACCGAGCTGGCGTTGCGCGTGGCGTCGTTGCGCGCGGACCTCGCGCGCTACGAGAGCGAGGCGGAGAAGGCGCGCGGGGAGAACCGGTTCGCGGAGATGCGCGTGGCGCTGGCGCAGCGCGATCAGGCGCAGGCGCTGGTGGGCCAGGCGGAATACCGGCTGGCGCAGGCGTCGTTGCGGGCGCCCTTTGCGGGCGTGCTGCTCGACGACGGCGAACTCGGCGAGCGCATCGGCTCGCCGGTGAAGGAGGGCGCGGTCGTGTTGCGGCTGGCGCGGCTCGACGGGCTTTACGCGGAGGTGGAGGTGTCGGAGCGCGACGTGCACGAAATCGCCGACGGCGCGCGTGGCGAAATCGCGTTCGCGAGCCGGCCGGACGAGACGTTCCCGTTGCAGGTGCGGCGGATCGATCCGGTGGCGCAGGCCCGCGAGACGGGGGCGTTTTTTCCGGTCGAATGCGCCGTAAAGGCGCCGGTGCAACCGTGGTGGCGCCCCGGCATGACCGGCGTGGCGAAGATCGAGGCGGGCCGGCGGACGTTCTTCTGGGTGCTGACGCACCGCCTCGTGGATTGGCTGCACCTGAAGCTGTGGATCTGAGCGCGATGGATCGAACCGTTGCAGGTCCCGACCGGATGACGCCCCATGAGTGATTCCCCGCTGTTCAGCGAATCGTGGCACCTGGTCGCGGGCATGCGGCCGGCGTTGCGGCCGGAGGTGCGGTTGCGGCGGCAGACCTACCGCGGGCGGTTGTGGTATGTGTTGGGCGATCCTTACACGCACCGGTTCTTCCGCATCACGCCGGAGGCGCGTGCGTTCCTCGAGCGGCTCGATGGGCGGTTGACGGTCGAGCAGGCGTGGGCGGATGCGATGGCGGACGATCCGGACGCGGCGCCCGGGCAGGAGGAGGTGCTGCAGGTGCTGGCGCAGTTGTTCCAAGCCGGATTGCTGCGCTCGGAGCAGCCGCTGGAAAGCCTGCGGCTCGCGCAGCACGGACGAAAACAGCGGCTGCAGATCGTGAAGTCGCAGTTGTTGAATTTTCTCTTCCTGCGCATCCCGCTGTGGGACCCGGATCGCGCGCTCAACATGCTCGCGCCGTTGTGGCGGTGGATCGTCGGGCCGGTCGGTGCGATCGCGTGGGCGGCGATGGTGCTCGTGGGTTTCGCACACGTGATCGGGCGCGCCGGCGGCTGGGTGGCGCAGACGGAGGGCGTGCTCGCGCCGGGCAACCTCGCGTGGCTCTACGCGACGTGGGTCGTGGTGAAATTCTTCCACGAGCTGGGGCACGCGGTCGTGTGCAAGCGCTTCGGCGGCGAGGTGCACGTGATGGGCGTGATGCTGATGGTGTTCACGCCGTTCCCTTACGTGGATGCGAGCGCGGCGTGGTATTTCCGGGAGCGCTGGAAGCGCGTGCTCACGGGCGCGGCGGGCATGATCGCGGAGGTGTTCCTCGCGGCGATCGCGGCGGTGATCTGGGCGAACTCGAGCCCGGGCGTCGTGAACCAGGTCGCCTACAACGTCATGTTCCTCGCCTCGGTCTCGACGCTGCTCTTCAACCTGAACCCGCTGCTGCGCTTCGACGGTTATTACATGCTGTCGGACTGGTTCGACACGCCCAACCTGCACGGCCAGGCGACACGGCAGCTGACGTATCTGGTGGACCGGCACGCGTTCGGGCTGGCGCGGGCGCGGCCGGTGGCGCGCACACCGCGCGAGGGGTTCTGGCTGGCGGCGTTCGGTCTCGGCAGCGGTGGTTACCGCGTGTTCGTGCTCGGGTTGATCCTGCTGTTCCTCGCGGACCGGTTTTTCGGACTCGGCCTGATCATCTCGGTGCTCGGGCTCGCGCTGTGGGTGCTCGGGCCGCTGGGGAAATTCTTCGTCTATGTGGCGTCGTCGCCGAAGCTCGTGCGGGTGCGCAAGCGCGCGGTCGGTGTGACGGTCTGGGCGCTGGCGGTGCTGGCGCTGCTGTTGTTCGTGCTGCCCTTTCCGCGGCATTTCCGCGCGCCGGGCGTGGTGCGGGCCGATCCGGCTTGGGAAGTGCTGGCCGACACCGATGGGCGCGTGGCCGAGATCGTCGCCGAGCCCGGGCGGGCGGTCCGCGCCGGCGACCTGCTCGTGCAGCTGGAGAACCGGGACCTGCGGCTCGAGTTGCGCCGCATCGAGGGCGCCCTCGCGGAGAATCAGGCGCGGCGCGCGCTGGCGTTGCAGCGTTCGCCGGCCTTCGTGCGGCCGCTCGACGAGCGGCTGGCGACGCTGGCGCAACGCCGGGCGGAATTGGAAAAGCTCGTGCAGGCGCTCGAGATCCGCGCGCCGGGCGACGGGGTGTGGTCGGCACCGTTGCTGACGCAGGCCAAGGGGCTGGCCGTGCCGCGCGGCACCTTGCTCGGCCGGGTCGTCGGCCCGGGTCAACGGCGCTTCGTGGCGGTGGTGTCGCAGGAGGATGCGGGGGAGCTTTTCGGCCGCGACCTGCGTGGCGCGGAGGCGCGCGTGGCGGGCGAGGCGGCGGTGGAGCTGGAGGGGCGAGACTTGCGCGTCATCCCGGCGGAGCGGCGCCGCCTCCCCACGCCGGCGCTGGGCTGGCAGGCGGGCGGCAGCGTGCAGGTGCGCGCCGACGACCAGCAGGGCACGACGACGGTCGAACCGTATTTCGAAGTGAGTTTCATGCTGCCGGCGACCGGCGGGCCCGATGCGCGGGTCTGGCATGACCGGTCCGGGGTGGCGCGGTTTGCGTTGCCGGCGGAGCCGCTGGGCTGGCAGGCGTGGCGGAGCCTGCGGCAACTGCTGCAGCGCCGGCTCGGGTGGTGAGGCGCCCATGAATCCCGCGGTGCACGTGCTTCCCACACCCTCGGCGGAATACCGTCGCTCGGCGCTGCCGGCGCCGCGGCGGTTGCGCGAGGGGTTGGAACGGTGGCTCGATGCGGGGTGGCGCGGCGGCCGGCGCACGAGCGTGGCGGAGCGGCTTGACCGGGCCGGGCGCGTGCAGGAACGCGAGGCGGCATTCGCGGCGCTCTCGGAAAAGCAGTTGCACGGCACGCTCGAACGGTTGCGCAAGGCCTGGCCCGCGGGGCCGGCGGGCGCGGAGCAGTTGGACGAGGCCTTGGCTGCCATCGCCGCGGCCGCACGGCGCGTGCACGGGCAGAATCCCTACCGGGAACAGATCATGGCGGCGCTCGCGCTCGAGGAGGGTTGCCTGGTCGAGATGGCGACTGGCGAGGGCAAGACGCTGACGCTCGCGCTCGCGGGTGTGCTGGCGGCGTGGCGCCGGCGGCCGGTGCACATCCTGACGGCGAACGACTACCTCGCGACGCGCGACGCCGAGGCCTTGCGCGGGCTCTATGCTTTTTGCGGCGCCACGGTGGCGGCTGTGACGGGCGAGGCCGACCCGGCGGAGCGGGCGAAACGCTACTCTGCGGACATCGTTTACACGACCAACCGCGAGTTGGTGGCGGACTTCCTGCGCGACCGGCTGCGCTACGGGGCGGTGCGGGCGGGGGAGCGGCGGCTGTTGCGCGCGTGGCTCGGGGCGGCGGGAACTCCGGCGGGCGTCGTGTTGCGCGGCTTGCACACGGTGCTGGTCGATGAGGCGGATCACCTGCTGATCGACGAGGCGGTGACGCCCCTGATCATCAGTGCGCCGCGGCGGGATGTGGCGTTGGAAGAAACGTGCCGGGAGGCGGCGCGGCTGGCGGCGGGGCTGCGGCCGGGCGAGGATTACGATTTGGACGAGCGCGACCGCGCGGTGCGGTTGCGGCCGGCGGCCTTGCGGCGCTTGGAGGAGGAATGGCATCCGCGCACGCCGATCCTGCGCGGCCGGCGCTGGCGACGCGAGTGGGTCGAACAGGCGTTGAAGGCGCGGGAGTTTTTTCAGCGCGACAAGCACTATGCCGTGCAGGAGGGCAAGGTGCTCATCATCGACGAGGGCACAGGGCGCACGATGGCGCAGCGGACTTGGCGGCAGGGGTTGCATCAGCTGGTCGAGCTGAAGGAGGGCGTGGCGCTGTCGCCGTCGTCCGTGACGGTGGCGAGTCTGAGTTTTCAGCGGTTTTTCCGGCAGGTGCCGCGCTTGGCCGGTGTGACGGGCACGGCGCGCGAGAACGCCCGGGAACTCTGGCACATCTACCGGCTGCCGCTTGTGGTGGCGCCGACGCACCGGCCTTCGCGGCGGCAAATGGGGGAGCTGCGGGTCTTTTTGCGCGGAGCGGAGCGATGGGCGGCGGTGGTGACCGAAATCGAGCGATTGCACGGGTCGGGCCGGCCGGTGTTGGTCGGCACGCGCAGCGTGGAGGCCTCGCGGGAACTGGCGGAGATGATCGAGCGTCGTGGTGTTAAATATCAGTTACTCAACGCAATGCACCATCGCCGGGAGGCGGAGATCGTGGCGCAGGCGGGGCAGGCGGGCTTCGTGACGGTGGCCACCAACATGGCAGGGCGGGGCACGGACATCCGGCTGGGGGCCGGCGTGGCGGAGGCGGGAGGCCTCGTGGTCATCGCGACTGAGCTGCACGAGAGCGGGCGGGTCGATCGACAGCTGCACGGACGCTGTGGTCGGCAAGGCGATCCGGGGGAAGTGATTGGTTTCGTGGCACTTGATGATGAATTGCTCCGGCGACATGCTCCTCGCTGGATGCGGTGGGCGGCGGATGCGGTGCTGCGGCGGTCGGGAGGGAAACCCTGGGTCACGGCAGCGGCGCGGTGGGTTTGCCATCTGGCACAGGCGCGGGCGCAGCGGCGGGCCTATCAGGCGCGCTTGGAGGTGTTGCGGCACGACCGTTGGATCGACGAGGCCTTCGGCGCTGCCGAGTGAAAAAAAGGGGGCGCATGACACAGGCTTATCAGGAGATTTTGCCCGGATAATATCTCCAGGCTTGACCCAAAGCGCCTCGATGCAAGTAGTAGCAACAGTGGCTTCCGGTCGATCTACCCCTTCGACACCGCATGATGCCGATCGATTCCAACTCGATCCGCTAGAGCCGCGGCTATTGCTGGCCGGCGACGTCTTGGTGCCGTTGCTGAGGGTCGACCCGTTCAACGCCAACCCGTTTCAGGACCAGCCGCGCGACACCGTCGCGTTGGACGAACGCATCGACGCCTCAGCGTCGGACCGCTTGGAGTGGCGTGCGACGGGCGGGGAGGGCGGCTTGTTCGATGTCGCCGCCGAGGCGGCGAGTGTGTCGACGGTCAGCGAGACCGAAGCGAGCGAGGAAGGTGCCGTCGTTGCGACCGATGCGGCGCAGGAGAGTCCGGCGGCGGGTGCGGATGCCAACGTCACCGCGCGTCCGTCCGATGCTCCCCAGCCCGAGCTTCCGCTCGTGCTTTCACGTTTTGCCACGGACAAATTCGAACCCGGCCTGCCGGTCGGCCCCCCGGCTGGGGAAACCTCTTCCCTCTCCAACACGGAAGCCGCTGAAGAAGCGGTTCCTTACGATCTCACCACCCTGATCTCGGATGCCCTTGCCGCTCTGAAATCGCATCTGACTGCGTGGGTGGAGTTCTTCAATCTTCTGCAAATCGACTGGGCGGCACATGGGGGCACAGCGCTGGCGTTGCCGGTGATGCCGGATGCGTTGAGCGATCTCTTCGATCTCGCCACGCGGTTGAGCGCCTATGATTTCCCCACGCTGGCGGCGGATAGCGCCGAGGCGCTGGTGGATGAACTGGCCGGGCACGGCTTCACGATCACCGCGATCGAAGGCGGCCTGAACACCGGCGGGCACAACATCGCCGCCACCACGGGGACGGACCGCATCCTCGGCACCTTCACCGTGAGTTTGGCGGCGGGCTTCGGCACGGCGGCCGGTTACACCGGCGAGACCTTCGATACGGCGTCGGAAGGCCTGCTAGACGGCCTCGGGTCTGGTTTGGCCACGGGTGACACGCTGGGCTTCACCGGCGACCTCTCGCTGGCGCTGCATTTCGGCGTGGACGACACGGGCTTCTTCGTGGCCGGCACCTCGGCCCTGATCGTCGACGTATCCGCCAGCGGCAACCTCAACGGCACGGCCGACGTGCTCGGCGCGACCGACAGCGCCGTGGCCATCGCGGCGAGCGTCGATCTGGCGGTGACGCTCGGCTTCGCCGATTCCGGGCTGCGCTACCGGCTCGATTCGATCCCCGCCGGCTTGGGCTCGATGCTCATCGCCAAGGCGACCGGCACCGCGGAGGCCAAGCTCTCCTTCACCCACGGGCCGACCGATCTGGAGTTCACCGCGCACTATACGTTGTCGGCGGTCGGCTTCACGGTGACCCAGACCCTCGCGCTCGACCTGACCGGCACGCTCGAACTGCCCGGTTTCACGTTCGCGTCCAACGGCCAGGCGGCCGCGCTCGATCTGACGGGCACCTATAACTCCGTCGCGGGCACATGGACGCTCAACGCCGCGACGGCCAATCTGAAGGCCTTCGGCTTCGCGGTGAACTCCGCCAGCTTCTCCGTCACGGCCTCGACCGGCGCGTTCTCCGGCACCGGCACGGCCTCGATGGAGATCGATTTTCTCAGCCACTCTTCCCAGCCGGCGACCTTCGACCTCGCCGCGAGCTTCGATGCCAGCACGCTGACGATCGATGCGACCCTGTCGCTGGCCGACCTGGTCTTCGGCGGCAACGGCGGCGGCAGCGTCTTCTCCACCGGCGCCGCACATCTCACGCTCGCGCTCTCCGGCAACTTCACCACCAGCGCGCTCACCGGCACCCTTTCGTTCGACCTCGCCTCCGCCACTCTCAGTCCCGCGCAGTCGACCTACAGCGCCTCGTTCACCGATGGCAGCGACGCCGACGCCTTCGCCCTGACCGGCAGCTATGTCTTCGAAACCGGCGCGCTCACCCTGACCGGCGACCAGTTCGAACTCCTCGTCGCGCATGTCGTCAAGGCCACCGCCGCCGGCGCGGTGCTCAGCTACAACCGCACCAGCCCCGACGACGACCAGGATTTGCTCACCCTCAGCACCTTGGATGTGGAGCTGCTCGCGTTCGCCGATGCCGGCACCGGCACCGCGCCCCTGTTCCATGCCTCGACGATCGTGTTGCGCGAATCCGGCTTCAGCATCGCCAACGGCACGTTGAGCGCGGCCGATCTGCGCATCGGCGGATTCCTCCACCTCGCGACTCCATCGCTGACCGTGACCGGGCTGGGCTATGCGTCGGGCGTGCTGACCGGCACCTTCAGCCTCACGACATCCAGCGCGACGCTCTTTCCCGACGCTTCCGCCCTGACCGTGACCCTGAGCGACGGCGTCGATGCGGATGCGTTTGCCCTCCACGGCACGTTCGATGCGTCCACCACGGCCTTTGCCCTCACGGTTGATCAGTTTGCGCTGACGGTCCCGCAGGTCCTCTCCGCCGACGGGTCCGGCATGGTCATCAGCTACAGCGCCGGCAGCGGCGCTCGCCAGGAGTTGTTCAACCTTGAGAACCTGACACTCACCTTCCTGTCGCTCAAGGCCGGCAGCGCCGATCTCACGGCCAGCATCTCGAAGCTTTCGCTCTATACGGATGGTTTCGAGGTCGAGGATATCGCCCTGCCTGCGGCGACGGCCCCGCCGCTCGGTCAGGTGCAGATCGGTTCGTTCCTGGAGCTGACCAACCCGACGCTGAACATCTCCGGTCTCAAGTATGACGGCACGTTGGCCGGCACGATCACGATCACGACGGATGCAGCGGTGCTGTTCCCGGGCTCGACGGCCTTCACCGCCACGCTGAGCGATGGTAGCGATGCGAACACCTACGCGCTCAATGGCACGTTCGATGTGGCGACTTTGGCCTTCGCGCTGACGGTGGATCAATTTGCCCTGACGGTGCCGAACGTGTTCGCGGCGGCCGGCAGCGGGATGACGATCGCCTACAATCCGGGCGTGAGCGGCCGGCAGGAACTGTTCGCGTTGAACAGCCTCACGCTGACCTTCCTCTCGCTCAAGACGGCCTCGGGCGTGGATCTGACGGCGAGCGTGTCGAAGCTCGGCATCTACACGGATGGCTTCGAGGTGGACGACATCAGCCTCCCGGCGGTGAGCGCCCCGGCCTTGGGCCAGGTGCGCATCGGCAGCTTCCTCGAACTGACCAACCCGACGCTGAACATCGCGGGCCTCAAGTATGACGGCGCCCTGGCGGGCACGATCACGCTCACGACGGATGCCGCGGTGCTGTTCCCGGGTTCGA
>JAMPXH010000174.1 GCA_023701285.1 Candidatus Didemnitutus sp.
GCGGGCGGCGGCTTGGAGGGCGAAGCGATGTGCGGTCGATTCGTCGAGGAGCAGTTTCGCCATGCCGTCGGCGAGGGCAGAGGGATCGCCGGGCGGGACGAGCCAGGCTTCGGCCTCGTGCCGCGCCATTTCCGGCACGCCGTGCACGCCGGTGCTCACGATGGGAAGCTCGAACGCCATCGCCTCGAGGATGACGCGCGGGAAAGATTCCTCGTAGCTGCTGCAGACGAAGAGATCGGCGGCGCCGTAGTAGTCGTAGGGTGTCGGCGTCTCGCGGACCACCGCGAGGTTGTCGCGGCCGAGTTGCGCGACGAGTTCGTCGAGGTGCGCGTCGAACGAGGTGTGGCGGCCGCCGACCATCAGGAAGCGGCAGCGCGCGGCGAGTTCCGGCTGGCCGCGCCAGAGCAGGTCGACCGCGCGGGCGAAGATGTGCTGGCCCTTGCGATCGCAGACCGAGCCGACGTTGATCACGATCTTCGTGTCGGCCGGGAAACCGAGCCGCGCGCGCAGCGAGGCGCGGGAGTTCGCGGCGCGGAATGCGGTGAGGCGCGGGTGGTCGATCCAGCCGGCGTTGAGACTGTGATTGGCGCGCGGCAGGACCGGATAGTAGTAGCGGCGCGTGGCCTCGGTGAGGAACGAGACGTGCGTGGCGAGGGCGAAGGTGCGTTTCACGAACGGCAGCAGCGCGGGCTGCGCGTGGCCGTGGTAGAAGGCTTCGGGCGTCGTGCTCTCGTGGATGTAGAGCAGCGAGCGGCGTCCGGCGGCGGCGGCGAGGTGGATGGCCCACCAGGCGGAGAGCGTGTTCGCGACGACCAGATCGCAGTCGGCAAACGATTCGTCGGCGCCGAGGCGACGCAGGGCGTCTTGCAACTCGGCGGTCGAGCGGGCGGCGAAGAGCGGGGCGACGTCGAGCAGGCCAACTTTGGCGCCGAGCGGCGCGAACTCCGCGCGCAACGGGCCCTCCGCCGCACTGATGACGGCGAGGCTCGAGCCGCGGGCACGCAGGTGCTGCGCGAGTTCGAGCAGAAAGAGCGGCGCGCCCTCGTAGTTGAGATTGTGCGTGACGAGCAGCACGCGCTGCGGCGCCGGTGCCGACGCGTCGAGCGGCAGTTCGCGTGCAGACGCGGCGGGAGCGCGGAGCGACGAGGCGCGCGCGCGGTATTCCTGCCAGACTTCGCGCAACGCTTCGAAAAGCCGGCGGCCCTGGGGCACGGTGAGTTGGCGCGCGAGGCAGGCTTGGCGAAATTCCCACGCGGCGCGCGCGAAGCGCAGCGGGCTGAACGCGCCGTAGGGTGCCTTGTTGGATTCGCCGTCGTGGACGTGATTGCGCTGCACGTGGCAGAGGTGCCAGCTGCCGTCTTCGAGTTCGGCAAAGACGCGCAGGCTCACCGGTTGGGGCAGGTGCGACGGGGCGTCGATGAAACCTTCGAGGCGCGAGTGGCGGGCGTGCGGGAATTGCGGGTAGAGCCCGGCGACGTAGGGCTGCTCGTTGCCGTAGTGCAGCGTGGCCCACGCCTGCAAGTCGATCGACGCGGCGACCCGGCGGATGCGCGCGGACTCGTGGAAGAGCCAGCCTTCGACGATGAGCCGGCCGAAGTCGGCGCGTTGCAGCATCGGCGGCTGGTGAAGGTGCCCGTGAAAAGGCAGGGCGGGAAAGCGGGTGACAAACGGCGTCGGGAAGCTTGCAGCGACGGCCTTCGCGGCAGAGGTGACGTCGTCGTCCACCGAGCGTTGCAGGACGAGGCGCAGGCCGCGGGCGAATTCAGGCGCGTGGACCGCGGCGGTATCGCGGCGCCACTCGACGGGTTGCGCGGGCGTCGTGTTGAGGACGGCGGTGTGCAGCGTGCGCCATCGGCCGGCGGCGTCGCAGAGTTGAAACTCCACTTGGTTTTCCCCGGGGCCGAGCAGCAGTTCGACCTCAAAGCCGGCGGGGAAGCACGGCCGGTTGACGCCGAGAAACTGCGCGACGTCCGGCCGCGGGTGACCGTAGAACACCGGGAAAATCCGACTACCGACGCGCACGCGCAGGTCGGTGATGAAGCAGGCGCCACGGCCGACCGACCAGCCGCGGAGCAGCCGGGGTCCGGCGTAGAAGGGGGCTCCGGGGGCTACAGGGTCGTCGAGATGGAAGTATGCTTCGGCGGTTTCCAGCATGCGGGGAAGGCCAGAGGTTGCAGTCGAGGCCGGCGTTGTAAAGCGAAGGCAAAGGAAGCGGGGCGCGAGGCGAATAGCGGGGTGGCGCCGGTGGAGTGTCATGAAAAGCGACGCCGAGACATTCGTGTTGCTGGTATGCGGCGGGCCTTTTTTTTCGCACTATGGAACCGACAGTCCCGATCAAGACGGGCAACCGGTGGCTCGTGGCTCTGTTCGCGGCCGCGTTGCTGCTGCACGCCTGGCTCGTCTTTTTCAACCTGAAGATGCCCTATCTTTCGGGGCACGAGTTCCGGCAGTCGCAGACCGGGCTGATCACCTACTACATCGATCGGAACAATGATTTTTCGGCGTTCTACGAGCAGCCGATCTTCGGCAAGCCGTGGGTGAGTTTCATTTTGGAGTTCCCGCTCTACCAATGGGCGGTGGTCTGGCTGAGTCGGGCGACGGAGTGGCCGCACTTTCTGGCGGCGCGGGCGATCTCGATCGCGTGCTTTTACCTAGCGTTGCCGGCGATGTTCCTCGCGCTGGGGCGCTGGGGTCTGGATGCGGGTCGGCGGTTGCTGGTGCTGTGTTTCGTGCTGCTCTGTCCGGTCTACATTTTCTACACGCGCGCCTTCCTGATCGACCCGATGGCGCTGATGTTCAGCGCGTGGTTTCTTGCGGGCTTCCTCCGCACGATGGACGAGCGCAGTTACGGCTGGCTGGCGCTCACGATCGGGGCGGGCATCGGGGCGGCGCTGGTGAAGAACGTGATCTTCGCGGTGTGGATGCTGCCGGCCGCCGCCTACGGGTCGTGGATGCTGTGGCGGGATTGGCGCGCCGGCGAGGGCTGGCGTCGTCCGGCGCTGACGGTCTGGTGGGGCGCGGCGACGGTCGGCCCCGCGCTGGGGTTGCTGCGCTGGTGGATCGCTGCGACCGACGCGCTTAAAGAATCGAACCTTTCGACGACGATTTTCACGTCCACGGCGTTGTCGCAGGGCAACTGGGGCTTGGGTCGCTTCAAGGAGTTGGTTTCGCCCGAGCTGTGGGGCACGCTGGTCGAGCGCTGGAGCGAGGCGATCGTGAAGCCTTGGCCGCTGCTGCCCGCGGTCATCGTGGCCGGAATGGTCTTCCTGCCGCGGTTGCGGGGGAAAATCGCGGGGCTGGCGCTGGTGTTCATGTTTTCGCAGCTGCTGTTCCCCTGGGCCTATGCGTTGCAGGATTATTATTTCTATTCCTCCGCGGCTTTTATCGTGGCGGGAGCCGGTCTGGTGGCGGTGGGGCTGTGGGACAGCCGGGTGCCACGATGGCTGGCGGGCGCGCTCGTGCTGCTCCTGCTCGCGGGTCCGGTGCAGACCTACTGGGGCAATTACCGCCTGCAGCAGGCCATCGTTTCGCTGGGGAAGCATGCGTTCACGGACAACATCAAGGATATTACCCCGCCCGGTGCCGTGATCGTGGTGGCGGGTTACGACTGGGCGTCGATGATCCCCTATTACAGTGAGCGCCGGGCGCTGATGATCAGGCGCGGCTTGGAGAACGACCTGAACTACCTCGATCGGGCGTTCAAAACGCTGGCGGATGAGACGGTCCATACCTTGATCGTCGGAGAAGAAGTGAGAGGCAATGCGCGTTTCGTGGAGTTCGCGACGCGCGTGCTTGATCTCGATCCGGTGCCGGTGTTCCGCAACGGCTTTGGCGACGTCTATGTCAGTCGCTTCCGCCTGACCAGTGTGCTCGAATTTCTCGCGAGTGCGCGGAATCGTTTCACCTCGGATACGGTATTCCCGGAGCGCATGCACTCCGCGCGGAGGCCGATGCGGATTCCGGCGGACGAGGCCCGGCGGTCCTTCCCGATGATCAGCCCTGGTCCGGTGGAGGTGGATTTCGAGTTCGGTTTCGCCCCAGCCAGCTATGGCGGCGAAGCGGTGTTGTTGGCGCATTCCGACAGCCTCTTTTGGCTCCGGCCGGCCGAGTCGGTAACGAGTGTGGAGATGGAATTCGGCATCATCGACGATGCGTGGACCAGGAGCGACTCGAAGACGAATGGCATCGAGTTCGTCATCTTCGTTGAGGACGAGGTGACGAAACGGTCGCGGTCGATCTTCCGCCGCTTGCTGGATCCCGCCCGCGTCGAGGCAGATCGCGGCCTGCAGAAAGTGCAGGTCGATTACGTGCCGCGGCCCGGCGAGCGCATCTGCATTGCGGCGCTGAGCAACGGCTCCAAGGCCTTCGACTGGGGCTATTGGCGCAGCGTGAAACTGCGCTGATCACTCCGCCGTCGCTGCGACTTGGGCGATCAAAGCGAGGTGGCGCGGCAGCACGGCGCCCGCTTCGAATTCTGCGACGACGCGGGCGCGCGCACGGGACGCCAAGTCGCGTCCGATGCGCGGCGAGGCGAGCAGCCGCCCAAGCGCTTCGCACCACGCCGCGGTGTCGCCGGGCGGCAGGAGGGTCCCCTCCATGCCGTCGCGCACCAACTCCGGCACGCCGTGCACCGCGCTGGCGAGGATGGGCGCGCCGAGCGCCATCGCCTCGAGCACGACGCGCGGGGACGACTCCTCGTAGCTGCTGCAGGCGAAGATGTCGGCCGCCTGGTAGTAATCGAGGTAGTCGGTCGTTTCCGGATGAACTTCGATGTTCGGCCGGCCGAGCCCGCGCAGCACGTCGTGTAACATCGCCTCGAACGGCGTGTCGCGACCGCCGAGGAGCACGAACCGCGTGCGGGCCGCGAGCGCCGGTTCGCGGCGGCACAGCAGATCGATGGCGCGCACGAAGGTATGCTGGCCCTTGCGGTCCGAAACCGTGCCGATGTTGCAGACGAGCAGTTCGTCATCGCGCAGGCTGAGTCGCGCGCGACTCGCGGCCCGTGGTCGCGTGCTGCGCCAGACGTCGAGGGCGCCGACGTCGATCCAGCCCGGCGTGAGCCACTGCCGGCCGCCGTGATAGCGCGCCGTGGCGGCGGTGGTGAACGACACCGCCGAGGCGAGCGCCAGGCTTTGCTCCGCCAAATCGACGACCGCCGGCGGCACGCGCATGCCGTAGAATTCCGCGGGCGTCGTGCTTTCGTGGATGTAGAGCAAGCACGGACATTGCGCGGCGTGGGCGGCGTGGATCGCCCAGAAGGTGGTGAAGGTGTTGGCGACGACGACGTCCGCCGCGGTCCAATCGACGGAGGCGA
>JAMPXH010000053.1 GCA_023701285.1 Candidatus Didemnitutus sp.
AAGAGGAGAGTGTAGTAGGCGTAACGCATGTTAGTCCTCCACCTCCGCGATGTCCTTCCCGCCGATCTTCGCGAGGAACTCGCGCGTCGCGGCGGCATTGAATTTCGGGTCTTGAGCCTCGATCACGATGAAGAAGCGGTCGTCCAGCGCGCGCACGAACTGCGGGGCCTTCATCACGGGGTGATAATGGCGCGGCAGGCCGTTGATCACGAACATGCCGATGATGGTCGCGAACGCGGTGAAAAGGATGGTCAGCTCGTAGCTCACCGGGAAGGCGAACATCGGCGAGAAGTAGGGTTTGCCGCCGACGATGAGCGGGTAGTCGTAGGCGTTGGTGAACCAGATGAGCGACATGCCGGTGCAGAAGCCCGTGATGCCGCCCGCGAGCGACACCCGCGGCACCTTGGAGCGGCGGATGCCCATGGCGGCGTCGAGGCCGTGCACGGGGAACGGCGTGAGCGCGTCCCATTGCGAGTAGCCGGCGTCGCGCACCTTTTCGCACGCGTGATAGAGATCCGGCGTGGTGTCGAAAGCAGCGATGATTCCGTAGGTCTTTTTCATGGTCATGCCTCCGCGATTAATGGCCCGAGCCGTGCGGGTCGGCCTGGGGGATGACCGCCTTCACCTCCGACATCGGCATGATGGGCACGAAGCGGATGAAGAGCAGGAAGAGGACGGAGAAGACGCCGAACGTGCCGAAGAACGTGAAGATCTCGACGATCGACGGGCTGTAGTAACCCCACGACGACGGCAGGAAGTCGCGGGCGAGCGAGGTCACGATGATGACGAAGCGCTCGAACCACATGCCGACGTTGACGAAGATGGAGAGGATCCACACGAGCGTCGTGTTCTGGCGGACGGCCTTGAACCAGAAGAACTGCGGCGTGATGACGTTGCAGCCGATCATGATCCAGTAGGCCCAGGCGTAGTGACCGAACGCGCGGTTGATGAACGCGAAGCCCTCGTAGGGGTTCGCGCCATACCACGCGATGAAGAACTCCATGCCGTAGGCGTAGCCGACCATCGTGCCCGTCGCCAAGGTGATCTTGCACATGCAGTCGATGTGATACTGCGTGATCAGGTCCTCGAGGCGGTAGATCGCGCGAAGCGGCAGCATGAGCGTGAGCACCATGCCGAAGCCCGAGAAAATGGCGCCCGCGACGAAGTAAGGCGGGAAGATCGTCGTGTGCCAGCCGGGCAGCAGCGAGACGGCGAAGTCGAACGAGACGATCGTGTGCACCGAAAGCACGAGGGGGGTGCTGATGCCGGCGAGGATCAGGTAAGCCATCTCGTAGTTGCTCCAGTGGCGGTTGGAGCCGCGCCAGCCCATGGCGAAGAAGCCGTAGATGCGCGCCTTGAGCTTGTTGCCGACGGCGGTGAAGCGGTCGCGCAGCGTGCCGAGGTCGGGGATGAGGCCGATATACCAGAAGAGGACGGAGACGGTGCCGTAGGTCGAAACCGCGAACACGTCCCACTCGAGCGGCGAACGGAAGTTCTGCCAGATGTAGTTGGCGTTCGGGATCGGGAAGAGATACCACGCCATCCACACGCGGCCGACGTGGAAGACCGGGAAGATGCCGGCGCAGACGACCGCGAAGATCGTCATCGCCTCGGCGGCGCGGTTGATCGAGGTGCGCCACTTCTGGCGCAGCAGGCACAAGATCGCCGATATCAGCGTGCCGGCGTGGCCGATGCCGATCCAGAAGACGAAGTTGACGATGTCCCACGCCCAGTTGACCGGGTTGGCGTGACCCCAGACGCCGACGCCGGTGCCGACGAGGTAGATCAGGCCGGCGACGGTGAACGAGGCGACGAAGCTCGCGAGGACGAAGCAGATCCACCACCAGGTCGGCGTCGTGCCTTCGACGATGCCGCAGATCTTGTCGGTGATCCACTTGAAGTCGCGGTGCTGCTCGACGAGTTGCGCGCGCGGGAGGACCGCGGGCTTCACCTCGGCGAGGATCGGGTGAGCAGGATGCTCGGCGGAGTGCGCGCCCATTAGTGCTTCCCTCCGTGATTCGTCTCGCCGTGGCCTGCGCCGTGGGACGGGTGGTTCTTGTTGTTATACTCCACGCGGCTGAGCGGGAGGGCCTGGTAATCCGGCATGTGCGGGTTGGGATTGCGGAGCTTGCCGAGGTAGGTCGTGCGCGGACGGATGTTGAGGTAACCCAACACCGCGTAGTCGCGCTCCTGCGCCTTCAGCTGCGAAACCTTGCTGTTCGGGTCCTTGATGTTGCCGAACTCGATGGCGTCGACCGGGCACACCTGCTGGCAGGCGACCTTGAACGAGCCGTCGGGGATGACGACGTCGCCGGAGGCGCCGGCCTTCCGCTTCTGCGCGATCTTGGCCTGCTGGATGCGTTGCACGCAGTAGGTGCACTTCTCCATCACGCCGCGCATGCGGACGGACACGTCCGGGTTCTTCACCATCTTCACCAGCTCCGGCATCTCCTTCTGGTGGCCGAGCGGGCCCATGTAGAGGGCGTCGGTCGCGCGCTTGTTGTAGTCGAAATAATTGAAGCGGCGGACCTTGTAGGGGCAGTTGTTGGCGCAGTAACGCGTGCCGATGCAACGGTTGTAGGCCATGACGTTGAGGCCTTCGTCGTCGTGCACGGTGGCATTGACGGGGCACACGGTCTCGCACGGCGCGGTCTCGCAGTGCTGACACGTCATCGGCTGGACGACCGCCTGCGGATCTTCCGGAATTTCCTTGTTGCCCTCGCCACCGAAGGCGGCGGCGTCGGCCTTGCCGTCGGAGTAGTAGCGGTCGAGACGGATCCAGTGCATCTCGCGGCCACGCATGACCTGGTCGCGGCCGACGATCGGGATGTTGTTCTCCGCCTGGCAGGCGATGACGCACGCGTTGCAACCGAGGCACACGTTGAGGTCGATCGACATGCCCCACTGGTGCACGCCGTCGAAGTTCGGGTGCTCGTAGAGGGAATTGCCGCGCTGGGTTTCCTTGGCCTTGGCCGCGAGCGGCGCGCCCTGATCCTTGCCGTAAACCGGAGGCGTGTGCGACTCCATGCCGATGCCGGCGACGAAGGCGGGGTTCTTCTGGAACTCGTCGTGGTTGGCCTCGCGCACGATGTCGCGGCCTTCCATCGACCAGTGCTCCTGGGTGTTGGCGAGCTTCTGCTTGGCGCCGGTCTTGGCGAGGGTGACGCCGGTGACGAAGCTCGGAGCGGCGCTGGTGCGGGCGGCGTAGGCGTTGAAGCCGGCGCCGTGGCCGACGCGACCCGCCTGCGTGCGGCCGTAGCCGAGCGGGAGGACGACCGTGTAATTGGCAAGGCCGGGCTGGATGTGCAGCGGGCCGGTGACCTTGCGGCCGCCGATCGTGAGCTCGGCGACGTGCGCGAGCTCCTTGCCCTGCACGAACTCGGCGTTCTCGACGCGCGCGACCTGCGGGTTCGAGCCGGCCGGATAGACGCCGATCTCCTTCGCGAGGCGCGGGGAGATGAGGATGGCGTTGTCCCACGAGATCTTGGTGATCGGGTCCGGACACTCCTGCAGCCAGCCGTTGTTGGCAAAGCGGCCGTCATCGACCTTATGATCGGTGGCAAACACGACCTCGAGGTTGTCCTTCGAGAGCTTCTGCGGGGCGGGCGCGTTGCGCAGCAGCGCGGCGGCGCGGCCTGCATCGAACCGGACACTGACGGACTTGTAGGCCGAACCCGCCAGCACGCCGTCGTGGAGGAATTTTTCGAAGGCCTTCTTCTCGCCACCGGTCAGGCGACCGATGGTGGTGTATACCTGCGCGTAAGCGTCGGGCGTCTCTTCGCCGGCGAGGCGGGCGAGCAGTTCGACTTCCATCAGGCCGCCGAAGAGCGGGAGGATCATCGGCTGGATCGGCACGATGGTGCCGTCGACCGTGCGACCGTCGCCCCAGGACTCGAGGAAGTGCGTGGCCGCGAGGACGGTGCCCGCGAGCGTGGAGGTCTCGTCTTGGTGGTAGCCGTAGCGGATGACCTGCGGCACGGACTTCAGCAGCGCACCGAAGTCGAGATCGGCCGGCGCGTTGTAGGCTGGGTTGCCGTTGACGATGACGAGCGTCTTGACCGAGCCGCCCTTGATGGCGGTGGCGAGCGCCTGGATGCTGGAAGCGGCGGGCGCCTCGACCTCGACGTAATCGACCGTCGAACCGACGGCGCCGAGCTGGGCGTTGATCGCGTGCACGAGAACGTGGACGGCGGCGGGTTGCTGCGCGCCGGCGACGACCACGGAGGCGCCGCGGTGGGCGGCGAGATCCTTGGCGCATTCGTCGATCCACTTGGCGTCGACCTCGAGTCCCTGCGCGAGCGAGGCATAATCGCTCGTGCCCAAGATCTGGTTGGCGAGCGCGGCGGTGAAGGCGAGGACGTGGCTCGAGGCGAGGCGCAGGCGGTGATCGGCCATGCTGCCCGTGAGCGTGAAGGCGCTCTCGACCGCGTAGAGGCGGTTCATCGGGTCCGTCGGCTTGGCGACGCGGCGGCCCTTGGCGAACTCGCGGCTGTAATACTGGTGGCCGGCCTCGGCGTGGAAGATGTCGGCGTCGAGCGTGAGGATGCGCTTGGCCTGGGCGAAGCGGTAGAGCGGCTTGACGTGGGCGCCGAAGGCGGCCTGCGCGGCGGCGAGCGGGGCCTCGTCCTGCACGGGCTCGTATTCGGCCCAGATGGCGCGGGGGAACTTGGCGCGGAGCGCGGTGACGAGGCGCGCGCGGGTCGGCGAGGCGGACTCGTCGGCGAGGAAGGCGAGGCCTTCGCCGTTGCCGGCGTAGGTGCGCGTGATGCCCGCGAGGAGATCGTTGACCTGCGCGGCCGTGAGGACGTTGCCGCCCTGGCGGTGCTCGGTCAGGCGGTCGACGTCGTAGAGATCGAGGACCGCAGCCTGGGCGAGGAGCGAGGTGCTGCCGCCGTGCGGCGTGTAGGACGGGTTGCCCTCGAGCTTGGTCGGGCGGCCTTGGTGCGTCTCGGCGAGGAGCGGTTCGGCGTGCCGGCGGAGCGGCATCGCGGTCGCGTAGTAGAGCGGCAGGCCCGGGATGGTGTATTCGACGGCCTTGCCGTAGGGCAGGATGTGCGACTCGGGGCGGCGGCAGCCGGCCAGGCCCACGCCACCGAGGGCGAAGGAGGCCGCCATGATCTTCATGAACTGCCGGCGATCGACGCCTTCGATGGACGACGCGCCTTCGGGGAATTCGCGGGCGAGTTGCTCGCGAAAACCGGGCGTGTCGGCCAGCTCGTCGAGGCTGCGCCAGTAACGGGGACCGCTGGACGGAGCGGCGGGATGGTCAAATTTGCGTTTCATCAGCGGTGGCAGCCGGAGCAGCTTTGCGGGGGCTTAACCTTCCAATCGGCGATAAATTTGTGGGCTTCCTCGATGCGGCCCTGTTCGGCCAGCGTCTTGGAATCGAGGTTGAAGACATCCTTCGGCTCGCGGATGAACTTCGCCGGCTCGCGGTGGCAATCGAGGCAGAAGCCCATCGAGTGCGACTTGTCGTGCCAGACGGTGTTCATCTCGTTCACCTTGCCGTGGCACTCGACGCAGCTGACGCCGCGGTTCACGTGCACGGAGTGGTTGAAGAAGACGTAATCCGGAGCCTGGTGGATCTTCACCCACGGCACGGGCTCGCCGGTCTCGAAGCTCTTGCGCACCGGCTCGAGCAGCGGGCTGGTGGTCTTGATGATCGAGTGGCAGTTCATGCACGTCTGCGACGGCGGGATGCCGGAGGTGCCGGATTTCTCGACCGAGGTGTGGCAGTAGCGGCAGTCGAGGCCGAGCTGGCCGGCGTGCAACGCGTGGTCAAACGGCACCGGCTGAACGGGCTGGTAGCCGACGCGCAGGTATTTGGGCGTCGCGTAGTAGGTGACCGCGGCCGTGGCGGCGCCACCGAGCAGGAACAGGAAGACGACGATCTGCAGCGGCAGAGCGTTCGCGGATTTGGGGAAAATCTTCGACATGGTTGGCCGGGAAGGGCGCGGGCGGTTAAACGCTGCCCTCTTTGCGGGCGACGGCGCGGGTTTCAGGCCGCAGGGCGAGGGCCGGAGCAGCAGGCGCGGCGGCGCCGGATTCGGACTTCGCGAAAACCTTGGGAAGGACGCCAACGGCCGCGATTAACGCGCCCAATTTGGCAAAAAATGACTTACGCGAACAGTGTTGGCTCACGGTGTGTGTCGGTTCAGAGCCGGTCAGAAAAGGTAGCCGCTGTTACGATGTAAAACAAAAATTCCAAGCAACATGCGCCCGGGCAGATTATTAGCACGCGGGGCGAGTTGAACAATCCGCGTTACTGGCATGGCGCGACTTTCGCAATGGATGCACAGCCGCGCCGACACGCTTTCACTTCAAGGTGGTGGCGGGGAGCCTGTCTCGACGTAGGGCCGACCGGCATCGTAGAGGGCGATGCACGCACGCAGATGAGGAAGCAAGCCGACCTTGCCCATCTCCTCCGCCCGGCGCAGCGCGGCACGCGCGTGCTCTCGCGCGGCAGGGAAATCCCCTGTGGCCGCACAGGCCGCCGCCAGTGCGTTCAGGCTGAAGGGCTCGCGTCCGGCGCTCAAAGCCACCGCCTCACGCGCCAATCCGAGCGCCTCCGCGGGATCGCGCAGCGTCGCATCGCCCGTGCTGGCGAGGATCCAGGCAAGATTGCCGAGCGCGGCGACCGAGCGCGGATTGAGCGCGAGTTGGCGCCGGTAAAGATCAGCCGCATCGCGGGGACGATTCTCGCGCTGCAGCTTGACCGCGTGGCCGAAAAGAAACCTCTCGCGCGTGAGGGGTGGCAGGATGGCATCGATGCGCGCCACCACGCCAGCCGTGAGAATCTGTTCCGGCGCCAGCGAACGGGCACACTCGCCGAATTCGAACAGCGCATCCGGCCGCACCGTCCGCAAGGCGCGCTCGTTCGCTTCCACGAGGCAAAGCTGCAACTGCTCCACGGCCGCCGCCCCGTCGCCCGCCATCACCAAGACCATCAGCAAATCGATGCGATCCTGCAGTTCGAGCGACGGCGTCGCCCCGCCCAACGTTTCACGAATACCCTGCGCCGCCCAGCGGAACTCCTCTTCCTCTCCCCTGCCCTGTGCCATTCGCGCCGCGAAGATGCGGGCAGGAAGGAGGGAGGAATCGATCGCGAGCGAGCGCCGTAGCTGGCGCTCCGCCCCGCTGGCATCGCCCGCCGCCAAGTTGAACTGCGCCGCGCGCAAAGCCGCCTCAGCCGGGGCCTGCGACGGCACCACCGCAAAGACGCGCACCAGATCGAGCACCCGCGACTCCGGATCACGCGGCGTCTCATAGGACAACGGCCTCAACCACACAGGGCAATCGCCGGTGGCCACCAAGGTCCGCAAAAAGGCCGGTGCCGGCGCCGGCTCGCTGGCCCGCCGCCCCTGCGCCAAATGCGCGGACTCCTCCGCGAAAGGATGCCACGGGAAGATGACGAGATGGGTGACTCCGCTCTCGCGGATCAGGGCGTGCGCCTGCTCCGCGTCCGCCGCGCCGTAAATCTCCATGGCGCGCCGCAGGCCCGGGAGATTCTCCCAATACAACGTGCCCACCGTGTCGAAGCCGCCAAAATACGCCAACGCAGAGCTGGAAGTCGGATCGCTGAGCACCACAGCCCGCTCCGCGCCCACCCTCTCCCGCAGCCACTGCGCCACATCGCGCACCACGAGCTCGTGCCGGTGATGAGGGGAAAATTCCATCCGTCCCTGCCACGTGCGCCACCAGTATCCCATGACCGAAACCGGATACGCCGCCAGCAACGCCAACCCGACGACGGCGAGCGTCCCCGTGCGCCAGCGGCTCCATCGTTGCACCCCACTCCCACGTTCCCAAGCACCAAGGCCGGTCGCAATCGCCGCCAGCGCCAAACCACACGCCGGCCCATACCAGCGGGTCTGCCACACCGCCAAGCCCAGCATCAGCGCCGCCGGCGGCAGCGCGATCCACAGCGCGGCACGCCAACGCGGGACAAGCTGACGCCAATCGAGCCACGCCACCAACAGCCAGAGCGCCAAAGGCAACAGGCTGACGACGCCCAGCAATTTCCCCGGCGAGAGCTGCGCTGCGAGCGCGGGCAGGCCCTTGAATTCCTTGATGTAGTCCACATGCAGCGCCCACAACAGCCGGTCTCCCACCCAGAAAGTCTGCGCCCCCGTGAGCAAAACGGCTGCCGGCAACGCGGCGAGCGCGAGCCCCCCGGGAAGGAAGCGCCATTTCCCGGCACGCAACGGAAACGACGCCTCGACTGTGTTTCGCCATTCCATCCAGCGCGCCAACAGGTCGGCAGCTCCCGCCCACGCGAGCGCGTAGAGCGGGTGATTGACCTCCAAGCGCCAACCGAAATGCGCCGGGGCATACTCCAAAAGATAAAACCCCAAGCTCGTCGCGGCACCCGCCAATCCCCACGCTCGCCACAATCCGGGCGACCCGCAGGACGCACCGTCGAGCGATGATCCCCATGCCGCCAGCACGGCTCCGATCCCCACCGCAATCAGCACCGGGACTTGCGTCGCGGCGCTGATCCACAGGCCGACACCGCCCATCACACCGGACAGGATAAAATACCAGCGAGCCCGCGACGGCGGTTCGCCCGGGACCAAATTCGCCATGCCCGCAACCAGCGCCAACACGGTCGCCATGCCGCAGGCAATGACCCAGCCATGATGGTCGGGCGCTTCCGCCCCGAAATGTTCGTAGAGCGGCAGACAGGTGACGAACAGGGACGGCACCACCGTCGCCGCGAGCGCGCCCACGCGCCGAGCCAACCACGGTGTGCCGAGCAACAGGAACAAAGCGAGACTGAGCGGCATGGCCAGCGGTGCCTCGCGCTCGACCGCCGCACCCAGCGGAAGCCCGCTCAGCCGGTGATCGAGCAGGCCCAGGCCGGCGAGCCACCAGCGCAGCCCCGAACTCCAATGCACTTCGCGCCCCTGCGGCGCGTTGTCGTAGCTGACGGACCGCACGCGCCAGTCACCCGCAGCCAGCATTTCCTGGGTCTGGCGGATCCAGTGATAGCTATCGGGGTAACCGAGCGGCAGCGTGCGCTGACCGCGGGCGTAGCCCGACACGGAATCGGTCGCGAGCTGGGGCGCCACGAGGTCTGACACCGCAATCCCCGTCAACGCCCGCAAACGCAACACCCGCTCCGTCGTATCAAGCGCGAGGAACAACAACGCGCCGAGCAACGTCCACTTCCACCAAGAGGCGAACCGATCGGCCGGGCCGGAGGGCATCAGGAATGCAGGCGAGTGGGAAAGCAGCGGGCAGGCAAGCGCGCAAATGCCGGCGCGAACGCGTGGTCAGGATATGAAAAAGGCGCGGGCAAAACCCGCGCCTCGTCAAGCTGGGCCGAACTCGTCCGCTAGGCTCAGGCCGCGCGGCGGCGGCGCCAAAGTGCAAGACCGAGCGCGCCGATACCGAAGATCGCCGCGTAGGTCGAGGGCTCGGGGATGGCAGCGGTTTGGATGACGCTCAATTCGGTGAAAGTCACATCCCACAGATTGCCCGTGGCAGAACGGAAGAGCAGGTAGTCGAAGCTCGTCGCCGTAGGCGTGGAATCGACGGCCTCCAGCGCCGCGATACCACTGCCGAAAGCGCCACCCGACAGCACCGCGTTGATGTGCAGGGCGTCGGCCGCGGCGAGGTAGAAGCTCATCTCCATCGTGTAAGACGTATTCAGCGCCCATGCCGCGTTGGTGCCGTTGCCGGCCTGAAGCGGCGTGAAGTCACCGGAGGTCGAGAAGAGGTTGGTGGCAGTGAGGGTCGTGCGCTCGCCGATACGGAAGACGTTGCCTGACGGCGCCGTGCCGATGTTCATGCTGCTGTTACCGGTCCAAGCATACCCCGTGTCGCCGGTGAACGACGCTTGGCCAACGCTGGCGACATCGCTGGTGATCACGCCGCCAGGTGTGCTGTCGAAGATGCCGAAGCGCAGGCCGCCCGTGGCGGGCAGACGCTGGAAGGAGAAGGTGAGGCTCACGGTGAGCGTGTCGCCGACGCCGAGCGTGGCGGGCGTCCACTTCGCCATGTAGGCGTTCGAGCTGCCGGCAATCGCCGAGCCGTTGATGCTGAGCGGCGTGCCGTTGGAGCCACCGGTGACCACGGTCTGGGCTTGAGTCGTAGTGTTGTTGCTCAGCACATACCAATTGGCGCGGGTGCTCGAAAGCGCACCGAGCTGGCGATCCTCGGTGCTGGTGAAATCATCGTTCACGACAGTCGTCTGTGCAGACAGGGAAACGGCGAGTCCGGCCAGGACCGCGAGCGGGGGGATGAGGCGGGATAGCTTCATGGTGCAGGTGCAGGAGGATTCAGCGGAGCGGAAGTGGAGATTCGGCCGGTTCAATCAGCGGTGAGATGCTCACGGGCTGGAGATTCAGCCAAATAACCTACACGTCCGACGACGGAAGAACTCTGGGATTACGGGGTTAGGTGGGGTCGCTTGGGCAGCCAAACGAAGGGGATTAGTGAGAATATCACCCACCATCCTTCCTGTCACAATAGGCTCGAAACGCTCATCGTTGACTCGGCAAGGCATTCCCAATCAGAAACTAAAGCATGTGCTACCCCAAAGTCAGCGAGACCGAGTGAGCGCGGATTATTTCCGCGACGGGAGCATGCCGTGCTCCTGCCATTCGCCGGTGAGCAGGATCTCGTGTTGCACGGCGGGCACGCCGGTCTCGTTGCGGTGCATGAGGCCCACGAGCATTTCCACGGCGAGGCCGCCGATCTTGGCCGGATCGTAGTAGATGCCGGTGCAGTCCAGATCGCGGCGATGCTCGAGCGCGACGACGCCCACATCCTTCGGGACGACCAGACCAAGGTTTTTCAACCAATCGGTCAGGCGGCGCGGGTCGTTGGCGAGGATGGCGTCGGGCTTGTGCTTGGCGAACCACGCGCGGAAGGTCGCCTCGTCGGTCGGGTTGTTGGGGCAGACCGGCAGGCGGTCCTGCTCGGGAAATTCCAACTGCTTGCGGAGGTAGGCGCCGAGCCAGCGGTCGCCGACGCGCGGGCTGTCGTTCACGTCGGAGAAGACGAAGCCGACGCGCTTGTAGCCGCGCTCGCGGCAGCGCCACATCGATTGCCAGACGGTGTCGAAGTGGTTCTCGGTCACGTGATGCAGCACGGGCGAGCGCAACGTCATGCCGAGCGCGACGCAGGAGAAACGTTCCCACTCGAGCTCGAGCGCGCTCTGCCCCGGCGGCAGGCGGCCGATGATGAGGCCGTTGATGCCGCGCGTGGAGAGCATGTCGCAGAAGCGCCGCGGCGTCATGCCGGGCTCGGCGAGCCAGAAGTGCTCGAGCTTGTAGCCGAGTTCGCCGGCGCGGTCGGCGGCGCCGGGGAAGAAATTCGGGCGGTCGTGATACTGGGGCATCCAGCCGAAGCGCGTCGGATAATTCGTGACGTAGGCGATGGTCGTGTGTTTCACGGCCTTGCCGGTGCGCCGCGACTGCATGAGCGCCGAGACGAGCGGGTTGATGCGGTAACCGAGCTTGTCGGCGATGCCCTTCACGCGCTCGCGGGTGGCAAGCGGGATGCGCGGGTGATTGCGCAAGGCGAGCGACACCGTCGTGCGGTGCACGCCGGCGGCGCGGGCCACGTCCTCTAGCGTCGCTTTTTGCTCCACGCGGGAAGTGGATGCGGCCAACGCAGGCGGAGTCGAGTCCGTTCTTGAATCGGCGGAGTCGAAAGGCGCGCGGGAGCCCCGGATCGCAGGCAACGGGAGTGGATCGTCGCGGTTCATCGCGGAGGACGCGCAGCGGCGCGGCTCAGGGCACGGCGAGCATGGCCGTGATGCTGTTCGCCTTGGCGGCCTTGCCGCCGGGGATGAGTTTCTTCGCCACCGGGTCGTAGAGATCGAGCGGCACGCTGGCCGAGACGGTGTAGCGACCGGCGGCGGTCGCCTGGATGTCGCTCAGGACGAGCTTGGCGGTGGCGGCGCCGGCCACGACGGTGCCGTCGGGGCGGCGACCGTCGGCAAGCGGCTGACCGTCGAAATACCACTGGTAGGACGGCGTGACGGATTTGGCGCCGGGGCCGCCGACGGCGGCGGTCTCGAAGGTGACACTGCCGCCCTTTTCCGCGCGCTGGCTGGGCGGCTGGCGCGTGATGACGAGGGAATTGTAGGTCGTGACGGGCGGGCCATCCTTCTCGATCTGGATGCCGACGTTGGCGAAGACGGCGTCGTCGACGTTGTAGAAAAGCAGGCCACGGCGGCCGGTGTAGCGGACGTTGATGAAACGAAGTTCGCCGATGAAACCCTCGGCGTGAGGCAGGCCCCAGATGACGGAGTAGTTGTTGCCGTTGTTGATGACGACGTCCTTCACCGTGATGTTGCGCCACGAAGGCAGCGTGGGTGTGTCGAGCGGGTTGGGCGGATTCGCGTTCCACTCGGCGGCGACGGGCGGCAGGTGTTTGCCGGCGCCGGGGTTGCCGACCTTGTTGTAGTAGCTGTAGAAGGCGATGGGATACTTCACGCCGTTCATCGTGAGATTCGTGAAGGTGACGTTGCGGACGGGGCCGCCCTGCGTGGGATCGGCCTTCATGCGGATGCCGCTGTTGGTGCCGTTGAAGGTGCAGTTCGCCACGAGCATGCCGTCGAGGCCGCTGTTGGTCTGGCCGCCGATGGAGACGCCGTGGCCGTTGCCGAACACGCAATCGACGATCACGATGTCGCTGCAGTAGGTGTTGCCGGCCTTCACGGCGATGTTGTCGTCGCCGGTGGAGATGTCGCAGTTGCGGATGAGATAATGCGAACCGGCGGGGTCGATGCCGTCGGTGTTGGGCGAATCGTCCGGCGCGCGCACGGTCACGCCCTCCACGGTGACGTGGTTCGTGGTGTGGAAGCCGACGTGGAACATCGGCGAGTTGGAGAACGTGACGCCGCTGAGGAGGACGCGCTCGCAGCCGATGATGCGCACCAGATACGGACGCGGCGGCATCTTCTTGTTGGCGCGAAAGGCATCCCACCACGCCTGGCCGTTGCCCTCGATCGTCCCCTGCCCCGTGATAGCGAAATCGGTGACCTTGCTCGCGGTGAGGAAGTTCGTGTAACGCTCGCCGCTGAGCGGATAGGTGCCGGGCGCGTTGCTGCCGCCGCCGTAAGGCAGTGGCGAGAGCGTGGCGCCTTTCGCGAGGTGGAGTTCGACCTTGCTGCGCAGGTTGAGCGGACCGGCGAGGTAAGCCTGCTCGCTCGCCGGGAGCACGATGCGGCCGCCGCCGCCGGCGGAGGTGTCGTCGAACAGTTTCTGCAACGCCGCGGTGTTGTCGGTGCGGCCGTCGCCGACGACGCCGTGCGCGGTGGCGTCGATCGTCGTGTCCGGGATCGCGGGCCGCGTCGGGACGGCGGAGAGGGACAGCACCGCCGCCAGGGCGGCGCCGAGGAGAAGGATTCGCCTGAGCATGGGAACGCGGGAGTCGGAGGAGCGCCTCAGCCGCGACGCATGCCGAAGCGGCGCACGGCGGCGAGCAAGGCGAGCGCGGAGAAGAACCAGAGGCTCGGCGCGCCGCCGCCACCGCCGGTCGACGGATTCGTCGTGGGTGCGATCGGGATGATGAGGTAGGCTTGCTGGCTCGTGGCGCTGCGGAGCGTGTTGCTCACCACGACGGTGTAGGCACCGCCATGCGTCTGCGAATTCACGTTGGAAATCGCATACGTGGCGCTGGTCGCCCCGGAGATCGGGTTGCCGTTGAGGAACCATTGATACGTCGGCGCCGGCGTGCCGGTGGCGACCACGGTGAAGGTCGCCGAGCCGCCCGCTGCGACGGTGACCGTCTGCGGCTCCTGCAGAATTTGCGGAGCGACGGGCATCGTGCCGGTGCGCACCGTGTGGTTCTCGGTGTCGGTGATGAGCAGATTGCCATTCGGCGCGAAGCCGAGGCCGGCAGGACCGTTGAAGCGGGCCGCGGAGCCGACGCCGTTGGCGGAACCGCTGGTGCCGGCGAGACCGGCGGCGGTCGTCACCGCGCGACTGCCGATCACGATGCGGCGGATGGTGTGATTCTCCGTGTCGGTGAGGTAGAGCGTGGTGCCGTCGGCCGTGGCGACGAGACCCGAGGGCTGGCGGAAGCGCGCGTTCTGGCCGATGCCGTCGGCGGCAGCGGTCGCCTCCGGATAACCGGCGACCGTGCGCACCTCGCCGCTCGCGCTGATGCTGCGAACAGTGTGGCTGTCGATGTCGGTGACGTAGATCACGGTGCCGGCGACGGCGATGCCGGTCGGGCCGCTGAAGCGGGCCGTGCTCGGCGAACCGTCGGCCATGCCGGACTGCCCGGCGGCGCCGGCGACGGTCGAGACCGCGTTGTTGCTGAGCGCGATCTGGCGCACGATGTGGTTGTTCGTGTCGGCCACGAAGAGCGACGTGCCGGACAACGCGACGCCCTGCGGTCCGTTGAAGCGTGCGGCGGCGCCGAGGCCGTTGGCGTAACTCGCCTGGCCGGCGGTGCCGGCGATCGTCGTCACCACGCCCGCGGAGGTGATTTTGCGGATCGTGTGATTGAGCGTGTCGGCGACGTAGAGATTTCCCTGCGCGTCGATCGCGAGGCTGGTCGGTGCGTTGAACCGCGCCGCCGTGCCCGTGCCGTCATCGGCACCGGCGACACCCATGTCACCGGCGAAGGTCGTCGTGACGCCGGCGGAGGTGATCTTGCGGATGACGTGATTGTCGGCGTCGGCGACGTAGGCGTTGCCCGCGGCGTCGGAGACGACGGCGAGCGGACCACGGAAGCGCGCGGCGGCGCCGGTGGCGTTGGTTGTGCCGGCCTGGCCCGCAGTGCCGGCGAGCGTGCCGACGGTGAGCGCCGCGGTGATGTCGGGGATCGGCGCAACCGTGAGGGTGAACGCCTGCGTGGCGTTGGGCGGATTGCCGTTGGCGGCGGTGACCTGGAAGTTGAACGTGCCCGACGTGCCGGCGGGCGCCGTGCCCGTCAGCAAGCCGGTCGAGGCGTGCAGTTGCGCCCACGCGGGCAGACCCGTCGCGGTGATCGTCGGCGCCGGGGCACCTTCGACGCGCACGCGGAAGCTGCTCGGCACGCCGGCGGTGAACGTGGTCGCGGCCGGGCTCAGGATCACCGGCGCCTCGTTGCGCTGCACGAGGGTCGTGATCGTGGCGGAGTAATCGCTCGTGCCGACGCTGTTGTAGGCCCGGACGCGGTAATAGTAGAGCGTGTCGGCCTGCAGGCTGGTGAGCGTCCAGAAGTTTGCGGCCTGCGCGTCGATCGGTTGCGCGCCGGAGACGAGCGTCGAGAAGTCGGCGCTGGTCGAGACGTAGAGCAGGTAACCGGTTGCAGTGGCGGAGCGGTTCCAGTTCGCCGTCATGCGGCCTGCCTGCACGCCGGTGGCGGCGGTGGCGACCGGCGCGGCCGGGGCGGCGCTGGCGGCGTTCACCGTGAGCGTCGCGTTCGCGCTGGCAGTGCCTGTGACGTTGGTGACAGTGACGGCATACGTGCCCGCCTCGGCGACGGCGGCCGCGAGGACGTTGAGGGTCGCCTCAGCCGTGCCGGTGTAGCGCGTGCCGTCGGTGAGCGGCGTGCCGTCGCGGGTCCATTGGTAGGTGAACGGCGAGGTGCCGGTGTGCACGACGGTGAACGAGGTCGCCTCGCCTTCCGCGACCGTGCGGTTCACCGGGCCGGTGGTGATGGCAGGCGCGACGGCGGCGTTCACGGTGAGCGCGGCCGGATCGCTCACGTCGGTGCCGAGCGAGTTGGTGATTTCCACCGTGTAGGTGCCGGCATCCGCGAGAGTGGCCCCGGTGAGCGTGAGCGACGCGGTGGCGGTGCCGCTGAACCGGCCGCCCTCGGCGATCGGCTGGCCGTCCTTGAGCCATTGGAACGTCATCGGCGTGGCGCCGGAGACGGCGACGGCGAAGGTCGTCGTCTGGCCTTCGGAGATCGTCCGGCTGGCCGGGTGCGTGGCGACGCGCGGAGCCGAAGGCTGCTCGAAGGTTTCGACGCTGAACTGCAGGTCGGTGAAGAGCAGTTGCGAGACGGCGTTGGAAGAGCCGTTGATGCGCATGCCGAACTGGTCGTAGACCGAGTTGACGAGCGAGCCGCTGGTCAGGTCTTCGCCGGTGATGAAGTAGTTGTTGTTCGCACCGCCCTGCAGCAACGCCGAGACGACCGTGCGGTCGGACTGCCGCGCGACGCTGATCGAGAGCGTGTAAGTCGTCCACGGGGCAAAGGCACCCGGCGCGCCGGACGTGAGGTCGGGGTTCACCAGGCTGGCGGACCACAGATCGGTCGTGGTGCCGAGGAGGTTGTTGTCAGCGAGGGCCACGGAGGCGCGGCGGCCGTTCAGGGTCGCCTCGGTGCCGTTGAAGTTCATGCTGATCATGTAGCCGCGATCGTCACGGAACGTCGGGTCGGAATCGCCGATGTTGGTGCTCACGGCGAGGCGCGTGTTGTTCGAGTTGAACAAGCCGATGCGGAACGAATTCGACGTCACGGCGTTCACCGTGGCGCCGGTCTCGAAGGTGAGCGTCATCGTCATGCGCTGGCCGACCTGCAGGTTGACGGCCTGCGGCAGGAAGCCGACGAACGTCGGCGCAGACGTGCCCTGCATGCGGAAGCTCACGGTGCCGTCGGCCGGCTCGGTGGTGACGATGTTGTCGTTGGGCCGCGTGCTGAGCCAGGTCATGCCCGCGAGGTCGATATCGCGCGCGATTTCTTCCATGAGCGGCGCGGTCGTCACGCTGATGACGTTCGAGCTCACGGTCGTGCCGAAGCTGTTGTAGGCGCGAACGCGGTAGTAGTAGGTCGTCGCCGGCGCGAGATCCGGCACGAGGCGCGAGAGCGAGGTGCCGACGTCGCGATCCTGGTAACCCGGCACGAAGGTCGTGAACGTGTTGTTGGTCGCGACATCGAGGCGATAACCGGCCGCGCCGCTGGCGGGATTCCAGTTGGCGGTGAAGTCACCTTCCCAATAGGTCGTCGCCGTCGTGGCGACCGGCGTCGCGGGGATCGCGGTCGGAGCGACCGTGGTGAGCACGGCGGTGTCGCTCGTGACGGTGGTGGCGATGTTCGTGAGCACGACGGTGTAGTTGCCGGCGTGGGAATCGCGCACTTGGCGGATCGTGTAGGTCGGTGACGTAGCGCCGGGAATGTCGACGCCGTTGAACTGCCACTGATACGTGATCGGCTCCGTGCCGGTGGCCGTGACGGAGAAAGTGACGCTGCCGCCGGTGATGATGCTCTGGCTCTGCGGTTGCGCGGAGATGGTGGGCGGAACCGGCGGAACGACGGTGACCGCCGCGGCCGAGCTCTCGAGCGCCGCCGCCATGTTGGTGACGACGACGGTGTAGCTGCCGCTGTCGGCCGCGAGCGAGGGGTTGATGACGAGGGTGGCGGAGGTGGCGCCTGTGATGCGCCCGGCGACGTTGGCGACGTCGACGCCGTCCCGGCGCCATTGATAAGTCGGCGCCGGGATGCCGGTCGCGGTGACCGACAGGCGGACCTCTTCGCCCTGATCGACGGTCACGGAGGCCGCGGGCTGCGCCGTGATGACGGGCGCCACCGGCTCGGTGATCACGAGGAGATCGGCGGCGGCACTGGTGACGCTGCCGGCGGCGTTCGTCACGGTGACGGTGTAGTTGCCGGACTGGGCGAGTTGCAGGTTGCCCAGCGTCAGCGTGGCGGTCTGCGCGCCCGCGATGCCGGGGCCGTCGACGACATCGACGCCGTCCTTCTTCCACTGATAGGTCAGCGGCGACGTGCCGATCGCGACGGCGCTCAACACGGAGGTCTCGCCGACGAGTGCAACATCGCCGGCGGGCTGGGCGAGGATTTGCGGCGCGGTCGCGACCTTTTCGATCAGCACTTCGGTGAAGCGCGGCGACGCGTTGTATTGCGAGAACAGCATCAGCGAATCGAAGTTCGTCACGATTTCGCCGGTTTGCGTCGCAGTGTGCGACATGACGACGTTGCCATCGCGCGAGACGACGTAGGTGAGGACGACTTCAGAGGCGGCGGTGCGCGCCACTTGGAACGTCATCACGTATTCGGGCGCGGTGGTGAAGCTGGGATCGTTGAGGAGCGGACCCGCGGCGCCACCACCGTAGGAGCCGAGCGCGCTGAACGCGGAGGTCGAGACGACGTCGGTGCCGGTGGCGCCGAGGATCTGCGTCGTGGTGTCGTTGACGGTGCTGTTGGTCGTGGCCGCGATGCGGCGCCAGAAACCGATCGCGTCGGTGGAGCCATTCACGCTGGCGCGGGTGCTGACGAGATAGCCGGAATAGCCGCGGGCGGTATTGCCGGTCGGCATCGAGTTGAGGCTGTTCGACACGCCTTGCAGGTAACGGGCGCTGACGCCCGGGAGGTTGTTCGCCGTGCCGTTGCCGCCGCTGTTGAGCAGACCCCAGCGCAGGTTGCCGGCGATGTCGGTCGGCGTGCCGCCGACCCAGCGGAGGCGGACCGACGCGCGCAGCGTTTCGCCGACGCCGATCGAAACGGTCGACGCAGACGGCGTGAAGTAGGTCATGATGCCGCGCGTGGCACCGGAAGAGACGCTCACATTGGGCGGCGGGCCGGCGTTGTAGGCGAAGTTGGCCGTGCCGAACGCCGCGTAAGCCGCCTGCGTGCGCGTGGGCGCGAGGAAGCCGTTGGCATCGGCCACAAGGCCGAGATTGGCGCCGCCGGAAGCGAATTCGTCGTTGAGAATGACGATGCTGTCAGCGGCCGGTGTCGTGACGCTGACCGCCGCGGAATTCGGCCCGATCAAGCCGTTGTCGGCGCGAACCCGGTAGTAATACGTCGTGCTGGGATTGAGGCCGCTGACGAAGAACGAGGTCACGTTGCCGACCGAGCGGTTCTCGTAACCCGGAACGAACACGGTGAAATCCGGCGATGTCGAAACATCGAGGTGGTAACCGATGGCGCCGGCCGAAGCGGCCCAGTTGGCCATGAAGCCGGCTTGCGGGATGCCGCTCGCCAGCACGAAACCGCTGACGGCCATCTGCGTCGCCGGTTGGGCCGCGGGGGCGGCGGGACCGGTGGTCGGGAGATTCACGACGAGCGTGGCGTCGGCACTGACGACGGCGCCGACGCTGTTGGAAATACGCACCGTGTAGGCACCGGCATCCGCCTGTTGCGCGACCGGGATCGTGAAGGTATCCGTCGTGGCGCTGGCAATGTCCTCGCCGTTCTTGCGCCACTGGTAAGCGAGCGGGGCCGAGCCGGTCGCGGTGACGCTGAACGTCACCGGATCGCCGATGGTGACGGTCTGGCTGGCTGGCTCGGACGTGATGCTCGGCGCGACGAGGGCATTGACCGTGAGCGTGGCGGCGGCGCTGGTCACGTTCGTGACCGGATTGGTGACGACGACAGTGTAGCTGCCGGCGTCGGTGAGAAGAGCATCGGTAATCGTCAGGGTGGCGGTGGTCGCGCCGGCGATGTGGCCGGCGGCGTCGACAAGGTCCACGTTGTCCTTGCGCCATTGGTAAGTGATCGGCGCGGTGCCGGTGGCGACGACGGTGAAGGTGGCGTTCTCGCCTTCTTCGATCGTCTGGGGCTGCGGTTGCGCGGTGACGACCGGAGGCTCGGGCGCGGCAGCGACGGTGAGGGTGACCACGTCGCTGGTGATGGTGCCGGAGTTGTTGGTGATCGTGACGGAGTAGTTTCCGGCCTGGCCCATCTGCACACTGGTGATGGCAAGCGTGGCCGTCGTGGCACCGGAGATGTTGCCCTCGTCAACGAGATCGACGTCGCCGCGCTTCCATTGATAAGTGAGCGGCTCGTCGCCGGTGGCGACGACGGTGAAGGAGACATTGTCGCCGGCGGTCGCGCTGACGCTGTCCGGCTGCGTCGTGATCGAGGGCGGCACCGGCGGAGGCGGCACACCGAGCTTTTCAACGAGCAGCTCCGTGATGGTCGGGACGGCGTTCACCAGCGAGAAGAACATGAAGCCGTCGAAATTCACGACTTCCGGCGTCGTGGTGGTCGTGTGCGTGGCGATCGTCGTCTCGCCGGCCTTGAGGGTGTAAGTGAGCTCGAGCTGCGTGGGCGCGAGGAGCTGCGCGGTGAAGGTGGCGGTGTAGGCGGTGCCATCGTTCACGACGGGGCCGACGGCTCCACCGCCGGCGGAGCCGACCGGGACAAAGGTGGACGTCTCGATCAGATCGGCCGTGGTCGGTCCGATCAGCTGTTGGGTGCCGCCTCCGGCGAGTGCGGCCGGAATGCGCCGCCAGAAGGAGAGCGTGTTCGGCGCCGGCGCGGCGGTGGCTTGGCTGCTGACGAAATAGCCCGCGTAGTGACGCGCCGTTGCCGAACCCGTGAGGCTGTTGCTCGTGCCGCCGATGTAGCGGGAGCTGGCACCGCTGAGGTTGGTCGCGCCGCCGCCGCTGTAGAACAGACCCAAACGCAGGTTGTTCAGGATCGAGGTCGGCGTGCCGGCGGTGAAGTTGAACTTCAGCCGGACGGAGATGCCCTCGCCTTCCCCGAGCGAAACCGGAGCAGTGGACGGGGCGAAATACGCCATGAGACCGCGGGAGGCGCCGGCGGAAATGTTGAGCGACGTGTTTTGCACGTAAACCATGTTGCCCGTGCCGAACGAAGCCCAGTTGGCCTGCGTGGCGGTGGGCGTGAGGAAGCCGTTGGCGTCGTTCACCATGCCTCCGTTCACCGTCGCCGCAGCGAACTGATCGTGGACGATGGGCACGCCGCTTTGTGCCTGGACGAGCGACGTCAGCACAGCAAACAAGGTGGCCACTCGGGCGAAGCCGGAAATGCGCGAGAGTTTCATGTCGAAAAGGGGAAAAGGTGAATGAATCGCCGCGGTGGGCTTAGAACGTGAGGCTGTAGCTGCCGATGAACTGGCGGGGGTCGCCGACCGCGCCGGCACCGTAGGTGTAGAAGTTGTCGAACGCGTTCTTCACGTTCAGGCGCATCGTGTGGCGGAGCTTCCGGTTATGCGTGCGGAAGGAGTATTGGACGCCGAATTCCCAAATCACGTAGCTCTTGTTGAAGATCTGGGAGCGCCCGTCGTCGACCGTCGTCGAGTATTTGTAGCTGGCGCTGCTCTGGCCGTCGCCGTCCATGATGTAGTATTGCGTGCCTTCGACCAGGGTCATGCCGGGCTGGTATTCGACCCAGGTGGACGGCACGAGGAGCTGGTTGCCGGTGCGGTTGCTGGTGACCCAGCCGCGGTTCGCGCCCGGGTCCTGCAGGCGACGGCCGGTGCCGGAGGGATCGAGCGTGCCGATCGCGTTGGGATTGTTGCGGCTGAGGATGGCGATGCCCTGCGGCAGGTCGCGGAACGGCAGCGCGCCGTTGAAGAGCGGGTTGTTGAAGATGATCGGGACGAAGTTGTTGCTGGAGGTTTCGCTCGGGCCGTAGGGATTCGTGTGCAGCGTGCCGCCGTTGCCGAGCGAGATGAGCGACTCGCTGAGGTAGCGCGCGCCGGCGGTGAACGACAGGCCGCGGAGCTTGCCGGAGCGGATCTGGTATTTCAGCGCGACGCCGAGATTGTCCTTCGGCGAGCGCGGGGTCGTTTGGTCGATGAGATACGGCAGCGAGCTGTAGGCGTAGCGGGCGTCGTTGTAGCCGTAGCCGCCGATCAGCTGCAGGTTCTCGGTCAGGGAGATGTTGAAATCGATCTCGTAGCCCTTGGAGCGCTGCGTGCCGTCGGCGACGTATTCGGTCTCGCCGAATTCGTTGACGAGGCTGTCGAGCACGTTCTCGCGGGTGATGTTGAACTGGCTGACGCCGATGTTCACGCGCTTGTCGAACATCGCGACGCGGAAGCCGTATTCGTAGCCGGAGCCTTCCTCGTTGGGGAACAGCAGGAGCTCGCCCGTCTGGCGGTTCGTCATGACCTGCGGGTTCGGATTGTAGGTGCTCGAGTCGTTGGCGAAGATAGTGATGTTCTTCGTGACGTTGGCGGAGAAGCCGACCTGGTGCGTGAAGGCGTTGGTGTTCCAGACGACGCGGGCGGGGTTCGGCGTCGGGTCCATGAAATTCAGCGCGGTGTTGCGCATGACATCGACGCGCGCACCGGCAAGGAGCGTGATGCGATCCTGCCAGAAGGACACGCGCTCGCTCATGAAGAGGCCGAGGTCGGTGTTGGTGACGACGCGGTCTTCGCGGCGCTCGGTGTAGAGGCCGGGGAATTCCTCGAACAGCGGGAAGGCGTAGGTCTCAGCCGTCCACGGGAAGGTCAGGCGGCCGTTGCCGGTGGAGCCGGGGCCGCCGGGGATCACGAGCGGCCAGACGACCGGATAACCCAGGCGGGTGTCGACCACGTGATCGCTCAGGCGCTGGGAAACGGGCTGGCCGTTCGGGCCGGAGATGCCGTCGCCATCCGGGATGGGGATGCGGATGCTTTGGTTGTATTTTCTCTGGTCGGCGAAATCGACCGTGAAGAGCAGCTTGTGCTTCAGCGGGCCCGTCTGGAACTGCGCGAGCGTGTCGAGTTGCATGGTCAGCGCGCGGGAGTTTGCGGTCTGCCACGTCGGCGCGGTGCCGCCGAATTTGCCGTCGGCGTAGGCGGAGGTCTGGCGGCCTTCGTTCGGCGACGGCGGGGCCGGGACGGGGATGCTCTCGTTGTAGGTGACGTTGTTGTTGTGGTTGCTCTGGCGGTTGTATTCGCGGTTGTAGTAGTCGATCGTCGCGCGGGAACTGAAGATGGAGTTGAAACGGTGGTCGGCGGTGAGCGTGCCGCTGGCGAGTTCGGAGCGGCTGAAACCGCCCCAGGCATCGAAGCGGGCGCGCGCGAGGCTGTAATCGAGGGCGTCATACGAATTGCTGACCGTGCGCAGCCGGCCGTATTGCGCGACGAAGGGCGTGCCCGTGGGGTTGGCGATGTAGGCGAGGTAACCAGCGATGTCGTCCGGGTGATTCGTGAAGCGGTTGATCACCTGCGGCAGCGGGGCGTTGCCCGTCTGCTGCGAGCCGGCGGTGCCGCCGGTGTTCGCGATGAAGTTATACGTGAGCTGATTGCCATTCGCGTCGGTGGCGCCGCGCGCGGTGGTGTTGCTCTGGCCGCCGTTGGCGGTGCGCACCCACGGCAGCGGACGCGGGTCGTGGTTGAACGTCTCGCTGTAATCGAGCTTCAGGGTAACGCTGGTCGCCTCCGCCGGCTTCCACAGCAACTGCCCCGAGCCGAAGACGGTGTCGCGATCGGCGAAGTCCTGGTAGAAGCCGCGCGTCTGCTTCGAGAGATCGATGCGGTGGAAAAACTTCCCCGAACTGCCGGCCGGCCCGGTCGTGCTGGCGTTGAAACGGCGGAAATCATCGGAGCCGATCGAGACATCGATCTTGTGCTCCGTTTTCGAGCCGGGCTTGCGCGTGATGTAGTTGACCACGCCGCCCGGCAGCACCTGTCCGTAGATGGAGGCGGCGAGGCCCTTGATGACCTCGACGCGCTGGGTGTTCACGATGTTGACGTTGCCGAGGCGGCGGAAGCCGTCGACGAACGGCGTGCTCGGGAAGCCGCGGAGCTGAAACTCGCCCTGCGATTCGGACGGGGAGATGTTCGAGACGAAGCCGAGTTGGTCGGGCATCTCGTAGGCCGCGAAATCGTTCATGAACTCCGCCGTGATCACGTTCACCTGGAACGGCAGGTCGCGCAGCTGGCTGGCGATGCGCGTGCCCGTGACCGACTCGGAGGCGACATATTCGTTGCTGGCCTTGGTGCTCACTTCGAAGGCCGACAGCACCACGACTTGGTTGCCCCCCTGTCTCTCTTCTGAGGATGACGACGCATCGGTGCCGGGGGCTTCGGGCGCGACCTGCGCCTGCGCGGCCAGCGCCGACGCCAACGCAGCCAAACCGAGAACACGCAGGAACGGGGAGGAGGAGACGGACGGGGGGTGCATGTAGGTAAACAAGTTGTGCCCCTGCTTCAGACGCAGGCCTTGGGGGCAGAGTGACTAAAGCAAGAGAGGGGAGAACGGGGCAGCCAAGGAAGCCGGTCAGGTCAGCGTCGCGCGTTCGGTCATTCCAAGTCCTTCAGCCACGTGCGAGCGCACGGATAGGGGAATTGAAGCATGCCACGCACGAATCACTAACATACTGGCAACGAGGGTTATAACAGCTAAGAATAGAGACGCCTCGGGAGGGCAAGGAGTCAGGGATGTCGGAGAATTTCACCTGTCCCCAACCCCGACAACCCCCCGTGCCAGCTCATTGTTGACCAATGCGCGCAACAATGAGCCGGCAGACACTTGCAGCGAAAAAACGCCCTCCCTGCCCTGCCGCCCTCGCCTTACCCATCTCGCTCGCTCAGTCGACGAAAACACCGTCACACATGTGGCGAATCTCGTCGCAGCGCGCGGCCAGATCGGGGTTGTGCGTGACGAGCACGACCGCCTGCCCGTTCTCCCGGGCCAGCCGCGTCAGCAGATCGAAGACGAGCGCGGAGTTGTGCTGGTCGAGATTCCCCGTCGGCTCGTCGGCGAGCAGGATGGCCGGTTGGTTGGCCAGCGCACGCGCCACCGCCACACGCTGTTGCTCGCCGCCGGAAAGCTGCGTCGCCAGCCGGTGCGCCTTCTCCCCCAGCCCGACGTCCGCCAACAAGCCACGCGCGCGCACCTCCATCTGCGCCTCACTCAGCCGCGCGAGCTTGCGCATCGGCATCATGACGTTCTCCAGCGCCGTGAATTCCGGCATGAGGAAATGAAACTGAAACACGAACCCGATGTGCGCCGCCCGCGCCGCCGTGCGCGCGGCATCGTCGCCCCCCGACATGCGCTCGCCGCGGATCCAGATCGCGCCGTCATCCGGCTGATCCAGCAGACCGAGCAGGTAAAGCAGCGTCGATTTGCCGCAACCCGAAGGGCCCACGATCGCCGTCACGCGCCCCGCCTGCGCCGCGAACGACACTCCGCGCAACACGTGCACGCGCCCCTCGGCGCGACCGAGGTGGCGATGCAGGTTCTCGCACCGCAGGACGAAATCATCTGCTGCAGCGGATGGACTCATGGCGCGTTCCCCCGGATCACATCGCCCGGCTCCAAGCGCGCCGCGCGCCGCGCCGGGATCAGGCTCGCCGCCGCCACCACCACCGCCGCCGTGCCGACCG